>JBMSXZ010000007.1:0-37049 GCA_049426205.1 Cyanobium sp.
CCCGGGCCGGGGCGTTGGGGGGGGTGGACGTAACGCCCAGGGCGGGGGGACCGGTGGTGCTGCTGACGGTCGCCCGGCTTGTTGAGCCTCAGAAAACCGGCTCAGCTCGAACCCTGAAGACCGGCACCACGCAGTTCCTCGGGCGCGACGCGGCTCGGACCCCCCAGCTGCTGACGCATCACCCACTGGGTGGCAGCTTTCTGGCTGTGCCAGGCCTGGAGCAGTTGCTTGGCGATGCCCCGCAGGGCCTCGGGATCGCAGGTGGCATCGATGGCCCGATTCATCCGCTCGATCTCAAATTGCTGGCCGAGGCTGAGGGCGAGGGGTTCCGTCATGACGAGAAGGGGGGTCGATGAGGACGCCATGAAGCTACAAACTGTTTCAAGGGCTCACGTATCAGCGGCCACACAGTTAAGCGCTCTGTCAGTGAATGCTGGCCTGGACGCGGCCTGAGGCGTTCCTCTCGGCGGTCTCGGGGCCTGGCTGTCAGGGGATCGCGACCCGTCAGAGGGGGGGGCTTCAGCTGGCCTGGGCGGCCTCCTGGTTCTCCTCGCCGCTGCCGCGGCGCCCGGCGCGGCGCTGCTCCTGGCGCTGCTGCTGGCGGCGCCGGTTCTGTTCCCGCTGGGCGAGCCGTTCACGCTCCTGGCGCTCGGCCTCGGCGGCGGCGGCCTCCTCCAGTTTCTTTTGCTCGTAGTAGGCGTAGTCGCCCCTGTAGAGCACCAGCTCTCCATCGCGCAGCTCAACGATCCGATTGGCCACCCGGCTGATGAAGTAGCGGTCGTGGGAGACGAGCAGGGCGGCCCCCTCGTAGGCCATCAGCGCCTCTTCGAGCATCTGCTTGGCGGGAATGTCGAGGTGGTTGGTGGGCTCATCAAGCACCAGCAGGTTGCAGGGGGTGAGCAGCATCAGGGCCAGGGCGAGCCTGGCCTTCTCGCCACCGGAGAGCTGGCCCACCTCCTTGAAGACGCTGTCGTTGCTGAAGCCGAAATTGCCCAGCAGCGAGCGCACCTGGGTCTGGGTCCAGTCGGGCACCGCTTCGAACAGGGTGTCGATCACCCGTCGCGACAGATCGAGGGCCTCCGCCTGGTTCTGCTCGAAATAGCCGGCCACCACGTTGTGGCTGCCGAGGCCGGCCTGGCCCTCGTCCGGCGGCTCCAGGCCCATCACCAGCCGCAGCAGGGTTGATTTGCCGGCCCCGTTCGGCCCCACGAAGGCGATCCGGTCGCCCCGCTCCACTTCAAGATCGGCTCCGAGAAAGAGAATGCGATCGCCATAGCTGTGGCTCAGATCGCGGATCGTGGCCACCTGGCGACCGGAGCGGGGTGCCGGTGGGAACTGGAAGCGGGGCCCCGCCACCCCCTCCAGCGGCGCCTCGATCCGCTCCACCTTCTCGAGCAGCTTCTCGCGGCTCTTGGCCTGGGTGCTGCGGGTGGCGCTGGCCCGGAAGCGGTCGATGTAGGCCTGCTGGCTGGCCAGCTCCTTCTGCTGACGTTCGTAGGCGGCGAGGCCCGCCTCCCGTTCGAAGGCCTTCTGCTCCAGGTGCTGGCTGTAGTTGCCGAGATAGGAGCGGGAGATGCCGCGCTCGGTCTCGACGATCTGGTTGCAGACCCGATCCAGGAAGGTGCGGTCGTGGCTGATCACCACCAGCGGCACGCTCAGGCCGATCAGGTAGCCCTCCAGCCATTGGATCGTCTCGACATCAAGGTGGTTCGTGGGTTCGTCGAGCAGCAGCAGATCGGGCTCCTGGAGCAGGATCTTGCCGAGGGCGATGCGCATCTGCCAGCCGCCCGAGTAATCGCCCACCCGGCGTTCGGCCTCTTCGGGGCTGAAGCCGATCGTGGGCAGCAGTTTGTCGATGCGGGCGTCGAGTTCGTAGCCATGCAGAGCTTCGAACCGGCTCTGCAGGCTCCCCAGCTCGGCGATCAGGCGATCGAGCTGGTCGGGATCGGCTGCTGCTTCGCTCTCCATCGCCTCCTCCACGGCCGTGCGGCGATTGAGCACCTCGGCGGCCTCGCCGAAGGCCTGGAACAGTTCAGCGCGCACGGTGCGGCGGGGATCGACATCGAACTCCTGCTGCAGATAGACGATGCGGGGAGCCCCCTGCTTGACCACCTGGCCGCTGCTGGGCTCCTCAAGGCCGGCGATGATCCGCATCTGGGTGGATTTGCCGGCCCCGTTCACCCCCACCAGCCCGATCCGATCCCCCGCCTTCACCTCCCAGCTGACATCGCGCAGCACCTCGCCGGTGGGATAGATCTTGCCGATCCGTTCGAGGCGCAGCACAGCCCTGTTCTGAACATCACGGCATCATCCTCCGCCGGCCCGCCGGCCCCCGCCGCGGCCTCCGGACCTGGCGGCAGACTGGAGTTCAGCGTCAGGACAGCCGCCATGATCCGCAGGCTCGAGCAGGTGGCCGCCCTGGTGGTGGCGGCTGGATTGGCGTTGGTGAGCTACTGGCTGTTCTTCAGCTGGGCCCGCGGTGGTGGGGCGGGCGATCGGCAGCCGGGCCGGCCCCGATCCTCCCTGGCGATTCCCGCCGCGGCACGGGCATGGCCAGCGACCCCCGCCGCCAGCTCAGAGACCGCCGCGGGCCTTGAGCAGCCAGCGGCTGGTGGCGCTGTCGTCGAGGTTGGCCAGGTGGGCCCGCACCAGCTCGGCGGTCACCGGCAGCCCCTGCTCCTCACCGATCTCCACGATGCGTGAGATGGCACCGCTGGGGTCCTGGAGGGCCTGGCGGAACAGGGACTGGGTCAGCTCGGCATCGGCACTGATGTGCCCGTAGAGAGCGGCGGCATTCTCTGCGCTCATCGAACCTGGGAGGCTGCACCGACGCTAGGCCCTGCGGTCGTTACTGCGCCACGGTGCCGTTACGGCCGCCTGGCCGGGGCGGTTCGGTTCCGGCGCAGGGCCTGCCGGGCGGGGGGGGGTCAGGCGGCGCTGGGGTGGCTGTCGTCCTCGGTGCCGGTGGCGCTGGCATCTTCCATGCTGCGGGCATCCAGGCAGAGCACCTTGCGCAGCTGGGCGTAGTTGGCGGCCAGGCCCTGGCGACCCTCCTGCTGGGCTCCGTATTCGGCCCGCTGCAGCACGTGGTGGAGGTGGGTGAGCAGGTAGGTGCTGATCACCGCGGAAACCAGCACATCGCTGGGCTCCGGCTTGGCGGCGCGCCTGGGGGTGCTGGGGGTGGCCACCGGCCGGCTGCGCCGGGACCGCTGCGGGGGTCTGGATTCGCTGCTGGGGAGGGCGGGCTGTCGGGGAGTGGCCATTGGTTCGGTCGGCAGGAGGCCGGCGAGGGAGGGGTCCTGGGGTGGGGAGGAGCTCGGGGTGGTTGGCCGGCATCCGTAGCGGCGGACCTGGCGGTCGTGCCGCTGGGACAGGGCCTTTGGTGCAGCCGTTCAGCGGGTGGGATCGAGGCCCGTGAATCAGGAGCGGGGGGTCCGGTCCGGGGGCGGGTCCGCTGGCTGGTCCGGGGGATCAGGTCGGGACGACGGTCCCCGGGGGCTGGGACTGGCAGCTGCCGGCCTGGTCGGCTGGGTTGCGGCTGGTTTTTGGGGGATTGGGGCGGGTGGCTGGGGCGATCCGTTCCGCAAGCCTACCCCTGGATACTACCCTTGCCAGCCTCAGTACACTCCTTCGTATCTCAACGGATCCCAGGGGCGTGCCCACCCGCCAGACCTCCTCCAGCGGGCGGCCCAAGTCGCCCAGGATTCAGGTGGTGCTTCCTGAGGAGCTCTGCCTGCGCCTGGCTGCGCTGGCGGAGGACGAATCCCGCACCGTCAGCAACATGGCCAAGGTGCTGATTCAGCAGGGTGTCGAGCGTCTGGAGCGCGACCGCGCCCGCACCAACGCCAACGATGGCTTCCGCGCCGAGCTCGAGCGCCGCGGCAGCAGCCCCTCACGGCCGCCGCGGCGGCTGCGGCTGCGGCCCCCCGGCAGCTGAGGCGGGCGGGGGGCGGGGGAGCCTGCTGGGCCAACCCGTGGCTGGCGCCAGCCCCGATGCTGGTGGTGGGCAAGGCGACGCGAGGCCTGGGGGCGCTGATGGTGGGCAGGGCAGGAGAGGCTGTTGGCATCAGGGCACCTCAAAACAACACCGTGCCGACCATCTCCTGAGCACGGAACCGGACAGCGCAAGGCGTCTCATGCTTGCCCGGCGTGAGGTTTGGCGACTTTCGCGGAGACCATCAGAGGGTTGCTCATGCTCACTGCCTGGTCAACGATTGATGGGTAAGAACCGTTGTTCGCGAGCTTCGGTGCCAGCGGTGATTCGATCAGCTTGATCCATGGATCTGGAAGCTCCTGGCTAGAGAATCTCTCGCACGGCTGTGACTCTTGCCCCGCTTGGATCTGCTTGCACCAGCAGCTGTGCTGATTCGGGAGTGAGTGACTCTTGACACCCAAACGATGGAGTCTTCGGAGCCAAAGTTGCTCTGGCATTGCTCCTTAACCATCTGACCGAACCCATTCAGCGCCCCGACGACATGCGGCGACGGTTCTGCGCGATCGGGGGCAGCCGTGGCAATGGGTCGGCTCCTGAGCCGTGGGCGCTGGTGTCCACAGACCTCAACGCCCAGCGCAGCGAGCTTGCCAAGAACCAGCTGACCTTGACCGCCACGACTCACTCCGCTGCCTTCACAAGGGCGGCGAGTCCATGTGGGCTGTGGGCCTCCGCCGGCTCAGCCCGGGCCGGGGCAGGGGGCGAGCAGGCCCAGCCGCGAGGCGGTTCGGGCGCCGGTGACCTCCGGCAGGGAGGCCGGGTGGCCGCGGTGATGCCACCAGGCCAGCAGAGCAAAGGCCAGGGCCTCCCGCTCCGTGGCGCCGATCCCCAGCTCCTCGAGGGGGAGCACCGCTGTGCCCCGGCAGCGGCGCCGCAACTCGTCCATCAGAAAGCCGTTGCGGCAACCGCCCCCTGCCACCAGCAGCTCCAGGGGCTGGGGGTGGGGGCCCCGTTGCAGGTCTGCCGCCACCACGGCGGCGCTGAAGGCGGTGAGCGTGGCCAGGGCATCAGCCGCTGCGCCGGGGGCGCCAGCGCTGCCGGTTCCGGAGGCGTCGCCGGGTCCAGGGTCGCCGCCGGCCCCTGGGTTGTCGGCCTCGCCAGAGCTGACCGCCCGGCCGGCGCCGGCGGCAAGGTCGGCCAGGCGACGGTCCAGGTCTTCGCCGCCGAAGCTCTCGCGGCCGGTGGATTTGGGTGGGCTCTGGCGGAAATAGGGCGCCGCCAGCCAGCGCTCGATCAGCGCCTCATCGATCTGGCCGCTGCGGGCCCAGGCGCCATCGGCATCGAAGCTGAGCCGCCCCTCGCTGAAGCGGCTGATCGCCAGGTCGAGCAGGGTGTTGGCGGGGCCGCAGTCCCAGCCGCGCACCGCTGCGCTGCGCTCCGGCCCGCTGGCCGGGGGCAGCAGGGTGAGATTGGCGATGCCGCCGAGATTGAGCAGGGCGCGCCAGCCGCCGATTCCCCCCAGCAAGGCCGCATCGGCCGGCGGCACCAGCGGAGCGCCCTGGCCGCCCAGGGCGAGGTCGGCGCTGCGGAAATCGTGCACCACCGGCCGCTGCAGCAAGTGGGCCAGCAGGGGGGCCTGCAGCAGCTGCCAGCTCGCCCCGCGCCGGCCGCTGCCGGGGTCGGGCGGGCGGTGCCAGAGGGTCTGGCCATGGCAGCCGACCAGCTCAGCCTGGCCCGGGGGATCGCAGCGGCGGGCCGCCAGCGCCTGCTGTTCGGTGAGCGCTTCGGCCAGCTCCAGCAGCACGCCGCTGCTGGTGGGTTGGCCCTGGCCCACCGCCACCAGGCGGCGGCGCAAATCATCGGGGTAAGGGATCGAGGCGCTGGCCAGGATACGCCAGCGGGGCCGCCGACAGGGGCCGCTGAACTCGGCCAGCACAGCGTCGACCCCATCGGCGCTGGTTCCGCTCATCAACCCCAGCACCCGCATGGCGCTCAGGCCGAGGGCAAGGCTTCGAGGGCCTTGTAGGAGCCCATCACCACCAGCAGCTCTCCCTGGCCCAGCACGGTGGAGGCCGGAGGGTTGAAGGTCAGCCGGTTGGCTGGCCCAGCGGCCAGCACCGTGACCTGGTGGTTGCGGCGCAGGTTGAGGTCTCGCAGCGACTGGCCGACGAAGGCCGGCGGCACCGTGATCTCCTCGATGCCGTTGCTGTCGTCGAGGCGGAGCCGCTCCAGCAGGTTGGGGCGCACCAGCTCCCGTCCCAGGCGGCTGCCCTGCATCCGCGAGGGGAACACCACCCGGTCGGCCCCGACCCGCTGCAGCATTCGCTCGTGCAGCGTGCTGGTGGCCCGGGCGATCACCTGCCGCACCTGGCTGTCGCGGCCCTCCTTGACGATCAGGGTGGCGGTGATGCTCACCTCCAGGGGCTCCTTGATCGCCACCACCACCGTGTCCACATCCAGGGCTCCGGAGGCGCGCAGCGCCTCCTCATCGGTGCAGTCGACCACCCGGGCCTCGAAACCCGGGCAGACCTGACGCAGCTCCTCAATCGCCCGCTGGTTGCTGTCGATCGCCAGCACCTCAGCGCCAGCGTTGAGCAGCTCCTCACACACAGCTCCCCCGAACCGGCCGATGCCGATCACCGCGAAGCTGCTCGGCCGGAGATCCGGCCGCCATGGCCACCACTGCGTCATGCCTCAGCGATTTGGTTGGGGGGTGGTGCGCAGGTAGGGACGGATCTCGGTGACGCCCTTGGGGAACTTGGCGCGGGCATCCTCGGTGGAGATCGAGGGCACCACCACACAATCCTGGCCGTCCTTCCAGTTCACCGGGGTGGCGACGGAATGGTGGTCGGTGAGCTGCAGCGAATCGATCACGCGCAGGATCTCATCGAAGTTGCGGCCGGTGCTGGCGGGGTAGGTGATCTGCAGGCGCAGCTTTTTGTTCGGGTCGATGATGAACACCGAGCGCACGGTCAGGTTGTTGAGGGAATTGGGGTGGATCATCCCGTAGAGATCGCTCACCTTTTTGTCGGCGTCGGCGAGGATCGGGTAATCGACCGTGGTGTTCTGGGTTTCGTTGATGTCGCCGATCCAGCCGGCGTGGCTTTCGGCCGTGTCGACGCTCAGGGCGATGGTCTTGACGTTGCGCTTCTCCCACTCCGGCCGCAGCCGGGCCACCTCGCCGAGCTCGGTGGTGCAGACCGGGGTGTAATCGGCAGGGTGGGAAAACAGCACCACCCAGCTGTCGGCGGCGAAGTCGTAGAGATTGATCGGGCCGAGCTGGGAATCCTGGGTGAAATCGGGGACGGTGTCGCCGAGCTGCAGTGCCATGGACGGGAGGGTCAACGCCCCGATGCTGGCACAGGGATGCGGCTGCTGCCTTGGTCATCGGCGCCATCCGCATCGGCCAGCGACTCCGGCCAGTGGCGCAGCCGTCGGCGCAGATGGTCCAGGCCCAGGGACGCCGTGGCTGAGACGAACAGCATCTGCGGCTCCAGGGCCCTGGCCCGCTCCAGGGCCTCGGCCGGGCAGCGGTCGATCTGGTTGCCGACCACCAGCCGCGGCGGGCTGGCGCCGAGCTGGTCGAGCAGGCTGTGGACGCTGCCGAGCTGCTCGGGCCAGGCCGGATCGCTCAGGTCAACCACCAGCAGCAGGCCATCGGCTTCGAGCGCCTCCTCCAGGGTGGAGCGGAAGGCCTCCACCAGCGGCGGCGGCAGGTCCTCGATGAAGCCCACCGTGTCGGTGACCAGCAGCGGTGCCTCTGGGCCGTGGCCCTCCTCCTCCCCAGCCGCTCCGGAGTCGCCCCCCCGCTCCAGTCGCACCCGGCGGGTGGTGGGATCGAGGGTGGCGAACAGCCGGTCCTCCGCCAGCACCCCCTGCCCCGGGGCCGCGCCGCTGAGGGCGTTGAGCAGCGAACTCTTGCCGGCATTGGTGTACCCCACCAGCGCCAGCCGCCGCTGGCCGCGGCGTCCCCGCCGAAGCCTGGCCCGGTGTTCGCCCAGCTCGCGCACATCGCGCTGCAGCCGCTCGATTCGGCGGGCGATGGCGCGTCGATCCTTCTCCAGCTGGGTTTCGCCCGGTCCGCGGGTGCCGATGCCGCCGCCCTGCCGCGACAGGCTCAGGCCCCGGCCGGCCAGCCTTGGCAGTCGGTAGCGCAGCTGGGCCAGCTCCACCTGCAGCCTTCCGGCGGCACTGGCGGCCCGCTGGGCAAAGATGTCGAGGATCAGCTCGCTGCGGTCGCTCACCGGCAGGTCGAGCAGGCGCTCCAGGTTGCGCGCCTGCACCGGAGTCAGATCCCGGTCGGTGACCACCAGCGAGGCCCCCAGCCGCCGGGCCTCCAGGGCCGCCTCCCGCAGCTTGCCCTCCCCCCAGAGGGTCGCCGAGCTGCCCCGGCTGGTGCGCTGTGCCACCAGGCCCAGGGGTTCGGCGCCGGCGCTGCGCACCAGCCCCTCCAGCTCGGCGATGCGGCGCCGATCGATGCCCGGGTCGCCGCCGCCGCTCACCAGCAGCAGCACCCCTTCCGGTCCGGAGCGGGCCCCGCTGCCGGGGTCGCTCGGCTGCGCACCACTCCTGCGGCCGGCGGCGACGATCCCATCTCGGCTGCTCTCCAGGGCCGCAGGATCCACCGCGCAGAGCTCCCCCAGGTCCTGCTCGCGGTGGAGCTGCCAGGCCTCCTCCCCCTCGGCGCAGGGGAGGAGCAGGGCGGCGGGCCAGTGGCCCCCGGCGCCGGCCTGGCGCGGAAAGCGGAGCCACAGCCGTGGCTGCAGGTCGAGGCCGACGATGGCCTCCTGGGCCCCCGGGCGCAGCCGGGGGTGGCGGGCGCTGCCGGCGCAGGTGAGCAGGCGCAGGTCGCTGCCCTGGCGCCGCACCGGACCGCTGAGCCGGTCGAGCAGCCGCCCCGAGGTCTCCAGATCGCCGATCCAGAGCAGGCGGCACAGGCCCCGGCCATCCACCACCAGGGTGAGGGGCTGATCCAGCTGCTCCGCCTCAGCCGCCAGTCGCTGCAGGGTGAGGCGATCGGCCACCCCATCGGCCGGGTGGCGGCGGTGGCAGAGGCCCTCGAGCCGGCGCCGCTCGGCCGGCCGCAGCCCGGCGGTGCGTCCCGCCAGCACCGCCTGTTTCATCGTGCCGATCCTCCCGGTTTCGTTGCTCCCGCAGTCCTGTGCAGCGACGTCGGTCCGCTCACGCCGCCCAGTCGGTGAGCCAGCCGGCGGCCACGCGCAGCTGCTGGCGCAGCCCCGGCAGGCGGGTCAGGTAAGCGAGGCGGCGCAGCTGGAAGGCGGCCGGGCCCGCCAGGGTGATCCCGCTGCTGGTCAGGGCGGCCTCACCGCGGCCGAGGCTGAGCATCTCGCCGAGATCGGTCCAGCGGAACGGCTGCAGCTCCCTGCCCTCCAGCTGGGCGAGCAGGTTGGCGGCCACCACCGGCGCCTGCTGGAAGGCCACCTGGGCGCTGGTCGGCAGCGACAGGCCCTGGCCCTGCGGCGTCTGGGGGACGGCGGCGAGGTCGCCGACCACGAACACATCGTCCCGGCCCAGCAGCCGCAACTGCTGATCGCAGAGCAGCCGGCCGCAGCCATCACTCTGGGGCGCGGGGCTGATCAAGGGCGGTCGGCAGCGTTGACCGGCGGTCCAGATCACCCCCTGCACCGCCAGCGACTGCTCCTCGCCGCTGGGCAGGAGCCGCAGCTGCAGCCGGTCGGCGGCGACCTCCACCACCCGGGTGGGGGGGGGGGCCCGCACATCACGGCGCTGCAGGCTGAGCAGGGCCTGCTCCCGGTTGAAGGCCCGCGACTGGGGCAACAGGCTTTCCCCTTGTTCGATCAGCTCCACCACGGTGCTGGAGCCGGCCAGGTCGGCGAGCTTGCAGGCGAGTTCGACACCGGTCGGGCCACCCCCCACCACCGCCAGGCGCTGGAGGGGGCGGCCGCTGCGGCGGAGCAGCTCCAGCTGCTCCTGAAGCCGCTGCACATCAGCCAGGCTGCGGAAGCCGAGGCAGTGGCGCTCCGCCCCGGGCACCCCGAAGGTGTCGACCGAGGCACCGCTGGCCAGCACCAGGGACCGCCAGGGGATGGAGCGGCCGGCGGCGGTCTGAAGGGTGCGGCGCTCCAGGTCGATGCGCTCCACCCGGTCTTGCAGCCAGCCCACCCCCAGATTCGCCAGCAGGGTGTCGTAGCGGGGGGCAATCTCCCAGCTGCGCAGCTCGCCGCTGAGCAGTTCGTAAAGCAGCGGCAGAAAGACGAACTGGTCGCGGGGCTCCACCAGCAGCAGGGGTGGATGGCGCCGTTCCCGGCTCAGGGCCTGGGCCGTGTAGAGACCGCCGAACCCACCGCCCACCACCACGACGGTTCCGGTTCTGGATCCATTCGATCCTTGGCTCGGGTTGTCGGTGGGGCCCGGGGTCGGGGCCTGGGATCGGGAACCGCTGGTCTCCATGCCAAAACCCTACCCAGGCCGCAGCCCGGGGGTGATGATGGGGCGATGGTTTCCGCCGCGCCCCCCACGACCGCTACCCCCGGCCCGATCTCCGGATCGGCTGCGTCCAGCGATACCCGCTCGGAGCACCGTCGCGGCAGCGCCACGGCCGATCCGCTGGCCACGGCCTCCGTTCTGCCGCCGGATCGTCATGGGGTCCCGATCGATCGGGAGCGGGCCCTAGCCGATCTCCAGGATCTCTCTCCCCAGGAGCGTCTGGCCTGGGGGATTGAGACCTTCGGCGAGGGACTGGCGCTCACCTCCAGCTTCGGCATTCAGTCGGCGGTGCTCCTGCACATGCTCAGCGAGCTGGCCGGCGGCTCGACCGTGCCGGTCCTCTGGGTCGACACCGGCTATCTCCCCCCCGAGACCTACCGCTACGCCGCCGAGCTGCAGGAGCGGCTCGGCTTCGATCTGCGGGTGGTTCAGGCCGGCCTCAGTCCGGCCCGCATGGAGGCGCTCCACGGCCGGCTCTGGGAGAGCGGCACCGTGGAGGATCTCGAGCTCTACAACCGCCTCCGCAAGGTGGAGCCCCTGGAGCGGGGCTTTGCGGAGCTGGGGGTGCGCTGCTGGGCCAGCGGTGTGCGGGGCGGCCAGACCGACCACCGCAGCACCATGGCCGTGATCGACGGGGTTCGGGGGCGCTGGGCCCTGCGTCCACTCCTGGCCTGGAGCCGCCGCGATGTCTACTACTACATGGAGCGCCACGGCCTGCCCCAGCACCCCCTGTTCGAGCAGGGGTACTCCACCGTCGGCGACTGGCACAGCAGCGGCCCCGACACCGCCAGCGCCTCCGGCCGGGCCACCCGCTTCGGCGGCCTCAAGCAGGAATGCGGCATCCATCTGCCCGGTCTGATGGGTGAGGGGATCTGAGCCGCCGCCGCGCTGGCTGTTGATCGGCAACAGCCGCTGGCACTGGGCCTGGCCCGAACCCACCGCCCCCGGTGGTTTGGCGATTCGCCACACCGCCCCGGAGCCTCCCGATCCCGATCCCACCGCCCTGCTGGCCTGGGCCGCGGTCGGCCCTGTTCCCGCCGGTCGCCTGCCGCTGGGCCGACGGCTTGCTCTGGAGGCGGTGCCCCTGGGGGACCTGCCCCCCTGGCTGGGCATCGATCGGGCCCTTGGCGGCTGGCTGGCCTGGCGGCGAGTCGGCGGCTCGGTGCTGCTGGCCGATGCCGGCACGGTGCTGAGCCTCACCTGGGTGGATGGTGGCGGCCGCTTCCGCGGTGGCCGGCTGCTGGCCGGTGCTGCCCTGCAGCTGCGGGCGATGGCGGTGGGCACGGCCGCCCTGCCGGATCTGGGGGAGGCGGGCCGGGGTGGTGATCATCCGGGGCTGGCGCTGCCGCCCTGGCCCCGGGCCACGGAAGGGGCGATGCGCTCCGGGGTGCTGCGGGGGCTGGCGGCGGCCATTGCCGCTGCCCATCGGGAGCTGCGCGAGCTGGATCCCACCTGCCGTCTGGTGCTCAGCGGTGGCGACGCTGCGGTGCTGGCCGCCTTGCCCGCCTGGGGGGGGGACCCGGCCGGGACGCCGGAGCTGCAGCCCGATCTGGGGGTGGCAGCCCTGGCGGCCCTGCGGCCTGAACCGGTCTGAGGGGTGGTGGCTGGCGCGGGGCTCCCGCTGGCGGACGCTCAGGCCGCCGCGGCGAGATCGGCGAGGATCTGATCGGCCATGGTTTCGGCCTTCACCTGGCGGTAGATCAGCTCCAGCTTGCCCTCGCGATCAATCACGAAGGTATGGCGCATCATCCCCATGTACTCCTTGCCCATGAACTTCTTGAGGCCATAACTGCCATAGGCCTCCGCCACCGGGCAGGGCTCGGCATCGCTGAGCAGGGTGAAGGGAAGGGTGTATTTGGCGATGAACTTGGTGTGGCTGCCGGCGCCATCCTTGCTGATGCCAAGCACACGGATTCCGGCGGCCTCCAGATCGGCCCAGCGGTCGCGGAAGTTGCAGGCTTCCTTGGTGCAGCCAGGCGTGTCATCTTTGGGGTAGAAGTACAGCACCACCCGCTGACCCCGCAGCGAGGCCAGGCTCAGCGGTTGGCCGTCCTGATCCGGCAGGGTGAAGTCGGGGGCGGGATCGCCGATCGCGAGGCTCATCGGTGCTGGCGCAACAGGGCCGTGAGCCTAGGGCCCATGGCCGCGGGGCCGAGCCAGGGTGCTGAGATCGCGGGCCAGGGGGCTCCCCCAGAGGCACCGTTGGCACCCCGATCGGGTCGTGGGGGCCGGGATCGGGCGTGGGCAAGGGCCGCCAAGGTTCCTACGTTGCCAGGGAGACCTCCCATCCCTTGCCGTGACCAAGACTCTGCTCGCCGCCCTCCTGGCGGGATCAGCCGCCGCTTCGCTCCTGGGCGGCACCCTGGCGGCCCAGGCCGCCACCCATCCAATCCGCTGGAACAGCGGCGGCGCCGTCTGGTCCACGCCCCAGGGCGCTGTCGACAGCTTCGTCGAGACCGGTGAGGTGAGCGAACGCGGTCTCGACGGGGGGCTGGCCCGCTCCGGATGGAGCCGCGAGGAGGTGCGCACAGGCCTGAGCAAGAGCTACACCGTGGACCTGGCCGCGGTGAGTCGCTTCCTCTATGGCGACGCCGGCGTCAAGTTTCTGAAGAACGCCACCGCCAGCTACTTTCCCTACGCCTCGATGAACACCTACGCCGTTCAGGCGTTGCGTTCGGCCATCATCAAGGATGCGGCCGATGGTGCCATCTCAGCCGTGGGCATCATGCGGGCTCTGCCGGTGGATTTCCGCCTTGCCGATTTCTGCAACACCTACAGCGGCGCCCAGACCATCTGCGCCGAGGGTCGCTGCCAGGCCGGTACCGCCCAGTGCACCTCCCTGTTGTCCTGGTATGTGTTCCTGCCGGCCTGCATCCAGGCCAACCAGGTGCCCGATCCCCTCGATCGCCTCTCCTCCCGCCGCGGCATGTGGTGATCGGGGCGCTGCCGGCCGCCGGCGGTCTCGCCCTCAGGGCAGGCTGCTGAGCAGCAGCCGGTGCTCCATGGGCTGGGGCAGGGCTGCCCCCCGCTGCGCTCCGAACTGGGCTTCAAGGGCGGCGGCGGCCCCTGGCCCCAGCTCGCTCTCCAGCCGCAGCCGGTAGTCGGCCCCCGACCCGAACCAGCGTCGCAGCAGGTCGGGCTCCAGCCGCAGCTCCAGCTTCTCCTCCCAGACTTGCGCCTCGACCCGCCAGCCCCGTTCCTCCAGGAGCTGGCGCACCACGGCGCTGCTGTCCTGCTCCGCCAGCCAGTCGGCCTCCAGGGTGATCGCCGCATCCAGGCTGCGCCTGCCGTCGCCGCCACGCTCAGCGCCGCCGCGGCTCCTCCCCTGGTCCTGAGCCTCCAGCCAGGCCGCCAGGCTGCCGGCCGGCCCGAGCCGGGGGCGGCTGAACAGCCAACGGCCCTGCGCCGCAGGCGCGGCCAGGGCGGTGAGCGTCGTCAGCCAGCTGGCCAGGCTGGGCTGGGCCATGCCCCGGAAGGGTTGGCGGGCGACGATCCACTCGAATCGCTCCTCCCGCTCCAGCTGGCCGCCGAGCTGCCCCGGCTGGTCCGGATCCACCGTGAGCAGCCGGGGCCGGCGCAGGGCATCGAGCAGCTGCAGCTGGGCCTCAAGCCGCCGTCGCTCGGCCTCCCCCGCCAGGCTCACCACCACCTCCCCTTCGCTGGCCGCCTCCAGCGGATCGAGGCACCAGAGCAGCGACTGGGCTCCGACCACCAGCACCCGATCGAGGCGAGCCACGGCGGCACCCTCCCAGAAGCGGCGGCGCAGCCGATCGAGCCGCTCCCCCTCGGCCACCGCCTGGCGTTGCAACCAGCGCTCCAGGACGGGGTCCTCCGGGCTGCTGCTCAGGCGGCCCGGTTGTTCCAGGGCGGTCTCGGCCGCGGCGGCCAGTTGGGCCGCCCGGCGGCGCTGCAGCCGCTCCCGCAGCTGTCCTTCCCAGCCCAGCGGGCCCGGCTGCCAGAACACCTGGCCCTGCAGCTCGGCGGGAAGGTACTGCTGGGCGACCCAGTGTTCGGCGTAGGCATGGGGGTAGCGGTAGCCCACGCCATCGCCGAAGGCCTGGCCATCGCGGTTGCCATCCCGCAGGTGGCTCGGCACCTCCTGGCGGTTGGCCTGGCGCACGGCCCGCAGGGCATCGAAGAAGCCGAGGCTGCTGTTGCTCTTCTCGGCTCCGGCCAGGTAGAGGGCGGCATGGGCCAGGGGATAGAGCCCCTCGGGCAGCCCCACCCGGTCGAAGGCGGCGGCGCAGGCCTCCACCACCACCATCGCCTGGGGATCGGCCAGGCCGATGTCCTCGCCGGCGGCGATCAGCATGCGGCGAAAGATGAAACGCGGGTTTTCGCCGGCCTCCACCATCCGCGCCAGCCAGAACAGGGCGGCATCGGCGTCCGAGCCCCGCAGTGACTTGATGAAGGCGCTGATCGTGTCGAAGTGGGCGTCGCCCTGCTTGTCGTAGAGCACCGCCCGCTGCTGGATCGACTCCTCGGCGATTGCCAGGTCGATGCGGATCACCCCGGCGGCGTCGGGTGGGGTGGTTTCCACCGCCAGCTCCAGGGCGTTGAGCAGGCTGCGGGCATCGCCACCGGCCACGCTGAGCAGGTGGTCCGTGGCCTCGGGGCTGATCGCCACGGGCCGATCGCCATAGCCCTGCTCCGGGTCGGCCAGGGCCCGTTCGAGCAGGCGCCGCAGATCGTCTCCCCCCAGGGGCTGGAGGCGGAACAGCCGGGAGCGGCTGACCAGGGCCTTGTTCACCTCAAAGAAGGGGTTCTCGGTGGTGGCGCCGATCAGGCTGACGCTGCCGTTCTCCACCCACGGCAGCAGGGCGTCCTGCTGGGCGGTGTTGAAACGGTGCACCTCGTCGATGAACAGAATCGTGCGCAGGCCGTGGCGGGCCAGCCGTTCCCGGGCCGCCTCCACCTCGGCGCGCAGCTCCTTCACCCCCGCCAGCACGGCATTGAGGCTGCTGAAGTGGGCGCGGCTGGCGCCGGCGATGATCCGCGCCAGGGTGGTCTTGCCGGTCCCCGGCGGGCCATGCAGGATCAGATTGCCCACCCGGTCGGCGGCGATGGCGCGGCGCAGCAGCCGTCCCGGACCGAGGATGGCCCCCTGGCCCACGAAGTCGTCCAGGCTGCGGGGCCGCATCCGCTCCGCCAGGGGCGCAATCCGACGCAGCTCCTGCTCGCGGCGGTGGCTGAACAGATCACTCAAAGCGCGGGCTGGCGTCTGGCGGAGCCCAATCCTGGCGCGGCTGTGATGCTGGCCCCGGGCGGGTTGAGCCCCGCAGACAGGTCGCGTAGGGTTTGCGGCAGTCTTGACCCCTCCGTGCGCCCACGAAGCTCTGGTTCCCTGGCGCTCGGTCTGGCGATGCTGGCGACCACTCTTGCCGGTTGTGCCGGCAGCAAGCCGGCGCCAGCCGTTCCTCCCCAGGTGCAGCTGTTCACGCCGCGGCCGATGCTCAGCGTCGACGCCGCCGACTACCAGAGCACCCTGGAGGCGATCCGCGAGATCCGCCTCTCCTCGGAGATCGCCGGTCGGATCACGGCGATGCCGATCTTTGAGGGCCAGCCGGTCAAGCCCGGCCAGCTGCTGTTCACCCTGGATCAGGTGCAGCAGCGCGCCGCCGTCAACGCCGACGCGGCCGAGGCCCGCAAGAACCGATTGAATGCCGAGCGCTATATCTTCCTCAACCAGCAGGGGGCGGTGTCGACCAAGGATCGCGACTTCTATGTGACCCAGGCGATCCAGAGCCGCGACAAGCTCAACGCCTCACTGGCGACCCTGGCCTACAAGAACGTGGTTTCGCCGATCCCCGGCTATGTGGGCAACCTCAACTACAAAATCGGCGATGTCATCAAGCCCGGTGATGTCGTCACCAGTGTTGTCGACAACAGCCGCCTCTGGCTGCGGATCGATGTGCCCGGTGAGCTCAGCACCCGTGTCCGTCCGGGTCTGCCGGTGTTCCTGAAGGGACCCGATCCGCGGCGGCCGCGGGCGGTGGGCCGGGTGATCTTCGTGGCACCGGCCCTGGACAAGGAGCGCCAGACGCTGCTGGTCAAGGCGGAATTCAACAATCCCGATGGTTCGCTGCGCAATAACGAACGCGTCAATGCCACCGTGGTGTTTGCCCAGCAGCAGGTGCTGGCGATCCCCCAGCAGGCGGTGATGCTGCAGGCCGGCAAGACCTTCGTGTTCCAGGCGGTGAGTGTCGAGGAGGCCCGTCGCCGTCTGGGCCGGGCGATCGAGCCGGAGCCGCTGCCCAATCTGCCGGTGGCGATCCAGGTGCCGGTGAGCCTCGGCACTCTCCAGAACGGGGCCTACCCCGTGCGTGCCGGGATCACGGCAGCCGACACCGTGGTGGTGGGCAACCTGGCCCAGCTGCGCAGCGGCCTGTCGGTGCAGCCGGCCACCGCCATGCTGCAGCCGGCGGCGATGGGGATGCCCGCTGCTGGTTCCGGCTCCGCGGCGGTGAAGGCGCGATGAGCCTCTCCGATACCTTCATTCGCCGCCCCGTGCTGAGCACGGTGTGCAGCATCCTGATCCTGATGGCCGGCCTGATCAGCCTGCCGCTGCTGCCGATCGAGAACCTCCCCAACATCGCGCCGCCGACGGTGCAGGTGAATGCCAACCTGCCCGGCGCCGATGCCCTGACCGTGGAGAGCGCGGTGACGGGGCCGCTGGAAACGCAGATCAATGGCGCCCCCGGCATGGATTACATCACCTCAATCAGCACGGGGGAGGGAAACAGCCAGATCAACGTTTATTTCAAGTCCGGGACTGATCCTGATATCGATCAGGTGAATGTCCTGAACCGTGTGCAGACGGCCTCACCCCAGTTGCCGCCCCAGGTCAATGCCCAGGGGGTCACGGTTCAGCAGACGGCCAGCAGCTACCTGTTGGTTTACAACCTCACCTCCGACCAGGGCCAGTTCGACCGCAGCTATCTCAACGGCCTGCTCCAGCTGAATCTGATCAACCCCCTCACCCGCGCCCAGGGCGTCGGCCAGGTGACCGTGTTCGGGGCCAGCGACCCCGCCTTCCGGGTGTGGGTGGATCCGCTCAAATTGGCGCGTTTCAACCTGACGGTGCAGCACGTGCTGGAGGCGCTCAAATCGCAGAACCAGGTGGTGGTTGCCGGCAGCATCGGCGGGCCGCCCTCGACACCCAGCAATCGCGTCACCTTCCCGATCCTGGTGAACGGCAACCTCAAGACGGTCGAGGAATTCGAGGCTGTTGTGATCGACAAGGGCCCCGATGGCGGGTTGATCCGGATCGGTGATATCGGCAGGGCAGACTATGCCTTTCAAAACCTTAATCAGGCGGCCATCAATCTGCGCACGGGCTATCCGTGTGTTGGCTTTGGTGTGATCCAGCTCCCGGGCAGCAATGCGATCAGCACCGCCAAGGCCGTCGATGCCGCGATCACCAGTTTCCGCAGCACCCTGCCGGCCGGGGTGGTTCTGGAAAAGGTGTTCGACCAATCGGATTTCATCAACGCTTCGATCGCCGGCGCCCTCGATGCCCTGCGCGATGCGGTGGTGCTGGTGCTGCTGATCATCTTCCTGTTCCTCCAGGACTGGAAGGCCACCGCCGTCCCCGCCCTGGCGCTGCCGATCGCCCTGCTCGGGGCCCTGATCTTCGTCAAGGCGTTCGGGTTTTCGATCAACGAACTCACCCTGCTCGGCATCATCCTGGCCACCGGCCTGGTGGTGGATGACGCGATCGTGGTGGTGGAAGCGGTGTCCGCTCGCATCGAGGCGGGGGATCGCCCCTTCCAGGCCGCCTCGAATGCGATGAAGGAGCTGACCGGCGCGATCCTGGCCACGGCCCTGGTGCTGTTGGCGGTGTTTGTGCCGGTGACCTTCTTCCCCGGTGCCACCGGCGTGATCTATCGCCAGTTCGCGCTGACGATTGTGTTCTCAATTCTGGTTTCCACCTTCAACGCCATCTCCGGCAAACCGTTGCAATCGGCCCTGCTGCTCGGCGGCGGCAAGACCGAGCCCCGCGGCCGCCGCTGGACCGTGATCGGCGCTGTGTTTGGCGTGGCCTACGGCGCCATGGCCGGCGGCTGGCCTGCGGCCCTGCTGCTGGGGCTGCTCGGCGCGGTGGTGGGCACCTTCCTGATGCCGATCTTCACGGCCTTCAATGCCGGATTCGATCGTCTGGCCCGGGCCTATGGGCGGCTGCTCAGGCAGGCCATTCGGCTGCGGCGATTGCTGGTGCTGGTGCTGCTGGCCGGGGTGGCGCTCACCGGTGTGGCCTTCGCCGCCATCCCCAGTGGTTTCGTCCCGACCGAGGATCAGGGCTACGGCCTGGGCATCATCCAGCTGCCCCCCCAGGCCTCGATCGAGGCCACGATGGAGGTGGCCTCCAAGGCCCAGGCGATCCTGGCCAAGGAGCCTGAGATCGTGTCCGGTGAGCTGGTGGCCGGGGCCGGTTTCAACGGCGGCTCCCTCAATCAGGGGCTGTTTTTCTTTGGGCTCAAACCGATCGATGAGCGCGGTGGCAAGGGCCAGTCCGCCCAGGAGATCATCAAGCATCTCAACAAGGAATTTGCTTCGATCAGCGGTGCCCGGGTGATCGCCCAGTCGCCGGCGGCGGTGCCTGGCTTCAGTGCCCAGGGGGGGCTGTCGTTCCAGTTCAATGATCTCAGCAATGGCGGCTATGGCCCCACCGATCTTGCCGAGATGTCGAGGCAGCTGATCGGCAAGGCAATGGCCACTGGCAATTTCTTCAACCTCTACACCCAGTTCGTCAGCGACGCCCCGGTCTGGAGGCTGGAGGTGGATCGGGATCGGCTCGCGTCTCTGAATGTCGACTATGCCAAGGCGATGCAGGTGCTCGGCACATTGAATGGTGGCAGTTTTGTCAATCAAACCTATGAGCAGCAGCAGTATCGGCAGGTGTATCTGCAGGCCGATGGCGCCAGTCGTGACACGGTGCAATCCCTTAACAACCTTTATGTATCAGACAATGCCGGCAAGTTGATTCCGCTCGCCAATGTCGTCAAGGTCAGTCTTGATAGTGCGCCGTCGATCATCAGCCACTTCGACCTTTATCGCACGGTCCTGATCCAGGGCGTCGAAGCGATCGGCCGCAGCAGTGGCCAGGCGATTGATGGTCTGATGGCCACGTTCCGCCAGCTCAATTTCAGCAACATCGGCTCCGATTGGTCCGCCCTCAGCCGCTCCGAGGTCCAGGCCGGAGCGCTGGCGGCTCTGGTGTTTGCGCTGGGCATCGCCGTGGTCTATCTGGTGCTCTCGGCCCAGTACGGCAGCTACATCGACCCCCTGATCATCCTGATGACCGTCCCCCTGGCGATGCTTGGGGCCCTGGCGTTTCTGGTGCTGCGCGGTCAGGTCAACAACGTCTATGCCCAGGTCGGGCTGGTGACCCTGATCGGCCTGGCGGCCAAGAACGGCATCCTGATCGTCGATTTGGCCAACCAGCGCATGGAACGCGGCCTGAGCGCCTCCGATGCCGCGATCGAGGCGGCCAGCTCCCGGTTGCGTCCGATCCTGATGACGGCCATGGCCGCCCTGGCCGGCTTCTTCCCGCTGATGGTGGCCACCGGCGCCGGTGCCCTGAGCCAGCGCTCCCTTGGCGCGGTGATCTTCGGGGGCCTGCTGGTGGCCACGGTGTTGAGCCTGTTTGTGGTGCCGTCCTTTTATGTGTTCATGAAGCAGCTGGAGGCCCAATGGTTCCCGGCCAGCGCCGAACCCGAACCGCTGCCCGGCGATCCCCCGGCGGCATGATGGCCCCTCGATCCGAGCCCAGGCCAGCCGATTCCAGCCGTCCCCGGCGGCGGCGGTTTGATCGTCGCCGGGTTCTGCTCAGCGCCTGCCTTGCCGCCCTGGCTTCCGCCATCTTGCTGCTGCTGTTGCAGCGGGTGGCCCGCACCCCGGGTGAGCCGCTGCCGCCGCTGCCCCCGTTTGCCATGGTGCTGCTGGTGGCCGGTGCCTCCGGTTGCGCTGCCTGGGGCGAAACCATGCGGCAGCTGGCGCTGGTGGTGCGGGCAGAGTCTGGGGAGGGGGAGGAACCCTAGGGGCCAGCAGCCCAAGCCCTAGACCCCGGCCAGACCCTTGTCCGCCTGGTCGATCAGGTGATCACCGTGGGTTGCTCCATGCCCGTGCGCACCCTGATCTCGGCCAGGGCGTCGATGGCGCTGATCAGATCGCCCAGGGCCGTCTGGGGATCCTGGTTGAGGTCGCCGCCGGGGGCCACGTAGCTCTCCAGGTAGACCCGCAGGGTTGCCCCCTGGGTGCCGGTGCCGGAGAGGCGCAGCACCACCCGGCTGCCGTCGTCGAGCAGCAGGCGCAGGCCCTGGCCGCTGGTGAGCGAACCATCGACCGGATCGCTATAGGCGAAGTCGTCGGCGGTGGCGATGGTGCGGCCGGCGAAGGGCTGTCCCACCAGCTCCGGCATCATGGCCTTGAGGCGGTCGTAGAGGCCGTGGGCGGCGTCGCTGGCGATCGCTTCGTAGTCGTGGCGTGAGTAGTAGTGGCGGCCGAAGCGGGCCCAGTGCTCGTCCATCACCTCGGCCACCGAGCAGCCGCGCACCGCCAGGATGTTGAGCCAGAACAGCACCGCCCAGAGACCATCCTTCTCGCGGATGTGATCGCTGCCGGTGCCGAAACTTTCTTCGCCGCAGAGGGTGATGCGGCCGGCATCGAGCAGGTTGCCGAAGAACTTCCAGCCGGTGGGGGTTTCAAAGCAGGGGATGCCCAGCTCCTTGGCCACCACATCGGCGGCGGCGCTGGTGGGCATCGAGCGGGCCACACCGGCCAGGCCAGCGGCGTAGCCCGGCACCAGGGTGGCGTTGGCGGTGAGCACCGCCAGGCTGTCGCTGGGGTTCACGAAGCAGGCCCGGCCCAGGATCATGTTGCGGTCGCCGTCGCCGTCGCAGGCGGCGCCGAAGTGGTAGGCGTCGCCCTTGAGCAGCAGGTCGGCCAGATCGTGGGCATAGGTGAGGTTGGGGTCGGGATGGCCGCCGCCGAAGTCCTCCAGGGGTGTGCCATTGCGCACCGTGCCGGCCGGGGCGCCGAGCAGCCCCTCCAGCAGGCGGGTGGCGTAGGGCCCGGTGACCGCATGCATGGCATCGAAGGCCACCCGGAAGTCGGAGCGGAGCAGGGCGGCGATCCGCTCGAAGTCGAACAGCTTCTGCATCAGGGCGACGTAGTCGTCGACCCCGTCGATCACCTCCACCACCAGCTCACCGAGCCGCTGCTCCCCGAGGTTTTCGAGGTCGAGATCGGCGCCATCAAGGATGCGGTAACCCTCCAGGGAGCGGCTGGCGGCATAGACCGCATCGGTGAGCGATTCGGGGGCTGGGCCGCCATTGGCGCCATTGATCTTGACCCCGAAATCACCATCGGGTCCGCCGGGATTGTGGCTGGCCGACAGGATGATGCCGCCGATCGCGCCGCGCTGGCGGATCAGGTTGGAGGCGGCGGGGGTGCTGAGGATGCCGCCGCGGGTGGTGACCAGCCGGGCCACCCCATGGGCGGCGGCCATGCGGGCGATCACCCCGATGGCGGCGCGGTTGCCGAAACGGCCGTCGCCCCCCACCACCAGGGTGCCACCGGCCACCCCCGGGATCACCGCCAGGGAGGCCTCGATGAAGCTTTCGAGGTAGTGGGGGGTCTGGAATTGGCGGCTGCTCTTGCGCAGCCCCGAAGTGCCGGGTTTCTGGTCGGTGAAGGGCTGGGCCAGGGCGACGTGCCGGATGGCGGCAGGATCGGAGCTGGACATCGGTGGCCCGGCATCGGTGGGGGAAAACCACGCTACCGGTCCGCCCTGGCCCCCCTGCCGGATCGCGCCCCCCTCGATAGGGTGCGGGGCATGGCCTCTCCCCTGCTCCAGCCGCGGTTCTGTCCCGCCACCCTTCTCGTCCTGGGCGGCCTGGCCGGAGCGCCGTTGGCCCTGCCGCCGGCCGCCACGGCCGGCCCGCTTCCCTATCCCGCGGCGGTGGCCCAGGGGCGCCAGGCGGCCAACGCCGTGCTCAGCGGCGATGGCGCCGAATCCTGCCTGCGGGGCAAGATCACGGCGGCCCTGCTCCAGCTCAGCGAGAGCTGCGCCGCCGCCGGCCAGGCCGGCCCCCTCTGCGCCCTTGCCGATCGGGCGGTGGTGGTGACGCCGATGGGCCTGCCCTTCATGGAGGCCACGGCGCGGCAGATGCTGGAGCTCTCCTCGGGCCGGTGATCGCCCCCGGCTTGTGCCGCCGCCGGCTGTGAGCGGCTGGATCAGCGCCCGAAGCCGCCGAACTTGAGCGGGGAGCTGTCCGGAGCGCTGGGGGCGGCGGCGGGGGATGCCGGCTGGGAGGGCTGGCGGCAGAAGGACCCGACCTCGCGGCTGGCGCTGTCGATCGGATCGCGGCGGGCCAGGCTGTTGGTCGGCGCGGCCACCGCCCGCTGGCGCACGGCCCAGAGGGCGTCCTTGCAGCTGCTGGAGAGGCGCGGGTGGTCGAGCAGGGGATCAGCCAGGCTGCGCGCCCGCTCGCAGCTGCTCGCCGTGTTGTCGCGGCCGCAGCTCAGGGTTGCGCGCTGGATCTCCTGGATGAGGGCGGCTGCGGGATAAGGCGTCTCGCCGGCCCGCAGGGGCTCGCCGGCCAGAAGGGGACCGGCGGCGAGCAGACCCAGGGCGGCCGCCAGGGCCCGCGCTGCGCCCCAGCCCAGCGGACGCTGCGCCAGCGGGGCCTGGCCCCGCTCCGATGGCGAGGCTGGTCGTGCCGGAGCCAGGGGTGGCATGCCCGAAGCCCTCGGCCGCTCAGGGGCCAGGGGCCTGCAGGTTGGGAATGGCACTGACGGCGGGCGCTGGCTCACCATGCTCGGGCTGGGGGGTCTCCTGGCCATGCTGGCCCCTCAGCCGAGGGGCAGGCCGCGGCGCAGGGTCGGTTGACCGGCCTGCCAGCGACGGGCCAGCAGCGGACCGCTCCAGGGGGCCGTGGCGGTGAGCAGCCGCCGCAGCAAGCCGTTGCGGCGCAGCAGCAGGGCGCGGCCCAATTCCTGGCGTTGCAGCGCCTGGATCCGCTTGATTTCGGGTCGCCGCCGCTGCTCCACCGTCGCCAGGGCGGCCTGCAGCTGCGCCAGCCGCTCCGGCTCCCGGCCCGCCGCTTGCCAGGCCTCGGGCCGGAGCACCACCAGCAGCGTCTCGGCGGCCACCACGGCATCGCGCAGGGCCATGTTCAACCCCTGGGCCCGCAGCGGACTCATCGGATGGGCCGCATCGCCGAGCAGCAGCAGCCCGGGCCGGTGCCAGCGGGTCGCCAGGGCGGGCCGAATCCGCACCGGCACCGGCGCCGGGATCGCCGAAGGCGCCAGGGCGCGCCACAACGGCGCCAGATCGGCGGGGCTGAGCCGGGCGAAGCGCTCCGCCCAGGGCAGGGCGCTGTGGGGGATGGCCGGAGTGGGCGCTGGGCCGTCGCTCAGCCAGCCCAGCCGCAGGCCGCCCCCGGCGGGGCTGTAGAGGGCCAGGCTCTCCCCTCCCCCCAGCAGGGTCACGAAGCGGCCATCGAGCCAGCGCTCCACGGCGGTCGCCGCCCCAGCCTCCAGGGCGAACCAGAGCACGTCCACCGCCTGGGGATCCTCGCGGCGCTCCAGGCCCGCCAGCTGCCGCAGCCGCGATTCCCGGCCGTCGCAGGCCACCACCAGATCGGCGCTGAGCAGGCTGCCGTCGTCGAGGCGCACGCCCCGCACCCGCGCCCCGGGAGCGGCGGGATCGCCCGCCGACCGGTCCCAGTCCAGGGCCGTGGCGGTGCGGCCCGGATGCCAGCGCAGGTTGCCGCAGGCCCGGGCCTCCTGGAGCAGTGTCTCCAGCAGCTGCGGCGTGCGGATCAGGCTGCAGGGCGGGCCGGCGCCGAGGGGTTCGGCCACCGCGAACAGGGGCTGCCCCTCCAGCCAGAACGCCCAGCTGCGCAGGGGGCGCCGCGCTGCGTCGGGGAGGGAGTTGGCGAGGCCGAGGCGATCGAGGGCCTCCAGGCCGCTGGGCATCAGGCCCTCGCCCCGGGGCAGGTGCTGATGGGGGCAACGCCCCTCGACCAGCTCGACCGCCACACCGCCGCGCAGCAGCTGCAGGGCCAGGGCACTGCCGCAGGGGCCGGCCCCCACGACCACCACCCGTGGCGGTGGTTCACACGGAGCGTCCGGCGGTGGCGCCTGGGTTACGGGAGCACCCCGAAGGGGGGGGCCTGGCGGGGAACCGTCCGATCCCGGACCGTGCGAACCCGAAGCGTCGGATCGCGGGCTGGCGGAGCGGGGGGTCAGCGGAGGGGATTCAGGGGGACGGCGGCCCCGGAGCCGGCCGGTGGCGGCATCCCCAGCAGGGTGTGCTTCTTGGTGATCAGGTAGTCGACCAGTTCCTGCTGCAGGATCAGCAGTTCGCTGGTGCAACCCCGGAAGGCGGCGCGATGGCGGATCTCGTCGTGGCGGGTGTGCAGATCGCGCAGCATCAGATCGATCGCATCGAGGCGCGGCGAGTGGACGCGGGAGGAAGGCAGCGGGTCCATCGCGTTCTGAACAGATCAGGGCCGAATCCCGATCGTAGTCGCAGGGGGCGACGGGGCCAGCCGGGCCTGGCCGCGGCCGCAGAGCTGCCGCCGCCGGTTCAGGCGCCGCTCCAGCCGCGCCGTGATCCCCAGCTCTGCCCCCTGCCAGAGCCGGTCGGTCTCGGCAATGAAGTGGGCGGCCAGCAGGGGTGAATCGATCCGCAGCAGGGTTTCGTCGTTCTGGAAGGCGGCGCTGGGGCTCCAGTTGAAGGAGCCGCTGATCACCCGCTGGCCGTCGAGCACGGCGTATTTGTGATGCAACTTGTCGCCGGCAGCCAGCCGCGGGGTGCCCACCCCCTCCAGGGCCTGGCTCCAGGGGTTGTTGCCAGCTTCGAGACGGCAGCGCTGGTCGCTGTGGCTGACGCCGAGCAGGTCGAGCACCTCGCTGAATGAACGGCTGGCGAAGCCCGGATCGGCCAGCAGGCGGATCCGCACGCCGCGCTGCTGGAGCCCGGTCATGGTGTCGGCGAGGTTCTGGGCGGAGAACACGAACAGGGCCAGGTCGAGCTGCCGCTCCACGCCGCTCAGCTGGGTCTGGAGCCAGGCCAGCCCATGGGCCGGATCATTGCGGCGATGGGGTGTGAACAGCACCTCCACCTCCGTGGTGCCGATCCGGACCCGCTGGGGGCCGCCGCCGCCCTTGCCCAGCCCGAAGCGGCTGTCGGGCTGGCCGCCGGGGCCATCGCCCCAGAGGCGGGCGAATTCGGCGGCGAACAGGGCCGCCAGCTCCGGGCTCTCCAGGCGCAGCAGGTGGTTGACATTGCCGCGGCTGCTGGGGTCATCGGGATCGCCGTGGATGCAGGAGGGGGTGAAGTTGGCCGATCCGGTCACCACCAGCTGTCGATCGGCCACCAGGAACTTGTGGTGCATCAGGCCGCTGCCGCTGCTGCCATCGGCCCGGTCATCGAGCAGCGGAATGCCGCCTTGCAGCAGCACCGCCACCGCATCGCCCTGGCCGAGGGCCTCCAGCTGGCTGATCCGCCGCTGCTGGTGGGGCGGCAGGGCGGCCCGATCCACCGGGTGGAGGGTGCTCCAGGGGGTGCTGTAGGTGTCTTCGAGCACCACCTGAACCCGCACGCCGCGGCGCTTGGCTTCCACCAGGGCCTCCGCCACCCTGGTCAGGGAGAGCTCCTGGACGGCCACCAGGATCTCCCGCTGCGCCCCTCGGATCGCCGCCAGGACCATGGCTTCGAGATCATCGCCGCGACGCCAGCGACCACTGATCGGACTGCGGTAGCGATGCGGGCCGCCCTGGTTGAAGGCCACCGTGATTCCGGCCGGCAGGGGAAGCTCCCGGGGTGGGGCCCCCTCGATCCGGGCCACGGCGTTGCCGCAGCCCGCCAGGGTGGTCTGGAGGGCCAGGCTGAGCAGGGCGATCGGCAGCAGGCGCTGCGGGGCGGCGCTGCGAGTGTGGCGGCGGCGCGGATGCTGCCGTCGAAGGGGGAGGACCATCGGGACCGATGCCCCACCCGCTCAGGGGTGGGGGGAAGGGTGCCCTCAGCGTTCCCCGGGGCGGACAGCTCAGGAGTGACCCGGCATCTCCGAGGTGCGCAGCATGGCCACGAACCAGAGCGAACCGATCATCACCGCCGCCAGAACGCCGGCGGTGATGCTGACCCGTGACATCAGCAGGGCCACCACGGCCGGAAACAGCAGCGAGCCGAGCACGGGGGTGGCTGCGACCAGCAGGCGCAACGCGGCGGGAGGGGAGGGGTCAGCGGCCATCGCTGGAGGCGGGATCGAGGGTGGGGGAGGTCTTTACTGTGGCGGGATCAGAACCATTCAGCCACGGCCTGGCTGGCGGGGTTGCTGTTGTCTTCGGGGGTGGCTCGGCGGAATTCGAGGGTGATGTTGCGCTTCTGCTCACCGTCGGCAGCCACGGCCTCGATCGGATACACCTGCTGGCCATCGCGGAACGGCACCTGGATCCGGAAGGTGCCTTCGGGGGAGAGGGGCACGTCCTCACCGCCGATCGTCAGTCGGGCGGCGGGATCGGTGGCGCCGTAGACGATCAGCTCGGCATCGGCCACCAGCCAGAAGGACCGCTGGCGGGTGGCCAGACCGGCACCGGATTCACTGCGGCCCGACGCCCACAGGCCGATGCCGGAGGCGGAGAGGGCGGCATCGCCGAAGTCTTCTTCCTCCAGCTCGTGGAAGGCCTCGGAACCGCGGCCCAGACGGCGCCAGCGGGAGGTTGCCGTTTGGTAGAGGCGCTCGTGCAGGCCCGCATCCGCCGGCTCCAGGGGAGAGGTGGGCAGGGAGGTGGGAGCGCTTTCGAGCGAGAAGGGAACGAACTGATCGAGGATCTGCTCGGAGGGGTGGAGGGCCGGCACGCGGGCCACCGAGGAGAAGGCCAGGGAGATCCAGCCGCCGGCCGGGGAGGCCTTGCGGAAGCCAAGCTCGACCCGATAGTCACGATCGGAAAGGGGGACCGGCAGGTACCACTCGGTGGCCTGGGCGTCGACGACCACCTCCTGGAGGGTGTGGGGATGGGAGGACCCCCCGGCCAGGCCGGTCACATCGGCCACCCGCAGGCAGAGCTGGGTGGCACCGGCCTCAAGGGCGTCGCTGAGGTCGTCCTCGCCGATCTCCCAGAACACGTAGGCCCACTGGGGATCGCGAGGCAGGAACACGACCCGGGTCTGGGCGGAAGGCCTGCTGGCGGGAACCATCTCGGCCTCGAGGGCCGCCAGGTTGATGCCCTGGTCGCCCTGTCGGGAGCTGATCGCCTCGACCAGCTCCTCCTTCGATTTGCGGCTGTAGAGGGAGACCCCCAGATCGCTGGCGACCTGTCGAAGCTGGCGAAGCGTCAACATGGCCAGGGATGTCAGGGAGTTCTGGCTCACAGCTGCAGGTTTCGTTTGGGATCAGTCTGGTCGACTCTCGCTGGGGATTGACCGCCTGGGTTGGCAGGGTCAGGATCCACTGACCCTGCCAAGCAAAAGCGGTGCCCTGGAGGGGGCACCGCGGGAGATCGAGTCGGAGACTGCCGGCAGCAGGATCAGCGGCCGATGCTGCGGTAGGGAACCTTCGAGAGGTAGTCGATGCTGGTATTGCCCTGGGGAGCGCCGACCCCGCGGAGCGCGGGAAGGGTGCGCACCCAGGGGAGGTAGTCCTCGGGGAAGCCGCCGCGGCGCTGCTGAGCCCGGGCTGGGAAGCTGCGGGCGGTGCCGGTGTAGACGATCTGGGGGAAGCCCAGGATGCCCCGGTAGTAGGACTCGTAGCGGGGGCTGGTGATGTTGAAGGGGGTTTCACCGATCTCGCGAGAGCCGACCACCCGGTTGCGGTGGTAGGGAACGGTGTCATAACCGAAATTCTCGAGATATTCCTGGGAATCGAGAATCTGATCGACGGCACCCTTGATGCCTTTGGTCATGATCACCGCGGACCAGGCGATCTCTTCAGATTTGCCGTAGGTCTGACGGCCGAGAAGCTTCTCAACAAGGTGACGAGCCACCCGATAGTTGCTGTTGAGGTTGTAGAAGCTGCGCGTGAAGGTGTCGGAGAGACAGAGCGAGCGAATGAAGTCGCGCACAGTGATCTGGCCATCCCGCAGCTGGGATTCCAGGGTGCGGTCGCGGTCGACCTTGAAGGCGTGAAAGAAGATCTGGCGGTAGGCCGACTCGATCACGAAGTTCTGATCTTCGCGGTCGATGGCCTTGTCGAGGGAGACGGCCTTGGGATCCTCGTCAGAGCCCACCCGAATCGGGTTGACCCGGGAATTCTGGGTGGTGGGGGCGTACTTGAGGAGGGGAAGAGCCACGCGGGGTCCGGCATCCGTCGACGTGGATCGTAGAAGTACGGCGCCGGTCTCCCCCCCTGGCTCTGATCAGGGCTCACAGACCGTAACGTTCGCCACCGCGGCGGCCGCAGCCGCCCTCCCGATCCCTCACCAGCCCAGCAGGGACAGGGTTTCGCTGTCCACGGCGCCGCCCTGCTCCGCTTCCACACCCCCGCCCCAGGGCCCGTCGTCGCCGCGGAGCCTGGTCTCGACACAGAAGGAGGCGGTGTTCGAGAGCCCCTCCACGGTGCTGGTGCGCAGCCGCACATCGGGTCCGGCGAAGCTGAACCGCTCCAGGCTGTTCATCGTTTCGTAGGCCGTGGTCAGCAGCAGGGCGTCGCGCTCGTCCATCGCGAACCGGCCCGCCACCGGCGCCGTCTCGGCGTAGCCGCGGTCGCGCAGCAGCAGGCCCTCACGCCCGAGCCGGTCGGTGGGAATCAGGCCGAAGACGCTCTCGCCCTCATGGGCCTCGCCGGCCTTGTCCCAGGCCATCGAGCCGCTCCAGCGCACCCGGCAGCCGCCCACCAGCCCCGCAGGCTTCTGGCCATGCAGCTCGGCGATCGCCAGCAGCCGTGGGTCGTCGGCGGCAAGCTCCACCACCTCGATCCAGGAGTTGCCCGCCTCCGCCTGGCGGTGCAGCAGGTGGTGGCTGCTGCGCTGGGAGCGCCAGCGGCCGCAGCTGAGCCGGAAGAAGCCGATGGCGTCGGCGATCGGCCCGGTGGCGGGCCGGCTGCTCTGGGTGGGGGAGGGTGCGCGCACGGTGGCTGCCCGGACGGGGTTCTGGGGCCGATGATCGCAAGCCGGGGCCCCCGCTGTCGCGCCGGTGGAGCCGGCGTCCGCCCAGCCCTGAACCGTCCGCTCGCGGGGTCGCCCCCACCGTGTCCGCCTCCCCGATCTCCCCGATCTCCCCGATCTCTCCGATCTCCCCGATCACCGCGCCCCACGCCGCAGCGGCTGCCCTGGCGGCCGCCCTCTGCTGGACCCTGGCCAGCCTGCTCTGGCGCCGCCTGCCCACCTCCCTGGGGGCGGCCCAGCTCAACCTGCTCAAGAACCTGCTGGCCCTGGCCCTGCAGCTGCCCCTGGCCCTGGCCCTGCCCTGGCAGGCCCCGCCGGGCACCCTGCTGGCGCTGGCGGCCAGCGGTGTGGTGGGCATCGCCCTGGGGGACAGCTTCTTCTTCGCCGCCCTGCGGCGCCTCGGCACCCGCCGCACCCTGACGATCGATGCCGGCGGACCGGCGCTCACCACCCTGGCGGGGGTGGCGCTGCTGGGGGAGGTGCCGCGCCCGGCCCAGCTGCTGGGGGTGGCCCTGATCACGGCGGCGGTGCTGCTGGTGGTCAGCCGGCCGCCGTCCCGACCTGAGGCGGCCGGGGCGGCGCTGCCCCCCCTGGCCCCTGCCGCCTTCCGGGAGGGGGTGCTGCTGGCCTTGGCGGCCCTGGCCTGCGGCAGCCTCGGAGCCCTGCTCGCCCGGGCCGCCCTGCGGGGGGCTGGGCTGCCGCCGCTTCAGGCGGCCAGCCTGCGTCTGGCGGCCGCCAGCCTGGTGCTGTTGCCGCTGCTGCGCCGCTTCCCCCGCCCCGGGCGCCGGCCCCGGCTGAGGGCGTGGCGCTGGCCGCGGCTGCTGCTGGCCACGGTGCTGGGCACCAGCTTGGGGATCAGCCTGCAGCAGACGGCCCTGGCCGGCCTGCCAGGGGGGCTGGCGGTGGCGCTGCTGGGGACGGCGCCGGTGATGGCCTTGCCCCTGGCCTGGTGGATCGAGGGGGATCGGCCCGGCTGGCGGGGGCTGCTGGCGGCCCCCTGCGCCCTGGCCGGCGTGGTCCTGGTGGTGCTCACTCCGGCCCTGGGGGCTGCTGCGGGCTGAGGCGTGCGTCGGCCCGGTTCCGGGCCCAGCCGATCAGATCGGCGATCTCCAGGGCCAGGGGCTCAACGGCCTGCGCCGCGGCCAGGTCCGACAGCTGGGCGCCGAGCTGGTCGAGCTGCTCCAGGAAGGCGGCGGCGAAGCCAGGGTCGGCGGCGATCGGCGCCTGGGTCCCAGCCCAGGCCGCCACGGCGTCGGCGTCGGGCAAGGGGCCGTGGCGGCGACCCGCCGCCGCCTGCAGGCTGCGCAGGCCATGGGCCAGGAGCCGGAGGTGGTGGCGTTCCAGGGTGGGCAGGAGCGTGCTCTCGATCTCCTGCAGCTCCTCCAGGCTGATCACCTCAGGCTCCGGCGGCGCCGGGACTGAGGCGGAAGCCGCAGGAATGGCCTTCCTCCAGGCGCCAGTGCACCCGTTCGATGCGGCAGTCCGGGAAGGTGTGGCGGATCAGCTGCAGCTCCTGGTCGCAGACCACCGGGAAGGCCTCGGCGATTCGCATCACCGAGCAGTGGTATTCGCTGACCAGCCAGCTGCCCGGTTGCTCGGGGTCGGGCCGGCATTCGGCCACATAGCCCTCCTGACGGCGCAGCTCCACCAGCCGTTCCAGCCGCAGGTCGAGGCCGCCTTCGCCGAGCTGGCGGCGGTAGTCCAGGGCCTTCTGAATGGCCTGCTGTTCCAGGAGCTGGCGCATGGCGTCCGCCGGCATCGCGTCCGCCAGCGAGTGGAGCAGTCCGAGGGCGAAATCTTCACCGCCATCGGGGAAGCGCGCATGGCCCGAGGGTGTGAGGCGCCAGCGGTTGCTGGGACGACCCGGACCCTCAGGGGTGGGGCTCGCCTCCACCAGCCCCTCGTCTCCGAGGCTGCGCAGGTGGCGGCGCATCACCTGAACCGAAAGGTTGAGATGGCCGGCCAGATCGGCAGCGGTGGCTTCACCACGGCGGAGCAGCAGCGCCAGCACCGCCTGGCGGGTCGGGGGGGCATCAGCGGCGGAGCCGGCGGCGCCGGGGGCTGCGGGGACAGCCACGGCCCCCGGGTCGGGGTCATGGGCGAGCGTCCCGGACTGGCCCGAGGGCTGCAGCGCTGGCTGCCCCGGATCGGGCGATTCAGCCCGGGGGGTGCCACCGACCGGAGGGGTTGGAGACTCCTGGCGGGCCAGGCCTCGACGGCGACTTGTCGCCGGAGGGGGTGCAGGCGTGGAGGAGGAGGCCGGCATGGATGCTCTGGTCCGCCCTCAACCATGCCACGCCCCCTGGGGAATGGGGGGATTCGATGGAATGCGGATCGGAATGGGGATCGGGCCGGAAGGGTTTGAAAGAAGGGCGGCGCTCGAACGGAGCCGCTGGGGCAGCGCCGTTGCCCTAGGCTGCTTGCTAACGAAACATTCATGTTTCGCAATCAGTGGTCTGGCGGGATCGGGTGCTGCGGGGCCTTCGGGCTCGCTGGGCTCCGGTTCACTGGTTCATCAGCAGCCGCATCAGCACCTCCTCAGGGCCCCACCCTGACCAGCCACTCGGTTTCACCAGCCACCCGGTTTCACCAGCCACCCGGTTTCACCAGCCACCCGGTTTCACCAGCCACGGACCGTGCTGCCCAGCCCCTGGGCCGCCGCAGTCGTCGCAGACCCGCAGCCTCGGCACACACCGTTCCCTGTGTTGTGAGTCGCTGGCCGCCCGGGATCTCCACCCCGGATCCGGCCAGGGCTGCGCAACGGGAAACCGGTCCCGGTCCCAACCGGCCGCTTCCTGGAAGGAGGCTTGATCCACCGGATCTGAACTTGGTCAGGCGGTTCCCGCTTCCGGTTCCCCTTCCCCAGGGCGGGACGCTCCCCTCCCCCCCGAGTCGGCCGATCGCCGGTCAAGATTCCCTTGGATCGGCCAATCTCCGTGAGCTCTCCCCGCACCGGCCGCTCCCCCTACCGTCACCCCGCCAGCCCCTCCCTGCCGTGACCGCATCCGACGCCTCCGCCACCCCCGCCGCCGACTCCGCGAGCACCGCCCCGGCCAGCGGCCAGGCACCGGCTGCCGGTGCCGACAGCCTTGAGGTGATCCGCAAGTTCGCCGAGACCTACGCCAAGCGGACCGGCACCTACTTCTGCAGCGATCCGGGTGTGACCGCCGTGGTGCTGGAGGGCCTGGCCCGCCACAAGGACGAGCTCGGCGGCGCCCTCTGCCCTTGCCGCCACTACGAGGACAAGCAGGCGGAGGTGGCCCAGGCCTTCTGGAACTGCCCCTGCGTGCCGATGCGGGAGCGCAAGGAATGCCACTGCATGCTCTTCCTCACCGAGGACAATCCCTTCCGCTGCGAGAAGCAGACGATCAGCCTCGAAGAGGTCCGCACCCTGACGGCCAGTTGATCCCCATTCACGCCCTGTTCCTGCCATGAGCACCGCCGCCGTCGGAGATCTGGTCAGTCAGCCGTATCGCTACGGCTTCGTGACCGACATCGAGACCGAGAAGATTCCGAAAGGTCTCGATGAGGATGTCGTGCGGCTGATTTCCGCCAAGAAGGAGGAACCCGCTTTCCTCCTTGATTTCCGCCTGCGAGCCTATCGCCAGTGGCTGCAGATGCAAACGCCCGACTGGGCGGCCCTGGGCTTCCCGGCGATCGACTATCAGGACATCGTTTACTACGCCGCCCCCCGCCAACAGGCCAAGAAGGCGAGTCTCGATGAGGTCGATCCGAAGCTGCTGGAAACGTTCGACAAGCTCGGCATTCCTCTGAGTGAGCAGAAGCGGCTGTCCAATGTGGCCGTTGATGCGGTGTTCGACAGCGTTTCGATCGCCACCACCTACCGCGAGAAGCTGGCCGAGCACGGTGTGATCTTCTGCTCGATCTCAGAGGCGGTGAAGGAGTATCCGGAGCTGATCGAGCGCTATCTGGGCACGGTGGTTCCCAGTAACGACAACTACTTTGCCGCCCTCAATTCGGCCGTCTTCAGCGATGGTTCGTTTGTGTTCATCCCCAAGGGCGTCGAATGCCCGATGGAGCTCTCCACCTATTTCCGCATCAATTCCGGCGACACCGGCCAATTTGAACGCACCCTGATCGTGGCCGAAGCGGGGGCGTCGGTGAGCTATCTGGAGGGATGCACGGCGCCGATGTTCGACACCAACCAGCTGCACGCCGCTGTGGTTGAGCTGGTGGCTCTGGATGATGCCTCGATCAAGTATTCCACCGTTCAGAACTGGTATGCCGGTGATGAGAATGGTGTTGGCGGCATCTTCAATTTTGTCACCAAGCGCGGCCACTGCCGCGGCGATCGCAGCCGCATCAGCTGGACCCAGGTGGAAACCGGCTCGGCGATCACCTGGAAGTACCCCAGCTGCGTGCTGCAGGGTGCCGATTCAGTGGGTGAGTTTTACTCCGTGGCCCTCACCAATCATCATCAGCAGGCCGACACCGGCACCAAGATGATCCACGTCGGTCCTCGCAGCCGCTCCACGATCGTCAGCAAGGGAATCAGCGCAGGCCAATCGTCCAACAGCTATCGCGGTCTGGTGCAGATCGGCCCCAAGGCTGTGGGGGCGCGCAACTTCAGCCAGTGCGATTCGATGCTGATCGGCGATCGGGCCGCCGCCAACACCTATCCCTACATCCGCTCCCAGCAACCCGATGCGGCCGTGGAGCATGAGGCCAGCACCTGCCGCATCTCCGAGGACCAGCTCTTTTATCTGCAGAGCCGCGGCATCGGTTTCGAGGAGGCGGTTTCGATGATGGTCAGCGGTTTCTGCCGCGACGTGTTCAACCAGCTGCCGATGGAGTTCGCCGCCGAGGCCGACAAACTGCTGGCCCTCAAGCTGGAGGGATCGGTGGGCTAGCGGTCTGGGCCGGGCGGCTGGCCCCTGGGTCCTGGCCCCTGGGGCCTCGGCCCTGGGTTCTGGCCGGGGCTTCTGGGCAACGGCCGCCACCCCTGCACCGCTACGGTCTCACGCTTCCACCTGACGCTTCCACCCCGTTCCCCTTCCCTTGCACCGATCGTGATCCGCCCCGACGCCCCGGTTCTGCTTGAGATCCGTGATCTCCACGCCAGCGTGGCTGAGCAGCCGATCCTGCACGGGGTGAACCTCACCATCCGCGCCGGCGAGATCCACGCCGTGATGGGCCGCAATGGCAGCGGCAAGAGCACCCTGTCCAAGGTGCTGGCGGGCCACCCGGCCTACACGGTGAGTGCCGGCAGCGTGCTCTACCGCGGCGAGGATCTGCTGGCGCTCGATCCTGAGCAGCGGGCCCGCCGTGGCGTGTTTCTGGGGTTCCAATATCCGGTGGAGATCCCCGGGGTGAGCAACCTCGAATTTCTGCGGGTGGCCACCAATGCCCGCCGTCAGGAGCGGGGCGAGGACGAGCTCGACACCTTTGCCTTCGAGGATCTGGTGCGGGAACGGCTGGAGGTGGTGAAGATGGATCCGGCCTTCCTGGAGCGCTCGGTCAACGAGGGCTTCAGCGGCGGTGAGAAGAAGCGCAACGAGATTTTGCAGATGGCATTGCTGGAGCCGTTGGTGGCGATTCTCGATGAAACCGATTCCGGCCTCGACATCGATGCCCTGCGGATCGTGGCCGGCGGGGTGAACCAGCTGGCCAGCCCCGATAACGCCACCCTGCTGATCACCCATTACCAGCGCCTGCTCGATGTGATCACCCCCGATTACGTGCACGTGATGGCGGCGGGGCGGATCCTGCGCACCGGCGGCAAGGAGCTGGCCCTGGAGCTGGAGGATCGCGGCTACGACTGGGTCGATGCCGAACTGGCCGCCCTGGCCCCGGCGCCCCTGGAGGTGGGCTGATGGTGGCCCTCTCCCTGAGCGAACCGGCGGCGGCCGTGGCCGCCTGGGGGGCCGCCCTGATGGCCGATCTCGATGGCTCCTTGGAGGGCGCCCTCGAGCTGGCCGCTGCAGCCCCCAGCCCCGGTTCCGGCGCCATCGCCGCTGCTGGATCGGCTCCTCCAGCCGCGTCCAGCCCCACCGGCTCCCTGGCCCCCACCAGCGCCGGCGATCACGCCCCCACCAGCGCTGGCGATCACGCCCCCACCAGCGCCAGTGATCCCGCGGCTGCCGCCCTGGAGAGCCGCCGCCGGGCCCAGCGCCGACTTCAGCAGCAACCGCTGCCCTCCCGCCGCCAGGAGCCCTGGCGCTTCACCGACACCGCCGCCCTGGCGGCGATCCGCCCGGCCCGGTTCAGCGGCGAGGACCGTCGCCTGGCGGCCCACGCCGCCGCCGCCCTGCCGCCCCCCCAGGCGGGCTGGTGCCGACTGCTGCTGGACGGGGCCACCGATCCCCTGGCCGCCGTGAGCCTGCCCGAGGGTGTCGAGCCCTTGCCTGCCGACCAGTGGGCGGCCTGCCTGCCGGCGGCGGACGCCAGCGAGGAGGAGCCCTGGATCGGGGCGATCGCCGCCGCCGCCGGCCCGGTGCTGGCCCTGCGGGTTCGGGCCGAGGCTTCGGCGCGGCTGGAACTGGTCAGCGAGGCGGGCGCGGCGACGGGGGTGTTGCCCCTGCAGCTGCTGCTGGTGCTTGAACCCGGCGCCCGGCTGGAGCTGCTGCAGGTGCACCGGGCCGCTGCCGCCAGCCTCACCGCCGTGCAGGCGCTGATTGCGGTCGGCGCCGGCGCCCAGTTGCAGCATGGCCTGATCGCCCAGGGCAGCGACGACGGGGTGTTTGTGGCGGATCTGGCGGTGCGGCAGGGATTCGGCAGCCAGGTGGCGTTCAGCAGCGTGGTCAGTGGCTGGGGGCTGTCGCGGCTGGAACCACGGCTGGTGCAGGAAGCCGGCGGGGCCCGCAGCCGGCTGCGCAGCCTGCAGCGCTGTGATCGCCGCCAGGTGGCGGATCAGCACAGCGCCGTGCGCTTCGAGGGCCCGGAGGGGCAGCTGGACCAGCTCCATAAGGCGATCGCCGCCGGATCGGGCCGCAGCGTGTTCAACGGAGCGGTGGCGGTGCCCCGGGCCGCCCAGCGCACCGATGCCGCCCAGCTGAGCCGCAGCCTGCTGCTTTCGGATCGGGCCCGGATCGACACCAAGCCCCAGCTGGAGATCGTGGCCGACGATGTGAAATGCGCCCACGGCGCCACGGTGACGCGGTTGCAGCAGGAGGAGCTCTTCTATCTGCGCAGCCGTGGCATCAGCGCCGCCACCGCCGGCGAGCTGCTGCTGCGCGGCTTCTGCGCCGAGGTGCTTCAGGAGCTGCCGGAGGCGGCCGCGATCTGGCAGCCTCTCCACCACCTGCTGGGCGAGGAGGCCCCTGCGCCATGACCCCCCCCGGTTCCGCCACCAGCCCCCTGCCATCCCCGCCGCTGGCCGGCGGCGGCCCCGCGGATGCAGCGGTGCGTTCGGGCGTTGCAGCGACCCCGGCCAGCCCTGAGCCGATCGCCGCCGCCGCTGAGGATCTGGCTGCCCTGACCCGCCCCGATTTCCCGCTCCTCGATCAGACCGCCTGCCTGGGCCAGCCGCTGATCTACCTCGATCACGCCGCCACCAGCCAGAAGCCCCGCCAGGTGC
>JBMSXZ010000008.1:0-35070 GCA_049426205.1 Cyanobium sp.
GGCGGTAGAGGGTCTTCTGGTTGGATTTGACGGTCAGGAGCACGTCGGCCCCCTGGGAGAGGCACCAGCGAAAAACGACTGGGTGGTGTGGAGCGCATCCGCCTGGATCAGCACGCCATTGAGATCCAGGCTGCTGAGCAGCTCTTTCAGCGCCGCACGCTCACTGGATTCGTGGGTGTCGTAGGCCTTCTGGGCCAGGGCGACGCCAAGGGCCCGGGCGTACACCGTGACCTGGGCCACAAAACGGTGGTTGCCGTCGTCCGTCTCGATGGCTGAGCCCCGCAGGGTTTTCCCGTCACAGACCAACTGGTCCAGATGGTCCTCCCCACCTGGGATCTGGCTGATCATCCAGGCCTGGAGCACCTGGCCGAACTCCTGCAGGTGGGCCTTGTTGAACAGGTATAGGAAGGTGGCATCGGAGGGCCAGCGCTTGAAGTCCAGGCCGAGCGCCTGGTTCAGCGCCTCTCGGTGCCGCCTGGCAAAGGCCTCGAGATCCCGGGAACTCCGGCAGCCACTCAGAATCCCGAGCACCGCGACCAGCAGCAGAAACCACTGCGGGTAGCGGACCCCACGGCGGTAGCGACCGTCCGGGATGGCCTTGAGGAAGCTGATCAGATCATCCGGTGCGGGCTGATCGCCTGCAGCAGAGTGGTTGTCGGGCATTGGGGGCACTGAGACCCGCCGAGCGAACCCAATGCTGACAGCCGCGCCAAGGACTGCCGGGACGGACTTTTAGGCGGCCCTGCCGTCAACCCCGATTCCAGACAGCTGGGAATACTGTATTGAAACCATATTCCCCTGGAGGAAATCAAGGGCTTCAGCAATACCGGCTGGCGTCTTCAACACCGAACTGTGGCTGCCTTCAGAGATCCACGCTCTCTCACCTGCACCGCTGGGCGGACCTCAGCGACGTAGGCAGCCGCGACAACGCCGGTTTCTGCCCCGATCGCTAGGCGGTGCCAACTGTCCCTCGTTGCGACGTCGAGAAGGTAGGCGCCATCAGATACGGCGGTGTCGAGCACTGAGACCTGGGTTGCCTTAGGGAGAATCCACACAGGCGGAGCTAATTTAGTCGAGCTGGACGGACTGGAAAGAGACATAAGCACCTGGCAAAGAGCTATCTAAGAACAACAAGTAAACGACACTCTCGCTCTATCGAGCATAACCCTTTACCTCACCGAGCAGCGCTTTGGCCGCCTTAACTTCAGTCGGATCCGTCTGCGCCACCCGTTCAATGTAGCTCGGCAATACAAAGTCAAGTTGGTCAGAGACTGACCCCCATTGGCGTGGATCATTTACTCTTTGGTGTAAGTTAACATACTCATACTGAATGCCTGACAGGCTCGTAGCGAGGTTCCTCTTCGCCAAAGCTTCATACAGCTTCAGCTCGGCAAAGCCGATCTCACTCCAGAAATCCGGATCAATAAGTCGCTTCTGCTCCAGTATCAGGCGTAGGCCTGCAAGGCTTTGTTCACTAAAGCCCTCCCATACAGAATCTCCAGCATGAAGCACACACTCTGCGGCCATTTTATTAAGAGCTGGATAAAAGACATCGGCTGATTTCCTTTCGGAACCAATGATTTCAGCCTGCTCGTACCACTCGCTCATCGCCGTGAGGGCTCTGGTCTCGGCAGCGCTGTCGCCAGCCATCCGCTCCAGCATCGCGAGCCGTTTCTGAGCCGATCCGCACAGACTGAGTCGCTCCATCGTGCCACCGCCGATCGTGATCAACTGCTGCAAAGCTTCCATGCCACGCTGGATCTCGCCACGTGCATGCTGCAGCTTTAGCTGGAACGGCGCTGCCGGATTATCAGTGGTTTCCTGACCTGAGGTTGCGCCTTCGGCTTCACCAAGCTGCCGTCCGGCCTCATCGACTTGACGCCATGCCTGGCGCACCCGCAAATTGGCCATTTGCTCATAACTCCTGAGCGAAGCACCGCCATCCTCTGCGATAAGTGCGCGTTCGTACCAGGCAATCGCCTTGTCTGAATCCTTGGCCGCATCCCAGGCCATGCCGAAGCATCGGGCCACCTCGCCCTGGCTCCCCCATAGGGCTTCAAAGTTTTTCTCCAGATCCTGGAGCTGCTGCCGCAGTTCCTTCCCCAGGTCGTTTCCCTTATTTTTTACTGCCGTATTTGGGATCTGAACTGTTGTTGCTTTGATTGTCAGTGATTCCAGCGCCAGGATGAGAGAAGAAGGCGATACCACAGCTGCGTATTGATTGGCATTCTGGGGCTGGGGGTTTTGGGCATCGGACCCTTCCGCCTGAAATACCCAGTCGGGGTCGCCGTAGCACTGGTAGGCGGCCCAGGTGTTGATGTCAGGGGACCTCAGCCAGGCAGCCTTGCGTGCTATCGCTACGGCATCGATGAACCGCTGCCCATTAAGCAACGCTGCATAGAACTGCTGGGCAAAGGTCTCCGCCGCATCATCTGCCACAGCCCAGCCGGCGGCCACCACGCAGCGCACACCGTTGTGAATCAGTTGCTCGGCGAGGCTGGCAGCAAACTTGGCACGGTTGTAAGGCTTGGCCATGAGGCGTTCCGGAGGACTGGCAGCCAAGTGACAACAATTCACGAACACGAGCTCCGGCACCACTCGCATGGTGTGGATTTCGCGCGGTCCCAAATACAGGCCATTGGATAGAACCACACCACGTGGATCACCGTGCTCGGGCAACAGTCCGTGGCCGCTGATATGCACGATGCGCCAGTCGCGGTCCATCAGGGTGGTGATCACCTTTACGGCATCCGGTCCAAGTTCCTCCTTTGGTTCGGGGCTGATCAGCGTCACGACACGATCGACACCCAGCACTTCCTGGAGTTTGTCGCGCACCGCACGGGCTTCCCTTCGGGCACCAGGGAGCCTGGGCAAGTCTGGGTTGTCGCACAGCGGCTCCCCGATGACCAGCACCTGGCTGGAACGGCTGGCGTCCCTGGGCCGTTGGCGGAATTCGGCCAGTTGCAGCTTGCGGAGGAGCTTGGTGCGAATCGCCCACGGAACGTGGTTTGAATCAATGTATGATCCCCCTTCGTAATCGAGCATCTCCCAGGGGATGGGTGCAGTGCCCTGATCCAGTTCAAGCACCATGGCCGAGGTGCCCCCCAGAGCGGGCTCCAACTCCACAGGAACCAGCAGCTTGAACAGGCTGCGACAGATCTGATAGTCGCTGCAACTTTCGTTGCTGGCGTTAGCAACCAACTGCTCCACTAGGTGCCTCTGGGAACTCTGGGCGTGAATCTCAGTGCGCGCCCGATGCGTGTCCATGGTGTAGCGGATCACGCTGGAGCTGCTGTCCGTCCCAGCTCCATTATCGGTGAGCGCACTGATGAAGTCGTAGCCGGCCCCCCTGTAGCCCCAATCGAGTGGCCGCTGCTCCCCGCGTTGGCCTGCGCGTACGACGGGATTGATTAGGAAATCGTGAGGCTGGGCTTCTGCTAGCGCCTTCAAGGCGTTCAGCGCCAAGCTGGCCCGATCTAAGTATACCTCCACAACATGGAGACTTTCCACACAGGGCCAGCGGTCCTGTTTCTGTTTACGCAGCAGTTTGTTGGCGTCACGCACACCTTGGGCGATGAGTTGGGCAGCTTGGCCGGCATCGATCCCCGAACCGCCACTGCCAAGCAATGTGGTCGCCAGCTCAAATTGGCGCCCTCCCCCCTCAAGTCGCTCCATGCGTCGCTGCGCCACTGCCACCACCGCCATTTGGACCGAATAGGAGAGGTTGGCCGCGGAAAGCTTGCCCTCCTCCCCCAGACCCACGACGATCACGGATTCTGGTTTTGGTGGCTGGAGCGGATTGACTCTACCGATGCCGGTGTTGATAAACACCTGATGACTGCCAGGCCGATCTGGATAGCAGCCCATGGCAAGGGCTTCCCCCATGGTTCCCCCGATCAGTCCATCCACCACGGCTTCTGTGCCCGTAAGGGTGGAGGAGGTGTAATGACCAAGCATCAAGGCCTGGCGCACGAAAGACAGATTGCCGTTATGCACTGTGATCGACAGTGCCTCCTGCTTGGGGGCAATCTCAGAGCTGCTGGCATCAGGGGAGAGTGCATAGAGATCATCGTCACTGCTGCGCGGCTGGCTTGTGCCATGCTGCCGGGATGGGCGGCTACGCCGTATTGGTGCCGGGGGCGTTGCCGTCCCAGCACCGCGGGTGATGTCGGTTCCCTGGAAGCTGGGCAGCAGGACGGTTTCCCCATTTTCCAGCAGTTCACAAAAAGCTTTGAAGGCCCCCTTCACAGCAGGAAGCTTGCCGTGGTCGCAATCGAGTTTCCAGGTGCGAACTCCCGGCAACATGGCGCTGTCGTAGGTCACCCGGCCGTCGCCGCTATCGGATGCATCCAGGTATTCCAATCCATCGGCGCCGGTTTCGTAGCCGGCGGTGGTGAAAGCAGCCGAACCCACCACAAGCGCCAGCTTGTCCTTCCACCGCGGCAGGTCATTGTCACGTTGCCTGCGCAGCTTCTCCCAGAAGCACACGGCCTGGGCGAGCACCCCGTCGTCCGGCACGCCCCAAAAGAAGGCCTCAAGCTGGCGACGATCCTGGTGCCACCAGCTGCAGGCCTTCACCTGGTTCAGATCGTTCTCGGCCAGTTGCTGCCAGCCCGCACGGGTGTTCAGGGGCAGGGAACTATCGAGCAGCCCGGCCTGCAACTGCAGAAACCCGGGGAAACGGGCCATCGAAGCACGGGCGGCGTTGTCTTGAAAGGGTGCTCCTACCGCCGCGAGCGTGTTGCCGAAGCTGTCGTCGCCGGAGAGCACCTTCATCGGGGCCCACGATCCAGCATTCGGCGTGCCCAGCATCAGGAGGCGGGCACCCTGCCGATCCATCATGCGATCCCAGATAGGTCCGCACTCAATCTGTAAAGCGCGAGCTAGCAAACCTCCCATCGAGTGGGCTAGGAGGCGGACAGGCTGGCCGCTTTGCTCCCGTGCTGCAAGGGCTGCCTCCACCTCCGTACCGAGTCTCCGTGCTTCGTTCTCGATCGGTTGGCGCCAGTCGTAGCTGAACGGAATCACCTCATGGCTCTCCGCCAGGTAATCCAAAAGGCCGTCGTAGATGCTGCCGATCGGGCCATCGGCAACGACGGTTCGATTACCGTCGGGGTAGTCCAATTGAGCGAAGCCGTTGAGGAGTCGCCAGCTGAGCCAGATTCGCTTGCCGTTGACCCGCAGGTGGCTGCCAAGGATCCCCGGCAGCACGATCACAGCAGGCTTCTCAGCCACAGGCCGGCCATCCTTCGTGCCGCGCCGTTCTCCACGCAGGCCATCGCTGGTTTCACCGGCGTAGGACAGGGGCCCGATCACCTGCCATCCGGTGGGACTTGCCTGAATCAAACCGTTGACGATCGCTGCGGCGGTGCGCTCATTGGTGAAGTAGTTGAAATGGCTGGAGGCACCACTGCGATCGAGCACGAAGCTGGCGCCCGCTGCCCGCGGCGCACCTCCATACATCGATCGGGTCTGGACGACCAGATCGTTGTCGGTCCAGAAAAAGGCATCGGCCATCAGGGTCTTGGCCCAGGAACGGACGCTGTCGCCCTGCAGGTCCCCAGCCACGACGAGCAGCTCGCCCTGGACCTCCTGTTCGGCGGCATGGAGCCATTTCAGCAGAGGGCTGTCGGGTGCCATCACGGCGAGCCCAGGAAGGGTGGCGGGGTCGGTGCGTTCACGGGCCACCCCACCTAGGAAATCCACCAGTTCCGGCAGCACCGGCAGCCCGGCCAGCGTGAGCGCCCAGCGGAGCACCGAGACGTAGGCATCCAGGCGTTGGCTGGCCAGCAGGGTGCCGCGCGCTGGGCAAGCCACCCGAACCGTTCGGTCCACGCGGATGTGCTTTTCATGCATCAGTGCGATCAGCTCCTCCAGCAAAGCCCGCTGGGGCCGCCAGTGCTCTGCGCTGAAGAGTTCCTCCCCGGCGGCATCTAGCGTCTGCAGAGCTGCTGCCCGCGACAGCACCTCCGCCACCAGCCCACCGCGAGAATGGGTGACCAGATGCAGGACGGTGCCGGCGGGGCAGGCTCGCGCCAGGGTGAGGGCGTTCTCAATCGGTGTCCTGCCAAGGGTGGCGTGGTCAAGCGCATACACCCGGTCGCCATAGTGGCGGAACAGCGCAGCCACTTTTTCGGGGTGGCGGGTCCAGAGATTGGCAAAGCCGCTCTCGCTCGTGGTGGAAAACGTGCCATGCACGAACACCAGCGAGGCTGCTCCAGCAGGCGCAGGTGGCAGGATTTCCAGGGAGGGCTGGCCCTTCAAGGGTGTCAGGGCCTCAGGCCGCAACGCATAGACCGCTTCATTCACGCGGTCGTCGATGCGGCGGGCCAGTTGCTCGGCAACCATCTCCTGAGCCCGGCCCTTGAGGCCAATGACATCAATCACCTTGAGCACCACGTGGCCGATTAAGCCACGGCTCGCACCGGGGCTGGCGACAGAGGCGTTCTCCAGACCCTGCCACTGCAGCTTGGGGGAGACCTCCACGTCCTGAGGACCAACTTCAAGCTCGGTGGCCTCTCCGGAGCCTCGGCTGACACCCCTTGGCTTCACTGACTGTGCCATCAGGAGATCGCGGGCCGTGGTGGGGTGGAGCACCAGGGATGGGCCGTTTTCGATTTGCAACACCACCACGTCTTGCCCAGGCTGGGCGGTGACACGGTGGATTTCCCCCCCGGCCCTTCGAATACCCACCTGAACTGACGCCCTCAGATCGCCTTCAAGCCCCATTGGCAAACTCAGGGGGCTGGCTGCACCTCCACCTCTGGAGACATCGTCGCGGCGTGTTCCGGGGATGACAAAGGTGATTGAGCTATCGGGAACTTGCACGGCCACTGCGGCAGCAGGTTAGGTGGCTGTAGCCTGGAATGCCAGGAGACGCAAGGAGGAATTCCGATAGATCACTTTACATCAAATCCGCTTCTCGCTAAAGTTTATGCTCACAGTCAATACCATCCGAGCTGATAGACAGCAAGTTCTTCCTAAGGCAAAAATCCCCGTCGCGAACATCATCACAATCCACGTCTTGGCCATTCCAGCACGATACCGAGCCAAGAACCTAGTGTGAAGTACCATTTTTTGGGTATCGTTACTCCAAGGACCCTTCTCCTGTCATAGATCCCCCTGCGTCTTCCTTTCCCATTCCAGCCTCGACAACGCCTCTGTCGAACGCATGAAGGACTGGCTGAAGAAACAGAGTTTTGCGGCTCCCTTTCTCGACTTCGATAAGCACAACGGCATACAGCCAGGGGCGGTCTGAGTGAAGACCATCTACCGCGAAATCGAGCGGTCCCAAGCGCTGCTGATCCTCTTGATCACGAACTGGAATCATTCCAAGTGGTCTTTCGCCGAGTTCATCCAGGCCAGGGCCCTCGGCAAGGTGATCTTCCAGGTGGTCGAGAGCGATACCCCTTGGCCCTGTCCGACCGACGATGGCTACCCGGGGAAGATCCCCGCTCCGGACCTGCAGTTTCATGATCTGCTACAGCACCGAGAAGCGGGCTTTGAGCAGCTCAGGGAGCAGCTGGAGGCCATTGCGCTCTTGGCCCAGGGTGGCTTCTCCTGGAAGGCACCCGAGCACCCTATCCGGTCCTGCTGGCCTTCGAGGAGGAAGACGCTCCCATCTCCTTCGGCCGGGATGAGGAGATCCGCCATCTGATCGAGCGCCTTACCGCCCCGCCTCACCCTGGGTGGGGAGCGCCTGCTGGTGCTGCTCGGGGCCTCCGGGTCCGGGATGTCGTCGCTGCTGCGGGCCGGTGTGCTTCCCAGGCTGCGGCGTTCCGGGAGGGGGTGGTTGGTGGTGCCACCATTTCGGCCTCGGAACCAGCCGTGCCTGAAACTGGCGCGTGCCCTCGCCCTCGCCGCTGGCCACGGCTCAGGCTGGAGCGAAGGACTGCACTGTCGGCTGCTGGAGGGCGACCGTTCCGGAACGTTGCCGTCTGTGTTGGGGAAGATCGCCGGCGAGCTGCGCATGGCGGCGAGGCGGAACGAGGCACAGATCCTGCTGTTGATCGATCAGGACGAGGAGCTGTTCGGCGCTAAGGAGCCAGAAGAAGCCCGCCGCTTCTTCCGGATTCTCACCGCGGCCATGGACGGCGATCTGCCGTTCCTGGCGGTGATGACCCTGCGCTTGGAATTCCTCGGCCGGCTGCAGGCGGCCGAGAAAGACGGCCTCAAGGCAGGCTTCGAGGAGGTGTCGCTGGCGCCGATGCCGATGGCGCAGATGCCGGAGACCATCAAGAGGCCCGCCAAGGTTGCAGGCCTGGAGGTGGAGGAGGAAATGCGTGCAGCAAGCCGCAGGCGCTGCCGAAACCGAGGATGCCCTGCCGCTGCTGGCCTTCGCGCTGCGGGAGCTCTACGAACGCTTTGGCGGTGATCGCCATCTCAGCCTGGCGAAGTATCAGGGCATGGGCAATGGCGAGATCGATGACATGGACTATCTCGCGCCGCTGGAAAACGCCATACGGCGCCGGGCCGATGAGGTGCTTGCCGAGATGAAACCTCCGAGGAGAAGAAGAAAGCCCTGGGCGATGCGTTCGAGAGTGAGATGGTGTGCTCAGAGCAGGGCAAAGGAGAGGACGGGCGGCTCCCGGCGCGATCGGACAAGCTGCCGGCAGAGTCAAAGCCGATGCTGGAGCAATTGATTAACGCCCGCTTGCTGATCAGCCGCGATGAGGAGGGCCACCGACTGCTGGAGGTGGCCCATGAAGCGTTGCTGCGCAAGTGGCCGCTGCTGCGGGGCTGGTTGGATGAAGATCGGGAGTTCATTATCGGCAAGGGGCAACTGGAGCAGGATCTCCTGGGTTGGCAAAGCCCCTGCGAGCGAAAATATTGTTTCTAACGGCATCATCAAGCGCTGGCGCAATCAATAGGATAAGCTGGGGTTTGCTCACATAAACCTTTTACTGGGCCCTCGACGCAAGGGCTGACGACTGGCTGGTCGACACAGAGCAGCCGAACATGGGTAAGTGCGCCATACTCTGGCTACACTGATTCTTTGCGTAGCAGCGGAGGCGCCTCTCTGCCTCAGCCGCCCATCCCCTCCAGATAAGCGGTGGCGCCCAGCTGCACCAGCCGGACGTCCTTGGCCACCACCTGGTCGTGCAGCTCCCGCTGGTAGGCCGCCATCGCCGCCGCCAGGGCCTGATCGGCGCTGGCCAGGATCCGCACCGCCAGCAGGCCGGCATTGGTGCCATTGCCGATCGCCACCGTGGCCACCGGGATGCCGGCGGGCATCTGCACGATCGAATGGAGGGAATCCAGACCCGACAGCGCCCGGCTCTGCACGGGAACACCGATCACCGGCAGGGTGGTGAGCGAGGCCACCATCCCCGGCAGATGGGCGGCGCCACCGGCGCCGGCAATGATCACCTGCAGGCCCCGCCCGGCGGCGGCCTCAGCGAAGGCCACCATCTCCAGTGGCGTGCGGTGGGCCGAGAGCACCCGCACCTCACAGCCCACCTGGAAGCGCTCCAGCACCGCCACCGCCGGCTGCATCGTCGGCAGATCGGAATCGCTGCCCATGATCACGGCCACCCGCGGCGGCGTAGCCAGGGGCGACGGGGCTGTGGGGGCTGTGGCGTCGGTGGGGGCTGTGGGGTCAGCGGGGTCGGTGGCAACCAAGGGCACGGACGCGGCGAGGATGGCATTCTCACGCCCGGGCCCGTGCCATGGACCGCTGGAGCTCCGATCCGTCCCCCCCGGACCGGCTGGGTCGCACCTGGCTCAGCAACGTGCGCCTTCCCCCCGAAGGCCAGTCCGGGCTGCTCGGGCCAGCTGGCAGCACCGGCCGGGGCGTCGCTGGGGCGGGGGGAGCAGGCGGCGCCGGCCGGCAGCGGGATCCGGAGCAGCGCTGGCGCGTGGCGATCGACCGCGACGGCCGCATTGCCGCCCTCCACCCCCTCCCCCGCGGCAGCCGCAGTGCCGGCGACGACTGGGGCGGGGACTGGCTCAGCCCGGCAGGGGTGGACCTGCAGATCAACGGCGGCCTCGGCCTGGCCTTCCCCGAGCTGACCCCCGCCGACCTGCCCCGTCTGGAGCAGCTGCTGGAGCTGCTCTGGCGGGATGGGGTGGAGGCGATCTGCCCGACGCTGGTGACCTGCGGCGTCGAGCCCCTGCGCCAGGCCCTGGCGGTGCTGCGCCAGGCCCGGCAGGCCCACCGCCCCGGACGCTGCCGGCTGCTCGGCGCCCACCTGGAGGGCCCCTTCCTGGCGGCAGCCCGGCGTGGCGCCCATCCCCTCGAGCACCTGGCGGCCCCGTCCATGGAAGCCCTGGAGGAGCGCCTCGCCGGCTTCCAGGGACCGGCCGCGGGGGGGCCCTGGGCTGAGCCGCGCGGCGGCGCAGGGCCCACGGCGGCCGCCGCCCCGCCGCTGGACTCCTGGGCCGCGCCAGACGCCGACGCCCCGCCACAGGACAGCGTGCCTGCACAACCACCACCTCCCGACGGGCCAGCGGGGGCCGCCGCCGCCGACATCGCCCTGGTGACCCTGGCGCCGGAGCTGGAGGGTGCCGCCGCCGTGATCGACGCCCTCAACCGCCGGGGGGTGCTGGTGAGCCTCGGCCACAGCCAGGCCGATGAAGCCCAGGCCGCCGCCGCCTTCAAGGCCGGGGTGCGCCTGCTCACCCACACCTTCAACGCCATGGCCGGGCTGGGCCATCGGGCCCCGGGGCCGATCGCGGCGGCCCTGGCCCGCCCTGATGTGGGCCTCGGGCTGATCGCCGATGGGGTCCATGTGGCCCCGTCGATGGCGGTGCTGCTGCAGCGGCTGGCCCCCGATCGGGTGCTGCTGGTCAGCGACGCCCTGGCCCCCTACGGCCTGGCCGAGGGCCGCCACCGTTGGGACAACCGCACCCTGCTGGTGGAGAACGGCAGCTGCCGGCTGGAGGACGGCACCCTGGCCGGCGTCACCCTGCCCCTGCTGGAGGGGGCCAGGCGGCTGGCCCGCTGGAGCGGCCGGCCCGATTGGGCGATCGCGGCGGCCACCGTGCTGCCGCGGCGGGCGCTCGGGGAGTGGCGGCCCCTGCCGAGCCTGCTGCTCGGCCGGCCCCTGGCGGACTGTCTGCGCTGGCGGAATGGAGGTGGGGGCCTGCTCTGGCGCCGGGCCGCCTGAGGGACCCGGACCGCCGCCACCCCGCCGGGCCTGAACGTCCAGGGCCCGAACGACCAGGGCTCTGCCGAGCGCAGCAGCCAGCCCCCTTTAGGATCGCGGCCCCTCCCGTCCCCGCCCGATGCCCGCCGACCTGCACGATCCCAACGCCCCTGCGGCGAGCGGCAGCGGCGGGGGCAGCGGGGCCGACGCTGCAGCCAAGGCGGCCGAGAAGCAGGAGGTCAAGGGCTACTTCGAATCCACCGGTTTCGAGCGCTGGAATCGTATCTACAGCGACAGCGAAGCCGTCAACAATGTCCAGCGCAACATCCGCATCGGCCACCAGAAAACCGTCGACGCCGTGTTGGCCTGGTTGGAGCAGCAGGGCGACCTGGGCAGCCGCAGCTTCTGCGATGCCGGCTGCGGCGTCGGCAGCCTCAGCATTCCCCTGGCCCAGCTCGGGGCGGGCTCCGTGGCGGCCAGCGATCTCTCGGCGGCCATGGTGGCCGAAGCCGGACGCCGCGCCGCCGAGGCCGGCATCGAACCCGGACGGCTCAGCTTCACCAGCTCCGATCTCGAAAGCCTGGAGGGTCGCTATGACACGGTGATCTGCCTGGATGTGTTCATCCACTACCCCCAGGCCGCCGCCGAGGAGATGGTGCGCCATCTGGCCGGCCTGGCGGAGCGCCAGCTGATCGTCAGCTTTGCTCCCTACACACCGCTGCTGGCCCTGCTCAAGGGCATCGGCCAGCTCTTCCCCGGCCCCAGCCGCACCACCCGCGCCTACCAGCTGCGCGAGAGCGGCATCACGGCCGCCGCCGCCGCCGCCGGGTTCCGGCCGCTGCAGAGCAGCCTCAACCAGGCCCCCTTTTATTACTCCCAGCTGATCGCCTACGAACGGGCCTGAACAGCGGTCGCCTCGGCCCCAGCCGCAGCGCTGCAGCAGCGCGGGGGCGTGATCACGCCGTCCTGCCGGCGGTGCCAAGGGTAATGATCAGCAGCGACAGCAACGAAGACGGCTTCGCCAACCCGCGTCGTCGCCGCGCGCCCTGCCATCGTTGCCGCCCTGCGCCCCTCACGGCGAGCCCGGACCGATGACCGCCCATCCCTCGCCCCCCCCGCTGCCGACCCTGGCCTTTCTGGGCCTCGGAGCCCTCGGCGCGCCGATGGCCGCCAACCTGCTGGCGGCCGGCTTCCCGCTGACGGTGCACAACCGCAACCGGCACCGCGAGGAGCCCCTGGTGGCCCGCGGCGCCGCCAGCGCTGCCAGCCCCGCCGCCGCCGCCCGGGGGGCGGCCATCCTCTGCCTGTGCCTCAGCGACGATGCGGCCGTGACGGCGGTGCTGCTGGAGCAGGAGGGAGCAGCGATCCACGGCCTGGCGGCCGGCAGCCTGGTGATCGACTTCTCCACGATCGCGCCGGCCAGCAGCGAGGCCCTGGCGGCCCGCCTGGCGTCACACGGCGTCGCCTATCTCGACGCCCCGGTCACCGGCGGCACCGAGGGGGCCCGGGCCGGCACCCTGTCGGTGTTGGTGGGTGGATCGGAGCCCGACCTGGAGCGGGCCCGGCCCGTGCTGGAGGCGGTGGGGGGGCGGATCAGTCACCTCGGCCCGGTCGGGGCCGGACAGCGGGCCAAGGCGGTGAACCAGGTGCTGGTGGCGGGCAGCTACGCGGCCCTGGCCGAGGCGCTGGCCCTGGGGCAACGGCTCGGCCTGCCGATGGAACGGGTCTGCGAGGCGCTGATGGACGGGGCGGCCGGCTCCTGGGCCCTGCGGCACCGCTCCGCCACGATGCTGCGCGGCACCTATCCCCTGGGCTTTCGCCTGGCCCTGCACCACAAGGATCTGCGCATCGCCCTGGAGGCCGCCGCCAGCGCTGGCCTGGCGCTGCCGATCAGCGAGCGGGTGGCGGCGATCGAGGCGGAGCTGATGGCTGCCGGCCACGGTGATGAGGATGTCTCGGCCCTGGCCCGCTGGTTTGCGCCAGCGGCGGCGGCCCCAGCTCCACCGGCCGAGGCGCGCCCCTCCGGCGACGGGGCGGCGACCTGGGACCAGCGCTACCGCGACGGACGCGATGGCTGGGAGCTGGGGGAACCGGCGCCCCCCCTGGCGGCCTTCCTGCGGCACGATCCGCGCCGGCCCTGGCCGCCGGGAGCGGGCCCGGTGCTGGTGCCGGGCTGCGGTCGCGGCCATGAAGCCGCCCTGCTGGCGGCGCTCGGCTTCACGGCGATCGGCCTCGACATCAGCGGTGAGGCGCTGCGGGAAGCCCGCCGGCTCCACGGCCCTGATCGGCCGGAGCTGCGCTGGCTGCAGGCGGACCTGCTCGATGCTGCGGCGCTCCAGGCCAGCGGCCTGGGGGACGGCAGCCTGCAGGGGGTGGTGGAGCACACCTGCTTCTGCGCCATCCCGCCGGCGCGCCGGACCGACTACCTGACCTCGGTGACCCGGTTGCTGGCCCCCGGCGGCTGGCTGCTGGGGCTGTTCTGGTGCCATGGCCGCCCCGATGGCCCTCCCCACGGCAGCGACCCCGACGTTCTGGCCGGCCAGCTGGCCGCCGCCGGCCTGGTGCCGCTGGTGTGGGAGCCGGCCCGGGGCTCGGTGGCGGAGCGGCAGGAGGAATGGCTGGGCCTGTGGCGGCGGCCCTAGGGCGGCAGTCCCGGGGTGGGAGGCAGCCGAGGCGGGGGGAGCGTTCCGAGCTGCAGCGGGTCGGGCACCGTCAGCGTCAGCGCCATCCCGCTCGGCAGGAGCAGCTCCAGGCGCCAGGCCTGCAGGGCATAGCCCCCATCGCCGGGCCGGGCGGCGGGATCGGCCGCGCCGCCGGGGTGGTACAGGGGATCGCCCAGCAGCGGAGCTCCGAGGGCGGCGCAGTGGATGCGGATCTGGTGGGGGCGGCCAGTGGCGATCGCCACCTCCACCAGATCGGCGGCGGCGCCCCGCTCCAGCAGGGTGAGGCTGCTGGCGGCGGCCAGGGCATCGGGACCGTCGCCAGGTGCGGCGCACCAGATCGCCCCCAGCTGGGGGTGGGGACGGCGGCCGATCGGGGTGTGGATCGCCAGGCTCTGACCAGGGGCGAGGGGCAGGACGCCAGGAACCAGCAACGCCCGGTAGCGCTTGCGGCAGCTGGCCGGATCGCTGCCCGCTCCGGCCGTGCTCTCCCGCAGCCGGGCACTCAGCCAGGCCCGCGTGGCTGGCTGGCGGGCGCAGACCAGCAGGCCGCTGGTGAAGCGCCCCAGGCGGTGCACGGGCCTGGGAATGCCGCGGGGATCGCCGGCGTGGCACCGCTCCAGCAGCCGCAGCGCCGTGTGCTCCAGCCAGCCGCCAGCCGGCAGCACCGGCAAGCCGGAGGGCTTGTCGATCACCAGCAGGTCGCCGTCGTCGTGGACCACCGCCCAGTCTCCGGGCACGGGATCTTCGATCCAGGGTGGGCGGTGCCAGGCGAGCCGGTCACCCGCCTCAAGGGGCGCATCGAACAGCAGGGGCTCACCGTTGCGGCGGATCTCGCCGGCCGCCAGCCGCTGCAGCCACACCGCCCGCGGCGAGTGACGGTATCGGGCTGCGTAAAAAGCACTAACATCTACACCGATGGAGACCACATCGACACAATCGAGATAGATCCAGCCTCGGTTTGCTCCCGAAAATCCCACTTACTTCAAGAGACCAAACAAAGACACTTCAACAGGTTCTGACACCAAGAACTCGATCGCACAAGTCAGAAGATTCCACCCATGCTCCTCCCTGATGAATAAAAAGCGCGAGAATTTACAAGATAATCTTCGAGAAAAGAGGAATGAATATAAAAACAATCAAGTCCTGGCACTTCTTTTACAAGAATATAACCATTTTCCGAAAGTTTATCCCTTAGCTTCGGTGACGGCCTCTCAATGGTAATCGCTCGAAACAAGTAGTCAGCAAACGGGAAACCCAAGAGAGCACGATCCTCCGCGCCCTCAATGTCCATGGTGAGATAATCAATAACTTTAGGAGATCCAGAACTCATGAGCAAGTCGACCAGCGCCACAGAGCCGACCTTTATAGTGGAGCCCAAGTCAGCAAAACCATTATTATCCGTTTGATCATCAATAATTCCTCCAACCGTTCCCCTCAAGGCGAAATCAACCGTGCCCGCAACAGAATCAATACAAACATTAGCACAATCACAATTGCGGTTTTTGGACAGATCCAAAAAAGTTAGGGGGTTCGCCTCAACGCATATGCCCCTCCAAGAATACCTAGACTCAAGGATAAAGGTATTGCTCAGAAAAATTCCATCATGAGCACCGATATCAACAAAATATCCGTGTTTCATTAGGTTAAAAGCTTCGGCATAGACCCAGAAATCTTGACCTGCCTGCGAGACGGACAGTTGCTGACTTAATTGTTGTCGCATGCGAGAAAAAATAAAGTCTCTGCGCAAGTCCAAGAGGGGACGAGGCGTAAACTTCTTAAGCACCTGCTTCACTTCCTACTCCAAAGGCAGCAAAATCAACCTTATCACTCCACCAGCCCATGCTCAAGGGCGTAGCGCACCAGTTCGGTGCGGCTGGCGGTGCCGGTCTTGATGAACAGGCGGCTGACGTACTTCTCGACGTTGCGGATCGAGGTCTCCAGCCGGCGGGCGATCTCCTTGTTCATCATCCCCTCGGCCACCAGCTGCAGCACGCTGGCCTCGCGGGGGGTGAAGTCGAGCTTCACATCGGGTCCGTTGCGGCGGACACCGCCGGTGCCGAGCATCGAGCGGATCTCGGTGATCTGCTTGGCCATGGCGCCGATGTCGGCATCGGCGAAGCGGGCGGCCTCAGCCAGCAGCCGCTCCTGGCGGCGCACCACATTGCGCACGCGGGCCACCAGCTCATCGGGGTCGAAGGGCTTGGGGATGTAGTCGTCGGCGCCGGCCTGGAAGCCGGCGATGCGATCGGCGGTCATCCCTTTGGCGGTGAGGAAGATCACCGGGGTGCCGCCGAGCCGCTCATCGGCCCGCAGCCGCTTGAGCAGGCCGTAGCCGTCGCAGCGGGGCATCATCACGTCGGTGATGACCAGATCGGGCAGCAGGCTCTGGGCGGTGGTCCAGCCCTCCTCGCCATCGTTGGCGGTGGTGACCACGAAACCCTCGTCCTCGAGGTAAGCCTTGACGGCGGTGCGCAGGCCCGGTTCGTCGTCGACCAGGAGCAGGCGCACGGGGGGCTGGACCACTTCGGCCGGCGCCTCGGGGGCGGCCTCGGAAGGATCGGGACCGGCGTCGCCGGGGATGGGAGAGGTGACCATGGCCGAAATCTATCGGCGCCCGCGATCGCGGTCAGCCAGGGGGCGCCCACTCGGCCCGCCGGGGACCCGCGGGGCGCCTCTGGGGCCACGTCAGGGCCGGGGTGCCGGGGCACCGGGCAGCACCGTGAGGCGCTCCGGGCTCAGGCCATCAAAACCCAGGCGGCGGGCCTCAGCCGCGAGCAGCGCCGGATCGCGACCGGCCTGTTCCGGGAAGCAGGTGGCCCACCAGATCAGATGGTCGAGGCGGTTGGCCGGCGTGATCAGGCCGCCGGGGTTGAGGGTCTGGACCACCACCCGCCCATCGACGCTGCCGATGCGGGTGGCGTTGCCGGGCCGGCAGTCGATCGATTCACGCTCCAGCAGCAGCCGGTCGAGCGTCTCGCGCCAGACCCTCACCCGCCAGCGCCCGGGCTGGTCGGGCTCGGGCACCCGGCCATAGACCCCGAGCGTTTCGGGGCCGAGGCTGGTGGTGCGCTCCTGAAGGATCAGCAGGTCCGGCGGACGGGGCGCCGGTTCCGCCCGCAGTGCCGGTCCGGCCAGGGCCAGGAGCAGGGCCGCGACGCCGGCGCTCGGGAGGGCGATGCCACCGCAGCCCGCGGGGGGGCCCTGGGTGGAGCCAGCGGTGGGGGCGCGACGGGAGGAGCCAGCGGCGGGGCGGCGGAGCAAGGGCACGGCGGCGGGAGCTGAAGGGCTGGCGAGCTGGCGAGTGACGGGCCGGGGTGCTGGGAGCGGGGGCTGGGCCGACCGGAAGCTGGGGGCTGGCTGGGACGCGGAAACCGCAACCCTTGCCAGCATGGCGCCATGCTCGCCTACCTCGACCACCACGCCACCACCCCCTGCGACCCGGCCGTGGTGGCGGCGATGGCGCCGTGGTGGACTGAGCGCTGCGGCAATCCCTCCAACCGCCTGCACCGGCCCGCCCTGGAAGCCGCCGCCGCCGTGGAGCTGGCCCGGACCCGGGTGGCCGCCGCGGTGGGGGGGGCCAGCGAGGGGGTGATCTTCACCAGCGGCGCCACCGAGGCCGCCAACCTGGCCCTGAAGGGGGCGGCCGAAGCGGCGGAACGGCGGGGAGATCGCCGACGCGGCCTGGTGACCCTGGCCACCGAGCATCGGGCCGTGCTCGATCCCCTCGCCTGGCTGGCCCGACGGGGCTTCCCGGTGACGGTGCTGCCGGTGGGCCCCGATGGCCTGGTGGACCTGGACCGGCTGGCGGAGGCGGTGGATGCCGACACCCTGCTGGTGTCGGTGATGGCGGCCAACAACGAGATCGGCGTGCTCCAGCCCCTGGCGGCGATCGGCGCCCTCTGCCGCGAGCGCGGTGCCCTGTTTCACTGCGATGCCGCCCAGGCGGTGGGCCACATCCCTCTGGCGATGGACGCGCTGGGCATCGACCTGCTGGGCCTCAGCGGCCACAAGCTCTACGGCCCCAAGGGGGTGGGTGCCCTGGTGCGCCGCCCCGGCGTGGACCTGGCGCCGCAACTGCATGGCGGCGGCCAGGAGGGGGGCCTGCGGGCCGGCACGGCGGCGGTGCCGCTGATCGTGGGGCTCCAGGCCGCCCTGGCGCTGGCCGAGGCCGACCGCGACGGGAGGGCGCTGCGGCTCGGAGCGCTGCGGGATCAGCTCTGGCGGGACCTCGAAAAGCTGGGGGACATGACCCTCAACGGCCATCCGAGCCAGCGGCTGGCCCACAACCTCAACCTCTGCGTCGGCGGCGTCGATGGCGGCCGCCTGCACGGGCTGCTGCGGCGCCGGATCGCCGTGAGCAGCGGCTCAGCCTGCAGCCAGGGCAGCCCCTCCCACGTGCTGGCGGCCCTGGGGCGCAGCCGGGGCGAGGCCGCCGCCGCCATCCGCTTCGGGCTGGGGCGCTCCAGCGGTGACGCCGAGATCAACACCGCCATAGCCGCTGTGGCGGAAGCCGTCGCGAGCCTGCGCACCGGGGTCCCCCAGGGGGGCCAGGCCAGCTGAGTTCGCGCCCGCCAACGAATCAGCCCCTAGCATGAGGCAACCCAGCAGTCAACCCTGAAATGGCACCCAGCGGCGTTCCCTCCGCCAACCGCCTCAACATCGGCGATGCGATCCACGAGGGCTGGACGGCCTTCTGCCGCGCCCCCTGGAGCTTCGTGCTCTTCGCGCTGCTGCTCACCGGCGTGCAGATCGTGCTGCAGCCCTTCCAGGATCACATTCTGCGCGGAGCCCGGGGCGAGGCGATCGGTCCAGCCGACTGGCTGCTGTTCCTGGTCGGACTGACCGCCAGCCTGGCGGCCAGTTGTTGGGGCAACGTGGGCCTGGTGCGCGGCGCCTGGCAGGCTCTGGAGGGCCAACGGCCCAGCTTCGGGGAGCTGCTCCGCTGGGATGGCCCGGGCTTCCGGCGGGTGTTCAAGGCCTGGATGACCCTGGCGGCCGTGCTCGCGATTCCGCTGCTGGCGATCAGCCTGGTCCTGGGCCTGGCGGCCATGGCGCTGTGGCTGCTGGAGCGGGCCGGCGTTCAGCTGAGTGACAGCTCCCTGGTGCTGCCGGGGGTGCTGGTGGGGGTGCTGGTGGCGCTGCTGCTGGGTCTGATGCTTCTGGCGGTGCTCTACTTCAGTGTCAACCAGCAGTTTCTGGCCCAGGTGGCCCTGCTCGAGCGCCGCGCACCGCTGGAGAGTGTGCAGCGGGGCAGGGCCCTGATCGATCCCCACTGGATCCTGCTGCTGCTGCTCCTGTTGATCAAGGCCACCCTGCTGCTGCTGGGACTGTTGACCTTCACGCTGGGGCTGCTGGTGGCCTGGCCGGTGGTGAACTGCATCACGACCGCGGCCTACCGCCAGCTGACCCGGATCGAAGCCGAAGCAGAGCGGCTCAGCCCAGCACCCCGGTACTGAGCAGCACGAAACCCAGCACCCCCACCAGGGACAACAGGAACTGGGCCAGGCGGCTCACCAGCATCCCCGCCACCACGGCAAGCCCCACCAGCAGGGAGCGCTTCAGGCGCAGCAGGCCGAACGGTCCCAGGGAGGTGGGCGCGGTGAGCAGTTCCCCCACGCTGGCTCCCAGCAGCGGGCCCACCAGGGCCCCCACCAAAGGCCCGCCGACCGGCAGGGCCGGCAGCAGCCCCAGCAGGCCCACCAGCAGACCGATCCCCGAGCCGATGTAGGCCCAGCGGGTGGCCTGCAGGCGGGCGGCACCGAGCACCAGGCCGAGCGCATCGGCGATCCAGCCAAGAAAGAAGATCAACAGGGCCAGGGCCATGGTGGGCCAACCGGCGCTCCAGCCCACCCCCCAGATCCAGAGCAGGGTACCCAAGGGAAGAAGGGCCAGGCCGGGGAGAACGGGCAACAAAGTGCCTGGAATCGCCATGAACTGCAACAGCACGGAGGCCCACCACAACCAATCAGCGCGTGACAGTGGGGATGTCGTGAGGGGAGGGAGATCCAACACGTGAAGAGCTCCTAGGAGCCAGGGCCGAAGGCCATGGGCAGACCTTGGATAGTAAATGGGAAGGGGAAGGCTTCAGGGGATGGACACCACAGACAACGAAGGCTGGGAATCTTTACTTTGGGCGGGTAAGCTTTCACCGTAACTGGCTGGCCAGCGGCGACTGGGGAGATGAAGGGTACCGAAACAGCGATCGATCCACGGGAAGATGGCCGCATAGTTTTTGTCGATTGAAACGCGCGACTCGTTGCTGTGATGCCAGTGATGAAAGGCTGGACTTGCCAGCCACCGCTCCAACGGCCCGAAACGCCAATTGATGTTGGCATGCACGAAATAGCCCCACAAACCGCCAACGATCAAGTAAGAACTCATTAGAGCCGTGCCCTGCCCCAAGGATCCCTGGGCCAGACCGCAAAGATAAATAAGCGCAACGCCGCAGAACTTCAAGAATACCATATCAAATGGATGGGCACGGGTCGTCACCAGCCAGTCGATGATTTCAGCCTGGTGATGGACGCGATGAAAGCGCCAGAGAAAAGGGATTTCGTGGCTCCAGCGATGCCCCCAATAGGCTCCGATATCACCAATGACCACCGCCAGCGCGAAGCGCAGCAGAAGGGGAATCGAAGCGACCCAGCTGAAAACTCCTGCGGCATAGAGTGGCCGAACCATGGCCACAAGGGCGCTCAACAGCGCGGCCAGGAGCAACGGTGGAAAAATGGCATTAACAACGTAGAAAACAAGATCTTGTCGAACATTTTTGCGCAGCATTGGCCCCTCCCGCAATGAAAAGGCGAGCTCCAGCGGAATAAAAATAATCGCGAGGAAGAAAAAGCCTTGGAGAATCTGCAAAAGCGAGCCAGGTAAATGCAGTAAATCAGGCTTCATCGCGGGAAGGGGGGCTACTTAGGAACAAAAAACCAGCCTGCCCATGATACTGGCTCCGGGCAGGCTGTTTGGCTTGGTTAGCAGGGCGCTGGCTTGAGCCGCTGAATCAGGATGAGAGTTTCAGACGCCGACGCAGACGACGGGACATGGTGAAGGCCGCACCAAATCCCAACAGTGGCAAGGGGCCTGGAACTGACGTGCCGGGGCCGGGGCCGGGGCCGGGGCCGGGGCCGGGGCCGGGAGGAGTGTTGGTTTCCAGGATCTGGACGTTATCCAGAAGCAAGAAGGGTGGCAGGCTGTTGATGCCACTTGGATCGCCGCCTCCGACAACATTGCCCCAGGCTGTGAAGGAAAGATCGATGGAAGAGGAAAGAGGGGTGAATGTTGTGCTGAAGGTATTCCAGGCTGTGAATCCCCTCGAAGGATTGGTCCAAGGACCCACTGTTATCTGTGATGCAGTGATTCCGTCCACGAGCCACTTCTGCTGTGTATCACCGCTGAAATCGGTGGCATTCAATCCCTGCTGGGCCCCTGCGTATTCGAAACTGAGTGTGTAAGTTTTAGAAGTGTCTAGGCCAGACACGGTTTGCGATATCTTTGCGCGGCCAAAATCGCCATCGATGGCAACAAACTTTCCGCCGCTGGGACTACCTGTAAATCCGTTACTGGAATTACTAACAGTGTTTAGAGGTCCCCAGAAATAGAGTTGCTCAAAACTAGTATTATTATAAATGGCTCCAAACCCTCCACCCGGCCTGGTTGCCGCCGTATTGTCCACGACAAAAGCGTAGCCGTGCGAATTAGCTTCGGTAATGGGGCCATTGCCACATTGATTGATGCATGTTTTGAGCCATCCAGGAAGATTGACTATTTTGTCGATGTGCCCAATTCCGCCGGTGTCTGGGAGACCTGCATTAGTAGTACTGTTTTCAAAGGATCCATTGGTCACCAAATTGTTAGCGAACGCAGGCAGCTGCAAGGACGTAGCAGCAACGAAAGCGGATGTGACTGCAAAGCTAGTCGCAAAGCGAAAGCGTTTCACGAGCAAATTTCGCAAAAAAGGCGAATCACTGTAACACGCGATCGCGAATGGTCAAGTATCGCAGAATACCGAATACCGGAGGCGGAGGCCCCTCTGGGTTTCAAGCCCCCCCCCCTGGCCGAATGGTCAGCATTCGCAGACATTTCCTGATCCCCTGGCTTGGAGCGGGGCCTGGCCAAGCTGATGCCCATGCCTTTACCATGAGCGCGCCAGCAGCCGGTTGGCTCTCAGGATACAATCATCCTCAACTTCGCAACCTGGATTGGTGGGCTCGCCGCGACTGGCAAAGCAGCTAGTGACGGCCGCTACAGCATTCTTTATATTCTTTGGAACGATTGTACTTAATATGCTATTTCCTGCCGCATTGTTCAATCCGGCATGGCTTATGCGCCTGGCCACGGGCCTGATCGGCAATGCCTATTTGCCACTCATTGGCCTGACCTTGGTCCATATAGCGGCTTACCTGCATCCGAAGCGCAGTCTAGTAGACCTGTGCAGTTCTCTAGCGAAATGCGCGGTGATCGCAAGCCTGGGATTCTTACTGCTTCTGCCCTTGCAAGTTTGGGCTTCATGGAGTCTCATCCAGCAGAATTTCAGCTTCGTCGACAAGGGAAAACCAGCACCGGATGAACCTCTTGCTGCCATGGAAAAGGCGATCCGCGAGGCTCCCGATGCGGCCACGCTGCAAACCCAACTTACGATCCTCCGAGGCCCCGCGATCACGCCTCAGGACATGCGACGCCCATTGCCGGAACTGAAGCAGATTATGCTCAGCTCCCTCCAGCAAGCGCGTACCAATCTGTTGCGTAAAGCCCGATCCACTCCAGACCCGCGCGGCTGGGTGCTCGTCCAGGATGTCATCCGGTTTTCGATCGGTGCGCTTGGTTACGCCATCGGTTTCGCGGCCTTCGCCCAACGTTCCAAATCTCATGTCCCTCTGCTTGACGAATGGCAAGCAGCTCTCCCCACCCGACGAGGCGGCGCCCGCGGCTTACGCTCCTCAAGACCCAGGCGCTGAACGGTCAGCAGCACAGCGGCGAGCCACCCGCAGCTTGGCGGAACGGCTGCGGGGATTGGCACTCTCTTCGGCCGGATCGGCCACCAGCGGCCGACGGGTGATCCGCTCCAACCGCTGATCAGCCAGGAAGGCCTGCTTCACCAGCCGGTCTTCGAGGGAATGGAAGCTGATGATCGCCAGCAGGCCGCCGGGCTCCAGCCAGTCGGGGGCATGGCGCAACAGACGCTCCAGGGCCCCCAGTTCATCGTTCACGGCGATCCGCAGGGCCTGGAAGCTGCGGGTGGCCGGATGGATGCGGCCATGGCGGGCCTTGGGGGGATAGCAACCGGCCACCGCGTAGGCCAGTTCGGCGCTGCTGCGCTGCCGCCAGGGCTTCACCTGCCGCTCCCCCACCAGCCTGCGGGCGATGCGGCGGGAGAGGCGCTCCTCGCCGAACTGGAAGAGCAGATCCGCCAGCTCCCCCTCCTCAAGCCGATCGAGCAGCTCGGCGGCGCTCTCCCCCAGCTGCGGATTCATGCGCATGTCGATCGGACCATCGGCGCGGAAGCTGAACCCCCGCTCGGGCCGATCCAGCTGGGGGCTGCTGACGCCCAGATCGGCCAGCACGGCGGTGGCGAGCGTGCCGGGCGGCGGCTGCCAGGCGCCGAAATTAGCCGCCTCGATCCGCACCCGCTCCCCATAGGGGGCCAGTCGGGCGGCGGCGGCCTCGCGGGCGGTCGGATCGTGGTCCAGGCCGATCAGCCGCCAGTCGGGATGGGCCTCCAGCAGCAGGGCGCTGTGGCCACCGCCGCCGAGGGTGCAGTCGATCAACAGGGGGGCCGCTCGGCCGGGCAGCACCCCTGCCACGGCTGCCAGGGCGCCGCAGACAGCATCAGCCAGCACGGGCTGGTGGCTGAAGCGCGTCGCAGGGGAGCCAGGGATCTCCATGCCATCCGTCCTAGGTGAGAGGCGGTGCCGGCTTGAGGGGCCCTGTTGCCGAGAGACGTTGCCGCAGGCCGTTCCCCAGCTCCGTCATCAGCCCCTGGAGCCGCTGGCCGAACGCCCAAACCCGCAGCTGGCGATGACAGGCAGCGAAGGGTCAACGACGGCTGCTTGGCAGTCGAGTATCCCAATCAAGCGATCCAGATCATCAGCCCTGGAGCAAGCCAAGATCCAGCAGCGATCCTGTTGCGTTCGCACGGGCGTGGCTGGCGCCGGCCCCGCAACCTCATACCTCAGCAAGGCTGCACCAAGCTTCGCGTGGCCTCTAGCCAGCAGCTGGGAAGCGATCAGGGGTCGCTGCACGGTTCAGACGCCAGCGGATCCGGAATGCGCCGACGCGAGGCCGATCTCCCTGTCCGCGAGCCTGTCTCTGAGCAGGTCGGCCAGCAAAGGCATGAGAGAAGCATTGTAAAAATCATCATGCCGTTCGAGAACAGGATGCCAACGCATCCCTCGACGGGCATAGAACCGCCAGACCCACTCCTTCTCCAACCTGCTGGAACGGGTGGCAATCACATCCACGGCCACCGGCAGGCGTGGCGGTCGGTAAAGGGTCTGAACCTTCACGTAGTAATCGGGGTGGTTGATCAGGGTGGGATTCACGGCCCGCGTCTCGAGATCCTCCGGTGCCGAGATCGGTTGCTGCCGCCGCATGCCGGCCAGATGGAAGCGGATCGCGCGGATGCGCTGGCGCAGGAAGCTCCCCCCATCGCGGCTACTGCCGTTAACAAGCTCCCGGATCCGCAGTGGCAGTCGCTGAAGCAGATGGCGGGCCACCATCGGAGCCCGCACGCGGCGATGCAGATCAGCGGTGGTACCTGTGTCCACAACGGCCAGCAGGCCAATGGAGCCGCCAAGGGCCAGCAGCTCCGCGGCCACGGCATGGGCATACCAGCCCCCGGCGGAATAGCCGAGCAGGTGGTACGGGCCGCTGGGATAGCAGGCCCGGATTTCGGCTGCATAGGTTGCGGCCATCTGTTCCACGCTGGTGTGGCGCGGCAGATGGCCATCAAGGCCGACCGCCTGCAGGCCATGGACAGGCCGATCGGGAGCGAGGGCCCGGGCGAGGGCCAAGAAAACGAACACATCCCCTGAACCGCCATGGATCACGAACAGGGGTGGGGCCTCACCGCTGGGCTGCAGCGTGACGAGGCAGCGGGTGGGGTGGTGCGATTGATCAGCGACGATAAGCTGGGCCAGTGCAGCGATGGTGGGGTGGAGGAAGAGGGCGGCGATCCCGATCCCGGTCAGCCTTGCATCCGTCATCCGCTGGATCAGCCGCGCCGCCGCCAGGGAATGGCCGCCCACCAGGAAGAAGTTATCCGTGATGCCGAAGTCATCGTGGCCAAGAATCTCCGCCCACAGCCCATGCAGCTGCTGCTCAAGCTCCGTTCTCGGTTCAATCCGCTCCGCTTCCTCTCCTCCAAACGACGGCGCTGGCAGCGCCTGACGATCGAGCTTCCCATTCCTCGTCAGCGGCAGCTCCGCCAGCTCCACAAACGCCGCCGGCACCATGGACTCCGGCAAACGCTCCACCAGAAAAGCCCGCAACTCGTCGCTGCTCGCTCCAGACCCTCCTTTCGCTCCTCTCCCCTCGGCCGTTGACGATCCGTCCGCTCTCGCAGCATCCTCACCCCCTGCTCCTGACGCTGATGCCGAGGCCGAGGCCACCCAATACGCAATCAGACGACCATTCTCAGCCTCATCCCGATGCAGCAACACACAGGCCTGTGACACCCATGGATGGCGCAGAAGCTGGCTCTCGATCTCACCAGGTTCGATCCGAAAACCGCGCAGTTTGATCTGCTGATCGATGCGGCCGTGAAAGGCCAGAGTGCCATCCCCTTCCCACGAAACCAGATCGCCACTTTTATACAGCCGTGAGCAGCCATCCTCGGCCCACAAATCGGGGATGAAGTGCCGGGCCGTCAGCCCGGGGTTGTTCAGATAGCCCCAGGCCAACCCCGCTCCTCCGATCTGCAACTCACCGGGCACTCCGATCGGGCAGAGCTGGCCACCGCGATCCACGACCCGCACCACGGTCCCCGCGATGGGACGGCCGATCGGTACGCCGCCACGATCCACCAGCTCACCGGCCGCCATGGGGTGGCAACAGGTGAAGGTGGTGCTTTCGCTGGGGCCGTAACCATTGATCAGCCGCTGGCCCGCCGGCAGGTGATCCAGCAGCCGTTGCACCGCCCCCGGCGCCAGCACATCACCCCCTGCCAGGATCTGGCGCACTTTCACCAGGGCGCCAAGCTGCTCTTCCACCATGGCGTGGAACAGACCGGCGGTCAGCCACACCGTGCTGATGCGCTGCTCCACCAGCAACAGTCCCAGCTCCGCCAACGCAAGCTGACCTGGTGGCGCCATCACCAGCGTGGCGCCATTGAGCAGGGCTCCCCAGATCTCGAACGTGGCTGCATCGAACGCCAGCGGCGCCAGCTGCAGCACACGATCCTGATGGCTTAACGCATAACTGCACCTGCCGGGATCGAGCAGTCGCAGGATGCCGCGATGCTCGATCAACACACCCTTCGGCATCCCGGTCGAGCCGGACGTGTAGGTCAGATAGGCGAGTTGGTCGACCCTGGCCGCCATCCTGACGGGTGCCTCTGCCGGCTGACTCCCCATGCCCAGAGCTGGATCATCCAGTCGCAGCAGCACCATCGGCCAATCGAACCCGCTGGGGAGATCCCAGCCAGCCGCACTGATCACCACCGCCGGAGCCGCATCCTCGAGGATCTGTCCCATCCGCAGCGGCGGCAGGGCCGGATCCAGCGGCAGGTAGGCCCCACCGGCCTTGAGAATCGCCAGCAGCGCAACGATCAGTTCCGCCGAACGCTCCAGCGCCAGGGCCACGATCGACTCCGGACCGACACCTCGCAACCGCAGCTGATCGGCCAACCGATTGGCGCGACCATTCAAGGCCTCGTAGCTCAGTTCCTGCTCACCAAACACCACCGCAATCGCCGCTGGGGTGCGGTCCACCTGACGCTCAAACAGCTCCGTCACGCTTTGCTCTGGCACCGACAGACGCGGGCCCTCGCTCCAGCGGTCAATCAGCTGACGTTCGCCCTCAGGCAGAAGATTGAGGGTTTCCACGGCTGCAGCGGGAGCCTGCAGCACAGAAGCCAGCAACGTGACCAGGTGGTTGCCGAGTCGCGCAATGCGATCACGATCAAACCGATCGGTGGCATACAGGATCTGACCAGTCAGTCCGCCAGAAGGATTGCGAATGAGGCGAAACTCCAGATCATACGGGTGAAATTCCCTGCCATCGGCGGCTGAATCCGCATTCAGGTCTTGCGGCATCTCGAAGGACCCAACCTGCCGCTCGATCAGCTGCAGTGTGACCTGCACCAGCGGATGGAGACTGGCCTCTCCCCCGAGGTTGAGCGCCTCCACGATCGGGTCGACAGGCAGCGGCTGGTGGTCATGGGCACCGATCCAGCTGGCGTGCACCTAGGCCAGCAGATCAAGGTAGGTCTGCCCAGGGGCAAAAAGGGTGCGGATCGGCAGGGTGGTACCGCAGGCAAGGTTCGGCGCCCGCGAATCCCGCTGATCACCGCCACAGATCGGCACACCGATCGCAATAGCATCCTGGCGGCAATAGCGATGCAGCAGCAGGGCCAGCACCGCCAGCATCCCCATCTGAAGAGTGGCGTCCTGGCCGCCGCAGAGCTTGTCAAGGTCAGCCAGAAGTGCTGGCTCGATCGTGAACCCAAGGCTTGCCACGGAGTGCGACGGCAAGGCCGGCTGGACGCGATCGGCTGGCAGCTGCAACGGCTCCAGATCACGCAACTGGTCAAGCCAATACTGCTGATTCTGAGCGAGCATCAGAGGGCGCATGGCTACCAACTGGACGATTTTCACCGTCCCGACAGCAATCATAGCATCCACCACCTCGACCCAATCAACATGGCAGCCAGCAGTTGTCGCTGGAGGGCCGAGCTCACCGCCTATGCCCTAGCTAGCCAGTCTTTCTTGGCAGACAGAGCCTACAACGGGTTCTGCCACGAGTTCCACTACGAGTTCTACAACGAGCCGGTCAGCAACAGACGGCCCATCTTCAAGCCGCAGGCTCTCGCAGCCAAGGCCAGCGACCATCGCTGCACTGCCGGCCTGAACCAAGGGGTTTCCATGGAATCCGACCAACAGCGGGACTTCGGCGGTCCGATCGAGTTCTGAGGCCGGGCAACGAGGGTGATGACGACGGGGCCATCGCCGTCCTGGCGACGCTGTACGGCGGTGAACGACGGCATGGTGGCAGCACCATCCGCGCTCTCGACCATCCCGCAAGCGTCCCACCCCGGTTCGTGATCCGTGGCGAGCAGCGGCTGGCCAAGCCGCAGCAGGGGACTCGGCTGGCGGGCTCACCCGAGCCGGGAATGCCAGCGGCGGGAGCACGGTGGCGAGGCCTGCGGCGTGGCGCTTCGGACCCGGGATCGGCAGGGGCTCTGCGGCCCTGTCCAGCGGTCCAGCCAGGTCTTGCGGCAACCCACCTAGAATCCGCCCGACCACGGCCACGGCCTGCCAGCCGCCCCTCTCCATGACCCAGCTGGAAACGCGCACCGAGCCGATGGTGGTCAACTTCGGCCCCCATCACCCCTCCATGCATGGGGTGTTGAGGCTGGTGGTCACCCTGGACGGTGAGGACGTGGTGGATTGCGAGCCGGTGATCGGCTACCTGCATCGCGGCATGGAGAAGATCGCCGAGAACCGCACGAATGTGATGTTCGTGCCTTACGTGAGCCGCATGGACTATGCCGCTGGCATGTTCTATGAGGCGATTGTAGTCAACGCCCCCGAGCGGCTGGCCGACATCCCTGTACCGAAGCGGGCCAGCTACATCCGCGTGCTGATGCTGGAACTGAACCGCATCGCCAACCACCTGCTCTGGCTTGGCCCCTTCCTTGCCGATGTGGGAGCGCAGACCCCCTTCTTCTACATCTTCCGAGAGCGGGAGATGATCTACGACCTTTGGGAAGCGGCGACCGGCCAACGCTTGATCAACAACAACTACTTCCGGATCGGTGGCGTGGCTGTCGATCTTCCCTGGGGTTGGCTGGAGAAGTGCCTTGATTTCTGCGACTGGTTCGGCCCGAAGATTGATGAGTACGAAAAGCTGATCACCAACAATCCGATCTTCCGCAAGCGCATCGAGGGTCTCGGCACGATCAGCCGCGACCAGGCGATCAACTGGAGCCTTTCCGGGCCGATGCTGCGTGCCTCGGGTGTGGCCTGGGATCTGCGCAAGGTTGACCACTACGAGTGCTACGACGACTTTGATTGGTCGGTGGCCTGGGAAAAGGAAGGTGATTGTTTTGCCCGCTATCGGGTGCGAGTCGAGGAGATGCGCCAATCGCTGAAGATCCTGCGCCAGGCCTGCCAGATGATTCCTGGCGGCCCCACCGAAAACCTGGAGGCCCGCCGTCTGGCCGAGGGGAAAGGCAGTGAATGGGCGGGCTTCGACTATCAATACGTGGCCAAGAAGGTGGCTCCCACCTTCAAGATTCCCAGCGGCGAGCTCTACACCCGCCTCGAATCCGGCAAGGGCGAAATCGGCGTGTTCATCCAGGGCAACGATGACGTCACCCCCTGGCGCTTCAAAATCCGCGCCGCCGATCTCAATAACCTCCAGATCCTGCCCCACATTCTCAAGGGCAACAAGGTGGCCGACATCATGGCCATCCTTGGCTCGATCGATGTGATCATGGGCTCGGTCGACCGCTGAGGTCTCGGTCGATCTGGCGCCACTCGTGCTTGGTGCCAAGATGGATCGTCATTGTCCCCCCCCTTTAGTCAGCTCTGGCGTCTCCCTTCCTGCAGCGCATCAGCCACAGCGGCTATCTGCTGCCGAGTGTCCTGAGCGGCTATCTGTGGTTGAGGGGGCTGGCTCCGGGATTGCCGGGCCTGCCAGCCTGCCCACTACGCAGCCTCACCGGCATTCCCTGCCCCGGTTGCTTCCTGACCCGCGCCACCAGCGCGGCCCTGGCCGGTGATCTTCAGGGCTCAATCGAACTGCATGCCTTCGGGCCCCCGGTGGCGGCGGGGCTTCTCGTCTGGTCCCTGCTGGCGATCCGGAGACGTCGCCTGCTGCCGAGGCAGATGGGGGGACGGTCCCTGGGCCTGGGGGTTGTGGTGCTGATCCTCTACTGGCTGCTGCGCCTCTGGCTGAGCTTCGGTATAGGGATGCGGGGATTTCCGGCGTTTTCGCAGCTCAGCTGATCAGCCCTTCGTGATAGGCGGCGTTCTGGAGATAGAAGCTGCTCACCGGCAGCGCCACTAGGGCGCCGATGCCACAGGAGAAGACCGTAACCAGAAACACCAGCCCCCAGGCGAGCAGCTCAATGAGGGCGTAGCTGCGGCCCTGAGCGGAGCGATAGACGGTCTGGAAGGAGCCGGCGAAGGCAGCAGGAATATCCTGATCGGTGAGAAAGATTCGATTGACGAAGATCGGCATCACCAGAGCGACAACGATGCCAGGGAAGATACAGAGGATGGTACCGAGAGTCTGCACCAGGGTGAATAGGACACCAGCCAAGAGATAGCGCAACGGGCGCCGCCTCAGGACATTAAAGGCCGCCTCAATGCTGATCACCTCGCCGCTGTTGTAATGCAGCGCCGGAACGGCAGTGAACAGAACACCGACCAGGCTCGAGAGCAAGGTGAAGGGCAACTGGCCCAGCTGGCCGAGGGCCAGGGCAGGAGTGCTGACTTGGTCGGCGGCTCCAGGCCCTGCGAAGAGGCCAATGGTGATGACGTAGACCGCGAAACCGACAAAGGTGAGGGCGCCCGTGGTCACCCAAACCAGCAAGAAGGTGGGCACGTGGGAGACGAAGGCCTGCCAGGCGCCTTTGATATTTGGTCTATCGTAGGCTTGGGGAGAAGCCAAAGCTGGTCACAAATTGATGGCATCAAAGTAAACGTGACTGCAGCAAGCCAGCTGCTGCGTGGGCGAACCAAGACTGAATAGGGTGAAAACAAGCGCCAGAAGACCAGCCTTAGCAGCCTATGCCTATCTCAATCCATCGCGGCAGCAGTCCCTGGCTTCAACCCCGCAGGCCCCCTACTGGCCAGGGCTGGGGCAGAGGCAGCTCAGTTGCGAGTGGCAAGCCTGCGCAGAACGTCCCGCAAGCGCAGATCCTGCTGCCAGCGGCTAGGGCTGGCTGGCTGATCGAGGAGCATGGGGTCGAGACAGCTTTGCTGATAGAAGTCTTCAATGCCACCGGAATCCAAGCTGGCATATAACTGCCGCCAGGTCCTGCCAATGCCGGGATCAAGCGCGGGGGAACGCTGATAGGCCAGGCCACCAGCAATGATCTTGTTGGTGAACTGCCGCAGGCTGCGCATCGGGAAGTGGAAGATCTCAAGGTCTGCACTGGCCTGCTTTTCCATGATCAGAGGGATCTCGGCATCGTGATTACCCTGAGCGACTCGCACATCCTGGTAGCCGCGATGGCAGAACTTGCCGGGCAAAGGCTGATCAAGACTGTTGACCGAGAATAGATCCCGATAGGTCATCGTCTCCTGAAAGGGGAGCAAGGAGACCTCGCGCAGCGGCGGAAAGTTGAAGCGATGCACATAAAGCCCACCGATCGTTTCAGGGACAGCAGAGAACACATCTTTGAGGCTGCCCTGGGTTGGCCACCAGAACTCATCGGCATCATTGTTGATAACCCAGTCCGCCTTTTGCTGGGCGGCGGCCTGCTGGGCCATCATCGTGACCCACTTGGCCTGGTAATAACCTGGATCGGGCTGATGATAGAGGCTGATCTGGCCTTGATCTCTGGCGGCAATCAGATCAAGGGTAGCATCAGAGGAGCCATGGTCCATGATGATAAAATGATCCACCCCCATGGCGGCATGAAAATCAAGATTCTGGCCAATGATGTCGGCCTCATTCTTGATCAACATTGTCATCACCAGCTTCATGGCTGCCGCGACCCGGAAGCGACTAGTTAACTATATTAGCACAGTGCTATGCGTTCGCCAACAATGCGAACCGAACAACCCTGGCTGCCTTCGGCGCATGCGAACTGCAGCGGCACTGGTTGTCCAGATCTCTGGCTTCGATAAGGGCTCCTGTGAGCGGGCCAGTGCAATTCTTCTCGGCAGCGACAGTTATTTAGAGCTGTGTTGATGCTCGGGACTACCGGCATCAGGCGGGGATGAATTCAAGCCGACCCTGGCTTGCCAGGGAAGCGATGTGGGCCTGTTCAAGAGTCCAGGGATGCCCCGGCCAGCCCTCAAAGCTGAAACCCACCATGGTCAGGCGATAGTCGGGCATGGTCTCAAAAACATAATGCGCGGCCAGGAACCCGGTGCTGGGCATCAGAACAACGCAATCAGGGTTGCTGAGATCAAAAAGCTGAGATATGCAGCGGGCATAGAAGGCCTCATCAAGGCGTATCCAGGGTTGGCGCAGATCATTGGCCTTGAGAATCTCCAGGGAGATATCGTCCAGAGCAGCGTCAACAACGCAGCCACCGTAGCTCGGATGCAGGGGGATGCGGTTATGCAAGCCCAGGGCGCGCGGGAACCAGATCTCCCTGGCCAGATCGCGAAAGGGGCAGGCAAGGAAGCAGCGCGATTCGACATATCCCCGCCCCCCCTTACCGTTCTGGAGGACCCAGATATCAAAACGCGAGCCACTTTCGCCCCCCCATGTGCGCGGCCAGCCGATGCGCAGAACCAGATCAGATTGATCCACAAATGCTGAGAGATCGCGGGACAGAGGAGCATTGCCCACGATGGTGAGACGTTTCATAGCAAGAGTCATGGCAACAATCACGGCAACAGCAGCAGTCGCCTTGGGCTTCATTCAAGTTATCCGCAGATCAAGCCTGGGTGATCTGCTGCTCGCCGATCCGGACAGGCGCCTGATCAGTGCCCATCCTGCCGCGCCACCTGGCAGGAAGGAAACAGCGGCTGGCGGGGCAGCTGGATCTCAGAGCAGGGTGTGGGAATTGAGCAAGGCGATGACGCGATTGCGTTCACGGATCGCCTGCACCGCCTGACGCTGCAGGCGGGCAATGGCGGGATCCGCAAGGCTGGCAGGGCTGAGCATGGCCGCCTCGCGCCCGACCTGGAGCCAGGATGAACCCTGATAGCCAAAGCGCCTGAAGTCAAGCTCGTAGAACTGATAAACCGCAGCGGCAAGTGATTCGCTATAGTATTGGCCTGCCACCAGCGGCAAGGACACGTTGCTACGAAACCGCTCAAACTGAGCACTGCTGATCGCGAGCCGCTGCAGGAACGGGCTGATATCGGCAGCCATGGTTTCAAGCCTGACGATCAAGGAATAATTGATCAATTCCATGCAGAGCAGATTATGCATGGATTCCCAGTGATGATTTGAGGACTTACCATCAAGCACCCAGTGCACAAAAGCGCGGAAGTGTTCGATCGGATCATCGATTGCCGAGAGATGATCAAGCAGCGCCGCCTGATTGCGTACAAAGCCTGGTTCACACAGGTAAACCTTGTCGCGCCAGCAGGAGAACAGCCTTTGGTATGGATTGCGAACAATGCAGATGCGCAGCCACTGATCCGAGGCAAGGATTGTTGCGATCATCTCAGCAGGCAGCGCCGTCAGGCTTGGGGTGGCGTGGAGATCGCGATTATGCACATTCATCGCCAGAGAGCTCTGGTCTCTGAAATAACTCGATTCAGCAAGAGCCGATGGATAGCGTTGGCGAAGCAACTGCTTGATCGTGGTACAGGCCGCTTTCGGTGTTTCGACATAGAGTATTTTTTCATCCTCTAACACAAAACTTGCATACGACAGCCGCTGCTTGAACGGGCCCGCGAAGTTCATAGCAGCAGCAGCAATCGGGGTGATTCACCATCAGCGGCGGCTTGGCCTTGAGCCGCTGCAATCGCCTGGCCTGAAGCCTCAACCATCGCAAAGGCGCAGCTTGCTGTCATCTTGGCGCCCTAGCGGCTGCAGCGACACCACAACAGAGGTGTCCGGGTGATGGGGCTAACGCAGAGCAGCTCGGAAGACGGGAAGACCGCCAATGCGGGACAGCAGCTGGTTGGCTGTGAACCTGCGCAGGGTGGAGGTGAATCGGGGCTGGAACCAGAAAGGCCCCGCCGAAGCAGGGCCGAGTGAATGGATGGAATGAGGACATCCCCAGTGATCAGTTCAAGGAATTCGGTTCAGCGGCTTGCCTTAATGCGGGAGCGGAGTTTGCGAGAATAGGCCAGGGCTGCGGCTCCACCCAGAATTGGCAGAGGGCTTGGGGCAGGAACCAGGACAGTAAGCGTTTTGATCCGGTAGGAGAGAGAACCCGCTGTGGTGCTGGTGGTGGTCACAGTGAAAGGGTTGGTGGCGAAGATGCCAGGCGTGAAAGTCACCGTAGCGCCAGTTCCATCATGGCCGAGGGCGCCGCCAGATAGATTCTGTGAATTAGTGAAAATCGAATCACCTGTCCAGGTTGTCGTAAAAACAGCTGCGGTATCATTGATGCCATTATTGGCTGTACTGGAAGTGGTAATCCCCTTGAGGTCATAGGAGATCAACTGGACGGCTGGGGCACTCAGCGAAATAGTCCATTTTGTGGAAGTAAGGTCAAAACTTGTCTGGCCACACCAAGGACTAATGTTACGAACCGTAAAATAATCGCTATAAGTGCAAACACCATTCTGGTTTGTCTGACTGATAAGAGACCCAGAAGGCAAAGGATTATCAACTGTCAGTGTATATCCGTTGACCGTGTAAACACTCTGAGTTGATGAAGAGGTTGGATCTGGGGAGCCGAGATCAAAGGTGATGATCGTGGCGCCAGCCGGGGCCGCCATTGCCAGCCCAATTGTGGCAACACCAAAGGCCAACAGGGCGACTGGTTTACGGAAGCCAAGGGATTGGATCATGACGATTGAAGCGGAGATGGATTGGCAGGGATTGATTTGAAGCTTAAGCAAGCTTCGAGCCACGTGCAATACCTGTGGACCCTTTACGAAACTTTTTTCGAGATAATAATACGACATTCGCTCGCCAAGCGCACCAAGGCGATGGATTATCCGCAAACCCTGACGGCCGGCCCCATGGGTCTCTTGGGTCTTAGTTTAGGTCTGCTGGGGTCGTTCGTACCGCTCTGACGCAGCGGATGGGGCCGGCGCAATCGGCTCTGCATCGCCAGCCACCGCTGCCATCCCTTCGCGCACCACCGCTTCCTGAGCCCTTGGAGCCCTGCCCAGGCAGGCCAAGGCGAAGCCCCAGACCTGTGCCTGCGGTCCTCATCACCCTCCTGCCCGGCCCTGCCGCAGGCGCTGCGGGAGAATCGCACCATCGCTCCCCAGCGCCGGCGGCGCTGCCCCCCATGCTCCTCGATCTGCGCGGCAAGAAGGCCCTGGTCACCGGCATCGCCAACA
>JBMSXZ010000009.1:0-33719 GCA_049426205.1 Cyanobium sp.
GTGGTTTCCCCCCCCCCCCTCCAACTCCAGGAACTTCATCATGACCACGACCATCAACTCCAATCCAAATCGCGAGCAGCGGCCTGCGTCCTCTGGCGTGGCCCTGTGGTGGAAAAACAACCGCAAACTCATCCTTCCTCCCTTTCTTGGCACTGCCGGTTTTCTGCTCTTCTGGCAACTCAGCGCCAGTCTCGGCCTCACCAAATTGGCTGGACCCCTGAGCCTGTTCACTGAGGAGCGCACCCGTGAATTGCTCTTCTATCCCTTCTTCGATCGCGGCGGTCTTGACAAGGGTCTGTTCCTGCATGCGATGAGCAGCTTGAGCCGGGTGGCCCTCGGCTACAGCCTGGCCGCCGTTGTCGGCATTGCGGTAGGCATCGCCGTGGGCCTCAACAAAACGCTTGACCGTGCCTTTGACCCGCTGTTCCAGTTTCTGCGGATGGTGGCGCCACTGGCCTGGGTGCCGATCGCGCTGGTGTTGTTCCAGAACAACCAGCCCGCCGCCATCTTTGTGATCTTCATCACCTCGATCTGGCCGATCCTGATCAACACCGCTGAAGGTGTGCGCCAGATCCCTCAGGACTACCGCAATGTGGCGTTAGTGCTCCAGATGTCGAGCCGTCGTTTCTTCACCAAGATTCTGATTCCTTCGGCGCTGCCTTATATCTTTACCGGCCTTCGCATCTCGATCGGTCTGGCTTGGCTGGCGATCATTGCAGCTGAGATCGTGATGCCCGGTACCCCTGGGATTGGCTTCTTCATCTGGGACGCTTACCAGAACAGCTACGTGTCTGAAATCGTGCTCGGTGTGGTCTGGATCGGTGCCATCGGCCTGATCCTCGATCGTCTGATGACCTGGCTGCAGAAGAGGATCTCCCAGCAGTGATCCAACCCCCGTTGGCTCTTCTCAGGTCGATCTGATGACTCGCAACACTCTTCTCGCCCCACTCCGCTCTCTCCAGAGCCGAATCGCCGCCATCGAGCAGGTGATGAGCCGTCGCACCAGCATGCTCATCGTCCTGGTGATCCGATTCGTGTTGATGAGTGCCATGGTGATTGGTTTTACCTGGTATTCCCTGAAGCTCAGCCCCTGAATCCCCTGCTTACCAACCATGACGACACTTGTAGACGTCCAGGAGATCGAAAAGAACTTCCCTCTCACTGGTGGCGGCAACTATCTGGCCCTGAAGGGCATTGATCTCGAGATCCGCAAAGGCGAGTTCATCTCCCTCATCGGTCACTCCGGCTGCGGCAAAAGCACACTGCTCAACATGATCGCTGGGCTCGATGCCCCGACCGGCGGGGCGGTGCTCATTGATGGTGAGACCGTCAAGCGGCCCGGCCCGGACAAGATGGTGGTGTTTCAGAACTACTCGCTGTTGCCCTGGCTGACGGTGCGCCAGAACATCGCTCTCGCGGTTGACGAGGTGATGCCCGGACTCTCCCGCGAGCAGCGCGACGCCATCATCGAGGACCACATCGCCATGGTCGGCCTTGGCCATGCCGGTGACAAATTCCCCAAGGAGCTGTCCGGCGGCATGCGTCAGCGGGTGGCGATCGCCCGCGCCCTGGCAATCCGGCCCAAGTTGTTGCTGCTCGATGAACCGTTCGGCGCTCTCGACGCCCTGACCCGCGGCAATCTGCAGGAGAAGCTCATGCAGATCTGCAATGAGCACGCCCTCACCGCCGTGATGGTCACCCATGATGTGGATGAAGCGGTGCTGCTTTCAGACCGGATCGTGATGCTCACCAACGGTCCTGGCTCCAGGATCGGTGGCATTCTTGAGGTGGATATTCCGAGGCCTCGGCAGCGGATGACGGTGGTGCACCACCCCAGCTACTACAGCCTGCGCTCGGAGATCATCTACTTTCTCAACCGCCAGAAGCGGGTCAAGCAGTGGCAGGCCAAGCCCCATAAGGTGCTGGCCCGCCATGGCTTGGAGAAGGTCAATCTCGACCTTGGCTTCGTGCCCCTCGCGGCCTGTGCACCGCTTGCGGTCGCCGAGGCCAAGGGCCTCTTCACCAAGCACGGTCTCGATCAGGTCACCCTGGTGCGCGAGAGCAGCTGGCGTGGCGTCACCGACGGCCTGCTTGATCGCACCCTCGATGCGGCCCTGATGCCCTCGGGCATGCCCACCTGGATGACAGCCGGCGGGCACGGCGGCGATCCCCTGCCGGTGGTCACTGCTCTCACCCTGAGCCGCAATGGCAACGGCATCACCCTGTCTCGCCGGTTGGCCGATGGCGGCGTCCAGAGCGTGGATGATTACCGCTCCTGGCTGCAGAGCCATGAGCGCGAGCCCCACACCCTCGGCATCGTGCATCCGGCTTCGATGCACAACCTGCTGTTGCGCTACTGGCTGGCCGCCAACGCGATCGATCCCGACCGCGATGTCCATCTGCAGACCCTGCCCCCCGCCCAGATGCTCGCCGACCTCAAGGACGGCAGCATCGACGGCTTCTGCATCGGTGCCCCCTGGCTCGACCGCGCCGTTGCCGAAGGCCATGGCTTCACGGTCGCCGGTGATCTGGCGATCTGGCGCGACCATCCCGGCAAGGTGCTGGGGGTCCGGGAGGACTGGGCCCTCGCCTACCCCAACACCCACATCGCCCTGGTCAAGGCGCTGCTTGAGGCCTGCATCTATTGCGCCGAACCCAGACACTGGCCTGAACTCAGCACCCTGCTCAGCGACCGTCGCTACCTGGGCATGAAGCCCGAGCTGATCTGGTTCAGCGAGGCCAGTGCCGATGGCAACAGCACGGTGCCTCATCACCTGTTCTTCGGCCCCGGTGTCAACCGGCCCAGCCGCAGCGAGCACCTCTGGATCATCACCCAGCTGGCCCGGTGGGCGGAGATCCCGTTTCCGCGCAACTACGTGGAGATCCTCGAACGCATCTGCTCGGTCGGGGTCTACAGCACCGCCGCCCGCGAACTCGGTCTCAAGGATGTGACCTACCAGCGGGGCGCGATCGAGTTGTTTGATGGCCGCAGCTTCAACACCGACGACCCGATCAGCTATCTCAACGAGGTGTCACTCCACCGTGATTTCAGTGTCGCCGAAATCCCGATCGGCGTGCCCCGCGCCCTGGCGGCCTGATTCCCATCACCCACCCATTCTCGATCGCCACCAAGCCATGACCTACGCCCCACCCCTCGCCTCTGCCGCTCCGGCATCCGCCCCACCGCTGCTTCGCTTTGAAGACCTTGGCATGGTCTATCCAACCCCTCGGGGGCCCTATCCCGTGCTGGAGGCCATCAACCTCCAGGTCAACCAGGGGGAGTTCGTCTGCGTGATCGGCCATTCCGGCTGCGGTAAGTCGACCCTGCTCAACATGGTGTCGGGCTTCGCCACCCCCACCTCCGGCCAGGTGCTGCTCAACGGCAAACCGATCACCCGGCCCGGTCCGGATCGGATGGTGGTGTTCCAGGGCTATGCGCTGTTGCCCTGGCTGACCGCCTACGACAACGTGCATCTGGCGATCGAGTCGGTCAAGCCCAACCTCAGCGAAGCCGAGAAGCGTCAGATCGCGATCGAGCACCTCGAGATGGTGGGGCTGGGCGCGGCGGCGGAGAAGAAGATCACCCAGCTTTCCGGTGGGATGAAGCAGCGTGTGGCGATCGCCCGAGCCCTGGCGATTCGTCCGGAGGTGTTGATCCTTGATGAACCCTTCGGCGCCCTTGATGCAATCACCAAGGAGGAGTTGCAAGAGGAGCTTCTCAAGATCTGGAACACCCAGAAGTGCACGGTGCTGATGATCACCCATGACATCGATGAGGCCCTCTTCCTCGCCGATCGGCTCGTGATGATGACCAACGGCCCCTCTGCCGGCATCGGCGAGGTGCTGACCATCGACTTCCCCCGTCCTCGCGATCGGGAGGTGATCATGGAGGATCCGCGCTATTACGAACTCCGCAACAGCGCCCTCGATTTCCTCTACAACCGCTTCGCCCACGACGCCGACGAAGCCTGAGCCTGGGTTGTGCCGTCGTCGCCCCTGAGCGACGGTCCCTGTCCATTGCTTAAGGGCCATCGCTCAGGAGCAATCGCTCAGGGGCAATCGCTGAGGGGATAGCTTCCCGGGTCAGCCCCCAGCAGGGGCGCCAGGGTTCGCTCCAGGGTGGTGGTCGGGGCATCGCGCAGCGCCGCCGGGTGCGCCAGGGCCAGGCTGGTGAGGAAGCCCGTGGCCATGGCGGTGGCCAGGGCCTCCAGGGCGAAGCGCCGCAGCCGCCTCCGGGCGGCCAGGCGCTCCGCGCTCAGACGTTGCAGCGTGCCCTGGCAGGCCCCAGGGCGACCCAGGGGCCAGAGCCGCGGCCCCAGAGATGCCATCGCCCGGGGGCGGGGACGGTGGTTCGCCCCTGCCAGGCTCGGGCGGCGGCTGGTCGTTGGGGCCGTGGGACGGAAAGACACCGGCGGGACTGCCTTGGAAACGCCTGTTCTTGTTATGGCACGGGCCGTCTCCGCCGCGATCGGTCCCCCTTCAAATCCGAACAGAACCAGACAGGCGCGGTGAGGGGGCCGGCAACGGTCGTCCGAGCAGCGCCGTGGCCCTGCCTTACCTTGCCCCCATCACCCCGTGTCTGCCGGGGCTGGTCAGCCGTTTCAGCACGGATCCGCAGCAGTTCCGATTCGCCCCCATGCAGATCCTGTTCATTCACCAGAACTTCCCGGGGCAGTACCGCCACCTCGCCACGGCCCTTCGGCAGCAGGGCCACAGCGTGGCGGCCATCGGCGGGCCCACGGCCAAGGAGGTGCTGGAGGGAGTGTCCCTGCATCGCTACAACCCGATGCCGTCCACTGGGGTGCCCCCCTGCCACCCGCTGGCGGCTGATTTCCAGACCAAGGTGCTGCGGGCCGAGGCGGTGGCCCGGCAGCTGCAGAGCCTCCTGGCCGCTGGGTTTCGCCCCGATCTGATCGTGGGTCACCCGGGCTGGGGCGAGCTGCTGCTGGTCAAGGACCTGCTCCCGGAGGTGCCGGTGCTGCACCAGGTGGAATTCGTCTATCAGTTGCAAGGCGGTGATACCGACTTTGATCCCGAATTCCCGCAGGACAATTGGCGTGACCGCAGTCGCCTGCGCCTGCGCCGCAGCCCCCAGCTGCTGGCGTTTCACGATCTCACCTGGGGCCTGGCCCCGACCCGCTGGCAGGCCTCCACGGCCCCCGCCCAATTCCGCGACCGGCTGAGCGTGATCCACGAGGGGATCGACACCGTCCAGATCGCGCCCCGCCCCGGCTCGTTGGTGCAGCTCCAGAAGGCCGGCCTCACCCTGCGGCCCGGCGATGAGGTGGTCACCTTCGTGGCCCGCAACCTTGAGCCCTATCGCGGCTTCCACCGCTTCATGCGGATGCTTCCCCAGCTGCAGGCGTTGCGGCCCACGGCCCAGGTGGTGATCCTCGGTGGCGATGGTGTCAGCTACGGCTCTCCCCCTCCGGATGGCCAGCGCACCTGGAAGCAGCAGCTGCTCCAGGAGCTCGAGGGGCAGCTCGATCGCTCCCGCATTCACTTCGTGGGCCCCGTGCCCCACCCGGTGCTTCATGACCTGTTTCGGGTCAGCGCCTGCCACGTCTATCTCACCTACCCGTTTGTGCTCAGCTGGAGCCTGCTGGAGGCGATGGCCTGCGAAGCCCTGATCGTGGGATCGGCCACGGCCCCGGTGCAGGAGGTGATCGAGCCTGGCGTCAACGGGCTGCTGGTGGATTTCTTCGATGGCGATGCCCTGGCCACCACGATCGCCGCCGTGCTCGCCGACCCCGCCGCCCACCGACCCTTGCGCCAGCGGGCCCGCCGCACCGTGGTGGAGCGCTTCGACCTGCACAGCCATTGCCTGCCTGCCCAGCTGGCCCTGGTGGACACGTTGCTGCAGGGGCGATTGCCGGATCCCGAACCCCTCGGTTGAGAGCCCTGCCCGGATGGGGGTGGCGCCGGCCGCGCCATTCCGCCAGGATCCTGGATCGGGCCCAGGCCTTCTCCCCTTGTCACCGCCGCCGATGTCGCTGGATCAGCTCAAAGCCTTCCTGGGCCGCATGCAGCAGGACGATGGGATCCGGAGCCAGGTGCTGGCCGCCGCCACCGCCGACGACGTGGCCCAGATTGCCTTGAAGCTGGGGTATGAATTCTCGGGAGATGAGCTGCTGCGGGTGTCCGGCCAGCGCTTCGATCGGGTGACGGTGCACAAGAACGACATTCCCGGCGAATACAACTGAGGCCTCGCGCTTCTCAATCCCCGCCCCGCCCCGCGCCGCGGCTGCCGCAGCGCGCCGCCGCCGCCAGCTCCGCCCCCGATGCTCCGTTTCCTTCACAGCGCCGACTGGCAGCTGGGCAAGCCTTATGCCCGCGTCGCCGATCCCGACAAGCGGGCCCTGCTGCGTCAGCAGCGGCTGGCGGCGATCGGCCGGATCGGGGTGGTGGCGCGCCAGCATCGGGCAGCATTTCTGGTGGTGGCCGGGGATCTGTTCGATTCGCCCCAGCCCACTCGCCAGGATGTGTCGGCCGCCTGCAGCGCCATCGGCGCCCTGGAGCTGCCGGTGCTGGCGATCCCCGGCAACCACGACCATGGCGGCCCCGCCAGCCTCTGGCGGGAGCCTTACTTCCTGCAGGAGTGCGAGCAGTTGGCCCCCAACCTCACCGTGCTGCTGGAGCGGGAACCGTTCGCGTTGGAGCGCCTCGGCCTGGGCGCCGGTGTGCTGCTGCCCTGTCCGCTGCTGCGGCGGGCCGAGCCCGGTGATCCCACCGCCTGGCTGCAGGGGTGCGATCTCTCCGCCTGGGCCGACCAGCCGCGGATCCTGCTGGCCCATGGCTCGGTGCAGGGCTTCGGGGCCCAGGAGAGCGGCGATGGCGACGACGAGAACCCGCCGGTGGCCAGCAACCGCATCGATCTGGCGGCCCTCCCCGCCGGCGAGATCGACTACATCGCCCTCGGCGACTGGCACGGTCTCAAGCAGGTGGGGCCCAGTGCCTGGTACAGCGGCTGCCATGAGATGGATCGCTTCCCCCGCGCCGCCGACTACCGCTCCGGCCAGGTGCTGGTGGTGGAGGTGGTCCGGGGCGCCGCGGCCCGGGTGGAGCCCGTGGCCAGCGGTGCCATCGGTTGGCACCAGCTGGAGCACCGCTTCGGCGCCGACGCTGATCTGGAGCGGCTGGAGCTGCGCCTGCGGGAGCTGATCGGCCCCCGCAGCAACGAGGACCTGCTGTTGCTGACGCTCGAGGGCAGCCTCAGCCTGGCGGCGGCGGCCCAGCTGCAGGCCCTGCTGCAACGGCTGGAGGCCCGCCTGCTGCGGTTGAAACTTCGCGATCACACCAGCGTTGCCCCCGATCCGCAGGAGCTGCGTCAGCTCACCGAGCGGGCCGGCGATCCTCTGGTGGCTCGGGTGGCCCTCCGCCTCCAGCAGCTTGTGGAGGGTGGGGAGGCCAGTGGCGAGCTGGCCCGCCTGGCCCTGCGGGAGCTGCACCGCGCCTGCCTCAGCCCCTGAACGGCCATCCATCAGGGCCCTTTCGGCCGCTCCCCCTGCTCCAGCCGCGCACCCGCCAGCGCCTGCCCGTCTCGCCCCCCGCTCCCCTTCGGTTCCGCCCTGCTCGATGCGTCTGCTTACCGCCCGCGTCCGCGATTACCGCCTGCATCGCGATCTGGCGGTGGCCTTCGACCGCCGCTTCACCGTGATCAGCGGCCCCAACCAGTCGGGCAAGAGCACCCTGGTGGAGGCGTTGCACCGGGCCCTCTTCCTGCCGGTCAAGACCGGCGGTGAGCTGCTCAAGGGGATGCAGCCGTCGCCGTTCCGCGGCGATCCGGAGGTGGAGGTGGTGTTCGAGGCCGCCGCCGAGCACTGGACCCTGCGCAAGCGCTTCGCCGCCGGCCGCGGCAGCGTGGCCCTGCTCGATGGCCGCGGCCGTGGCCTCCAGGGCGATGCGGCTGAGGAGCGGCTGGCCCAGCTGGTGGGAACCGGTGCCGTGGCCCGCAACCGGGCCGCGGCCGACCAGCTGCGGGAGCGCTGGGGGCATCTGTGGGTGTGGCAGGGGTCGGCCAGCGGCAACCCCCTGGCCCTGGGGGCCGCCGCCTACGACCATGACCGGCTGGTGGAGCGTCTCCAGGCCGCCGCCGACCAGGGGGTGACCTCGGCCCTCGATCAGCGCGTGCTGGAGGACATCCAGCGGCGCTGGGAGACGGTGTTCACCGCTGGCGGGGCCAACCGGGCTCCGCAGGTGCGCAAGGGTTCGGATCTGCAGCGGGCCCAGGCCGCCGAGGGCCAGGCCGCGGTCGAGCTGGCCGCGATCGAGGCGTCGCTCGCCGACCAGGGGGAGGCGGAGCAGGCCCACCAACGGGCCGTCGCCCAGCTCCAGCAGCTGTCCCTGCTGCTGCCCCAGCGGCGCGCCGAGCGCCGGGCCCTGGCCCAGCGGCTGGCCCGCAGCCGCGAGCTGGAGGCGGAGATCGGCGCTCGCCAGCCGCTGCTGGAGGCGCTGCAGCCGCAGCTGGCGGCCCTGGAGCGGGATCGGTTGCAGCTGAGCCAGGAGCAGGCCGCCGCCGACGCCCTGGACCGTGCCCAGGCTCCGGCCCAGGGCCAGTTGGCGCTGCTGCGGGAGCAGCTGCCGGCCCTGGAGGAGGGGCGCGGCCAGGCCCAGCTGGAGCTTGTCGCCCTGAGGCAGGCCAGCGAGCGGGCCGGTGAGGCGGTGCGGCGGATCGAGGCGCGGCTGCAACGGGGTCGTCTGCTTCAGGAGATCACCGAGCTGCAGCAGCGGCAGGGGGCCCTGGAACTGCTGCAGGGGCGGTTGCGGGCCCTCGATGCCGACCTGGCGGCCCTGCCCGCAGTCGATGCCGAGGCGGTGGCGCAGCTGCGCCGGTTGGAGGCGGCCCTGCGGGCGGCGGAGGTGCGCGCCGAGGCCCTGGCGGCCAGCCTTGAGGTGGTCCGGGCCGGCCAGCCGGTGCGGCTTGATGGTGAGGCCCTGCAGGTGGGCGGCAGCGCCCTGCTGAGCCGGCCGATGGTCTTGGAGGTGGGCGACACCGTGACCCTGCGCCTGACCCCCGGCGGCGGTGACGGCTCCGGGGGGGCCGGCGAGGTGGTGGTGCGGGCCCGCCAGGCCCTGGAGGCGGCCCTGAGGCCCTGGGGATCCGCTGCCACGGTGGACGAGGTGGCCGCGGCGGAGCGGCGCCGTGGGGATCTGCTGGCGGAGCGCCAGGGGCTGGAGCGCCAGATCGCCACCGCCGGCAACCCCGCCCGCCTGGCCGAGCGCCTGGCCAACCGCAAGGCCGCCCTGGCGGCCCTGCCGCCCCGGCCCGGCTCCGCCGCTGCGGCCCCAGCCGCCCCCACCACCGCCTCCGATCCCGGGGATCCTCCGGCCGTTCCGACCACCCCCGCCAGCGGCTTGCCCGATCCGGAGCAGCTGCGCGATGGCATCACCCGGCTGGAGATCGCCCTCGGCCAGGCCCGCCAGGCCCAGGACCAGGCCAGCCAGGCTCAGGGGCTGGGGGAGGCCCGGCTGCAGCAGCTGGCCGAGGCGCTGGAGGCCCATCGCCTCCGCACCGCTCGGGCCGAGCAGGACCTGCGCGAGCGGGAGAATCAGCTGCTCGCCGGCCGCACCCGCATCGCCCAGCTGCTGCAGCGCCATGGCTCGGCCGAGGCCCTCGACGAGGCCTGTGGCCAGGGCCAGCGCCAGCGCGATGGTCTGCAGACCGCCATCGCAGCCCTGCGCGCCGAGCTGGCGGCCCTCGATCCGGCGACGATCCGTGCCGAGGACCAGCGGTTGGACCAGGGGATCGCCGCCCTTGAGGCGGAGGAGCGCCAGGCCACCGAGGCGCGCATCCGCGCCGAGAGCCAGCTCCAGGCCGATGGCCAGCGCGACCTGCAGGCGGACCAGGAACAGAAGCTCGCGGAGCTCGAATCCCGCCGCCAGGAGCGCGAACGCCTGGAGCGGGAGGCCGCCATGCTCACCCTGCTGCGGGGCCTGCTGGAGGAGGAGCAGAACGCCATGGGCAGCGAATACGCCGCGCCGCTCGCCGCCCGCATCGGCCGCTACCTGGCGGCGGTGTTCCCGGAGCCGCCCCGGGCCAGCCTCCGCTACGACGCCCGGGGGGGCTTCCAGGGGCTGGAATGGCGTCTGGGGGAGGAGGCCGCCTTCGATTTCGCCGTGCTCAGCACCGGCGCCCGCGAGCAGTTCGCCGCGGCCCTGCGCCTCGCCATGGCGGAGGTGCTGGCCGAGGCCTACGACGGCTGTTTGCCGCTCGTCTTTGATGACGCCTTCGCCCACACCGATCCGGAGCGTCAGCGCGGTGTGCATCGCATGCTGGCCGAGGCGGCCGAGCAGGGCCTGCAGGTGATCCTGCTCAGCTGCGACACCGAGCGTTCGCCATCGATCGCGGCGGCGCATCAGATCCGCCTGGGTGAGGCGAGGGGCGCTGGGGGAAGCCCCACGGAACCGTGAGGCGTGGCCGAGGGTCGGGGCGGATCCGCGTCCATGCCCTGGTGTCAGCTGGCCTGAGCGGCGGGGCTGGCCCCGTCCGGCTCGGCCAGCGGGGGGACGGCCGCGCGGCCGGGGGGCGGGTCGGCCTGCTCCGGTCGCGAGGGCGGGGTCGCCCGGAACAACCCCACATCGACGCCGATGTGTTGGTCGGGGCGGCCTGTGATCAGCAGCGCCGTGCGCTGGCGGGTGGCGATCTGCCACATCCACTTGCTGAACAGGGCGATGCGGTTTTCGGTGTCGGGGATGAAGGCCAGATGGGCCAGGGCCCACACCAGCCAGCCCGCCAGGCCGGTCAGATGCAGGCCGCGCAGATCGGCCACCGCATACCAGGGGCCGATCACCGCCATGCTGCCGAGATCCAGCCAGCGGAACGGGGCGATCGTCTCGCCCCGCAGCCTGGCCAGGATGTCGCGGGCCACCCAGCCGCCCGCCTGCACCGCCGGTCCGGCCATGCCGGGCAGCGGGGTGCCCTCGGGGGTGTGGGTGTAGCAGCAGAGATCGCCGACGGCCCGGATCTCCGGATGGCCGGGGAGGCAGAAATCAGGGTCCACCTCCAGCCGCCCGCCCCGATCGACGCTGCAACCCGTCGCTTCCGCCAGCAGCCGCCCCAGCCGTGAGGCCCGCACCCCGGCGGTCCAGCAGATCGTGGCAGCCTCGAGCCGCTGCTCCCCAGCGGCGCTGCTGAGGCGCACCTGCCCGGGCGCGATCCCCTCCACCCGCAGCCCCAGCCGCAGCTCCACGCCGGCGGCCACGAGGTAGCTGGCGGCGGCGGCAGCGAGCGGCTCGGCCATGGTCGGCAGCACTCGGTCGACCAGATCGACCAGCACCACCCGGCAATCCTGCTGGCGAAGCTGTTTGAAATCGCGCTGCACGGCCCGTTGCATCAGTTCGATCAGGGAGCCGGCCAGCTCGCAGCCGGCGGGGCCTGCCCCCACCACCACCACGGTCTGCAGAAAGGCGCGCTGCTCGGGATCGATGCTCTGCTCCGCCTCCTCCAGGGCCATCAGCAGCCGCCGGCGGATCTCATCGGCGTGCTCAAGGATCTTCATCGGCGGCGCCAGGGGCCGCCATTCCTCGCGCCCGAAGTAGGTGCTGCCCGAGCCGGTGGCCAGGATCAGCTGGTCATACCCGTAGCGGCGGTCGTTGAACACCACCTCGCGCCGATCCGGATCGATGGCCACCACCTCTCCGAGCAGGATCTGGATGTTGGACGCCTGACCCACCATCTGCCGTAGGGGTGAGGCCACATCTGCTTCGGAGACCAGGCCGGAGGCCACCTGATACAGCAGCGGCTGGAAGAGGTTGAAGTTGCGCTTGTCGATCAGTGTCACCCGCACCGGCTGGCGGGCAAGGGCGTTGCAGGCCTTGAGCCCGGCGAAGCCTCCGCCCACGATCACCACATGGGGCCAGCTCGCCAGCACCTCCGGTGGGGGCTCGAGCTCCAGGTAGAAGCGTTCCATGGGCTGGCCCTGACCAGAGGAGAGCACGCTATGGTGTTGGCCTTTTCAGCCCCGGTAGCGCTACCCACCAAATCAGCGACCGATCAGCCGTGAGTTTTGGTACGGGATCCCGCCCCTCAAGCTTGGCGATGGGATCGAGCTGATCGTAGGGATGTCTTTGGGGATCCTTTCTGGGGTTCCTTCTGGGTCATTTCAGGTTTTCTCTGAGGTTCTTCGCAATCCTTCCAGGCCTGCTTCAAACTGCTGGGTTCAACTCAGGTCTTGCTTGAGACGTGTGAGTCCCTGGATGATGGTGACAGGGCGTTTCTGGATTCCTTGGGAGTGGCGTGATTGTTAATCGCTTGGATACCCTATGTCTTACTTCCACAAGACTGCCGCCGTGCCTGTGTTCAATCTCCTTGCCCGCGGCCCGGTTCCGAGGCTTGCCACCAGGCCTCGCCTGGCTCGCACCAGATTTCTTTCCCTGCTGCTGGCCTCCTGGATGACCCTTCTCGATCCCCAGCTCGCCCGCGCGGATGATGACGGCGGTTCTGGCCACGGCGGCAGCTCTTCTGGTGGTTCCGTTTTCGATCACATCGATTCCCTCGCTGGCGCGGCTCGAACCCGGGGGGCCTATGAGGTGTGGCTGAGTGATCAGGCCAACACCCAAGGCCTGGCTCTGGCAACACCGAACGGCACCCACGGCGGCAAGATCCGCATCTACGATGCCGCGGATCTCGACCGTTCAACGCCCATCAATAATCCTTTGGTTCTGGATGTCACGACTGATCTTTTCCCCGATGCCTTGACCACCACATCAGCCCATGTGGCGCGCATGCATGGCATCCTGCCCAGCCCCGACAGCCGCTACATGGCCCTCAATTTTGTGGCCTCGGGCCACCTGGGCATTGTCGATGGCAGCTCGAAACGGTCGGTTTGTCTGTTCCGCACCACCGGCACCAGCAGCGGCCGCCAGAACCATATGAGTTTCTGGACGCCCAGTGGGAATGCAATCATTGTGGCCAACCAGAACGGCCGCATATTGGAGCGTGTCGATGTGGTCCGCAACGCCGCCGGCCAGGTTCAAGAGTTTGTCTTCAATGCCAGTGCCAGTCTTGACTTTGTCGGCGGATCCGGGCGCATTCTTAACCAACCGATCGCGGTTGACATGGATCCGAGCAATAGTATCGGCTGCCGCATCAATGGCACCGTTTCGGATAACCAATCGCAGTTTACCCCCAGCAATACACCCAAGCAGGATCCATCGCGGCCTCTCAACACCGTGATCTGCCCTATCCCCTCAAGCAACGGGCGCCACGCCTACGCCACCCTGGGCGGCGGTGGAATGTTCGTGGTCGATGTGCAGGCAACGCCGATGGCGATCGTGGCTGACTACACCAAAAATCTCATCAATGCCGCTGGCTGTGGTGGCGTTGAGGCAGAGGGGTATATGCATTTGGCAACAGGCACGTCCGGACCAGGCATCTCCGAGTTCACGGTCTATCGGTTTGGTCTTGATTATCCTGCGGCTCCAGCCTTCAATGCTACCGATCAGCCTGCCCCGCTGGCCGTTTGGGATGACCCGGACAACGGTCTTGCCCTTCCTGGAAACAACCGCGATGCCCATGGCATGGTGCTGGTCGGCGATGAGCTTCACATCTTCGATCGCGTCCGTAATGATGTTGAGATCTTCCAGATGCATGCACCCTGGGATGATCTGAATCCGAGCTCCAACTACGACTTGACCAGCAGTGGCGCCTGTGGCACCACCGCAGGCACCAGCCGCTCCAATGACCCCACGCCGGATCTGGGCAGTGTCTCGCCACTGTCCGACACGATCTACATGGCGCTGCGCGGTCCCTTCCCTCTCACCGTCAGCCATGCGGCAGAGGGCAGCTGTCCAGGGCTGGGCATCATTCGCCGCAACCCAACCACCAGCACCTGGGAGCTGGCTCATGTGCTTCCTGCCAGCGTCTCCGATTTCACCAGCCTCAAAAATCTCAGCGATCCCCATGCCGTGGTCGTGCGCATGAACACTGACCTTCAGGACGTGCCCGGCCCCCTGCCGCTGGTCGGCGCCGGCATGGCCATGGCTTGGAGCCGGCGCCTGAGACGCCGGCTCCAAGCCAGACACCGCCGCTGACGGCGTCGCTTCTGCAGCGCCTGTCCTGGGCCCAGCCCCAGCCTGCACCCTCGCGGATGGGGCTCATGGCGCCCGCCCGGAGTCGGGGCCTGGCGGTCAGCGTTGGCGAGAGCCCGGCCGCCATTGTGCCTTTTGGCACAGCCTCCCGCAGCATCAGTACGGTGATGCCTGCCACAGCTGGGTAGCTTCCGGCAGTCCCTTGTTCCTGCCGGCCTGCGGATGCTCGCCCCTCTGGAACGTCCGACCCTGCGGCGCCGGCCGCCAGTCCCTTTGACCCCGTTCCCCTCCGCCGCGCCCCGCCGTTCACGCTGGCTCCAGCGGGCGGGCCTGGGCCTGTTGCTTCTGCCCCTGCTCGGCGGCTGCCGCACCCAGTCTTCTGCCCCCGGCTCTGCCCCCGGCGCGGTCACCCTGGGGGTGTACTCCGGGCGCCACTACAACACCGACCAGGCGCTCTATCGCCGCTTCACCGCCGCCACGGGCATTGGCGTGAAGGTGCTGGAGGGCAAGGATGACGCCCTGATCGAAAGGGTGCGCAGCGAAGGTCAGGGCACGGCCGCTGATCTGCTGGTGCTGGTCGATGCCGCCCGGCTGGTGCGGGCCGCCGACCAGGGGGTGTTCCAGCCCCTCAACTCCGAGGCGATCCGTCGCGATGTGCCGCCGGAGCTGCGGGACACGGCCGGCCGCTGGACCGCCCTCACCCGCCGGGTGCGGGCCGTGGTGGTCAACCCCCGCCTGGTCGATCCCGCCCTGGTGCGTCGCTACGACGACCTGGCGCGGCCCGAGCTGCGCGGCAAGCTCTGCCTGCGCAATGGCCTCAGCGTCTACAACCAATCGCTGGTGGCCGACCAGCTGATCCGTCACGGCGAGCCCAAGACCCGCCGCTGGCTAGAGGGGATGATCGCCAACCTCCGCCCCCCCTTCTTCACCCCCCACCCCCCCCTGGCCCGGCCCGGGGCCCGGGGCGAGTGCGGTGTGGGCGTGGTCAACAGCTATTACGTGGCCCGCATGCTTTCCGGGGAGGGCGGCAGCGAGGATCAACGTCTGCTGCGCGGGGTCAAGGTGGTGCTGCCGGATCCGGCCCATGTCAATGTCAGCGGTGCCGGGGTGACCCGCCATGCCCGCCATCCGCAGGCCGCCCGCCGCCTGCTGGAATTCCTTGCCGCTCCGCAGGGCGGCGGCGTGGGCTACGCCCAGGCCAACCACGAATACCCCCTGCGGGGCAGCGGCAGCGATCCGGTGCTCCAGAGCTTCGGGCCGGTCCACGCCGATGGCGTGCCGATCGAGCAGCTCGGCGCCCGAAACGGCGAGGCCGTGCGGTTGATGCGTGCCGCCGGCTGGCCATGACCCTGACCACCGCCCGCAGTCCCCGGGATCCGGCCCGGCGGCGGCGCGGCCGCCCAGCCACAGCCAAGCCCTCGGCTGAACCGGGGCGGGGCGACGGGACCGAGCCTGGCTCCCCCGGAGGCCAGCGCTCCACCCCAGCCGGGCAGGGAGCGGCGGCGGCTGGTGGCGCGGCTGGCCGGCCCGGGGGTGGGCCCGGGGGCTGGTCTCCGGTCGCTACCGGCGCTGGACGGGGGTTTGGAGCCGGGCTCGGGGGACTGGTCCGCTCCGGCCGCTGGCCGCTGCTGCTGCTGCTGCTGGCGGTTGCCCTGCTCGCCCTGCTGCCGATCCTCGGGCTCGCTCCCTATGCCCTGCTGGGCGGCCTTCCTGGCGCTGCGGCGGGGAGCGGTGGTGGCGAGGCCCTGGCCCACACCGTGGCGCTGCTGCTGCTGGTGGGCCTGGGCTCAGCCCTGCTGGGCACCGCCACCGGCTGGCTGACGGCCGCCTGCGCCTTTCCGGGGCGCCGCCTGCTGCGGATCGCCCAGCTCCTGCCCCTGGCCGCCCCCCCCTATCTGCTGGCCGCGACCCTGATCGACAGCGGCAGTCGGGTAGGGCTGCGCTTCCACGGCGACCTCTGGGCCGCGGCGGTGCTGGTGCTGGGCACCTACAGCTACGTGTTTCTCCTGGCCACCGAGAGCTTCGCCGCCGGCGGCCTGCGCCAGATCGAGGCCTGCCGCAGTCTCGGGGTCGGACCCTGGGGCGGCTTCCGTCGCGTCGCCCTGCCGATGGCCGCCCCCGCGATCGGTGCCGGCGTGGCGCTGGCGGGCATGGAGGTGGTCAATGAGCTCGGCGCGGTGGAGCTCCTCGGTGTTCCCACCCTCTCCGGCACGATCCTGCAGCGCTGGCAGAGCGAGGCCGATCCCCGCGGAGCCGTCGCCCTGGCCCTGATCACCCTGGTGATGGTGAGCCTGCTGGTGGCCTGCGAGCGGCAGCTGCGCCGTCGCAGCCGTCGCTGGCTCAGCGGTGGCGACAGCGAGGCGGCGACCCCCTGGCCGCTGCGGGGCTGGCGGGCGCGCCTGGCCCAGCTGATCACCCTGGTGCCCCCTCTGCTCAGCCTCGGCCTGCCCCTGCTCTGGATGCTGCTCAGTCGCGACCAGCTGGGCAGCGGCGATGGCGCCGACCTCTGGGCCCTGGGCCTGCGCAGCCTTGGCCTGGCCCTGGCGGCAGCCCTGTTCACCGGCCTGGCGGGTCTGGTGCTGGCGCTGGGCCGCCGCTGGTTTGCAGCGCCCTGGTTGGGCCGGCTGGCCTTCGCGGCCGGGATGGGCTACGCCGTGCCAGGCGCCGTGCTGGCCCTGGCCCTGCTCCTGCTGGGTGCTCCCCTCGGCCTGCCGCCCCTGCTGCTGCTGCTCTGGGGCTACACCGACCGGTTTCTGGCGGTCTCCCGCCAGGGCCTTGATGCAGCTTTGGAGCGGCTTCCTCCCAGCCTCGATGAGGCCGCCACCGGCCTGGGTTGCGGCTGGTGGGCGGTGCTGCGCCGGGTCCATCTGCCGTTGCTGCGGGGGCCATTGCTGGTCGGGGCCCTGCTGGTGTTCGTGGATGTGGTGAAGGAGCTGCCGCTGAGCTTCGCCCTGCGGCCGTTCGACTGCGACACCCTGTCGGTGCGGGTGTATCAATACGCCAGCGATGAACGGCTCGGTGCCGCCCTGATCCCGGCAGCTCTGATCCTCACCCTCGGTCTGGTGGCCTCCCTGGCCCTGGTGCCTCAGCTGGAGCGGCGCCGCTGATTCCGACCCTTAAACGGCTGCGACCGATCGAGTGGTCGACAGCCGCCCCCGGACCGGGTGGCTCAGGCTGCAGCCAGGGGAGCGTTTTCCACCAGGGCGGGGGCCAGTTTCAGGCCGCCCTCGCCGCTGGGCACCACCAGCAGCTGGTCCCGGCGGATGCGGGAGATCAGTCGGGTGGTGGTGACCCGGGTGGTGCCGATCAGTTCGGCGATGCGCTCATGGGTGAGCCGGAAGGGCAGGTCGCACCAGGCGCCACGGCGGTGGCCCAGGCGCCGGACCAGCAGGGCCAGCAAGGCGTGGAGCCGTTGTTCGGCGCTGCCCAGGTGGCGGATGCGGAGCAGCTGCAGGGTCCACTCGTTGACCGGATCGAAGCCCTGGCCCGGGAGCGGTTCGGCGTCGCTGCGGAAGCTCAGGGGCGTGAGGGCCTCCACGCAGACCCCCTCGCTGCAGAGTCGATCGGTGCGGAGCTGGTCGCCGGCCTGGAGGAAGGCGATGGTCATGCCCTCGGTCTCCTCGCACGGGCAGTAGACCCTGGCAATGCCGTCGAGCACCTCCAGGCAGCTGGCGCCACCGCTGCGGGCGGCGGGATCGAGCAGCACGCACTGGCCAGGGGAGAGGCGCAGGGCGGCCAGGGGGCGTTCGGGCAGGAAGCGGAACTGCATCGGCCTCGCGACTGGGGCGCGTTATTGCGAATGACTCGCAATCTTACCTGGCCCCCGGCCTGTGCCGCGTGCTGCGCGGCGCGTTCGGTCCTGGGCGGCGACTGCCGCAATCCCGTGCCAGGGCTGCTGGGGGGCGGATTCGCAGGAAACGGGCCCCCAGGCCTCGCTCAAGAGCTGGCGACGGCAGGCTTGGATCAAGGGCCGCTGGCGGCTGCGCCGCTGGAGCAGGCTGGCGTCAGGAGGGGCCAGCGGCAGCGCAGCCGGGGCAGAGGGAGCGCACATTCAGCACGCACTCCACCAACTGAAAGCCATGGGCATCGGCGGCCTTGGCCCCCGCCGCCAGCACCGCCCCATCCTCAAATTCCTCGGTGCGGCCGCAGCGCACACAAACCAGATGGTGGTGATGGCGGTGCTGGGCATCACCCGCCAGCTCGAAGCGGCGCCCGCCGTCGGGCAGTTCCAGCTCCTGCAGCAGCTCCAGCGAACTCAGCAGCCGCAGCGTGCGATACACCGTGGCCAGGGACACGCCGCGGGATCCTCCCCCCGCTGCTCCCGCCGATGGGGAGCGCAGCTGCTGATGCACGTCCTCGGCGCTGAGGTGGCGCCCTGCGCCGATCTCCTCGAACAGGGCCAGCACACGCTCCCGCTGGGGGGTGAGGCGCTGGCCCCGGTCGTGCAGGCTGCTGCGCAGACCCTTCACCCTCATTGCCCGACTCTTCGCAAGAGTAGGGTTTATTGAGAAGCGGTGCCAGGGTGATCGGGGCCGGCCGAGGCGCCGAGGGGGCGGCGGTTGTCCAGGTCCGCCAGCAGGGCTGCCAGCAGATCTCCTGCCGTGGTGAGCAGGCGATAGCTCAGCGCCACCGCCAGCAGCTGGGGCGCCGGCACCAGGCCCCCCAACCGCAGCAGCAGCACCGCCTCGAACACCCCCAGGCCCCCGGGGGCTCCGGGCACCACCAGTCCCGCCGTCCAGGCCTGGGCGAACCCAGCCAGCCAGACGGGCCAGCCAAGGGCGAGCTGCAGATCGAAGGCCCACACGCAACAGGCAAAGCCGGCAAAGCGCAGCAGCACAAAGGCCGCCTCGGCCAGCAGCGGTTGCCAGGGGTAGCCCGGCAGCGTCGGGGCGGCCACAGTCGCCAGGTCGATCGCAGGCCCGTCAGCCGCTGCCATCGGGTCCTGGCGCTGCAGCTCCTTGGCCTTGCGGCGTTCCAGCTGCCCCAGCAGCGGCGACAGCCAGCGGGGCAGCAGCAGGGCCAGGGGCAGCAGGCCGAGCAGCCCCAGCCCCCCCTGCCAGCCCCCGACAGCGGCCAGGGCCAGGGCGGCGCTGGCCGCCAGCACCGGTTCGAGCACCACCGCCAGCAGGGCGCTGGCGCCATCGAGCGGTGCCGGCAGTCCCGCCTGGCCCCGGCGCAGGTCCTGGAGGCGGGCCGTGAGGTGCCAGATGCCGCCGGGTAGAAATTTGCGCAGGTTGGTGACCATGTAATGGGCCACCGCCTCCACCCCCTGAGGCCGCTGCCCGAGCCAGCGCAGCAGCACCGACCAGGCCACCCCGTTGACCACCACGCTGAGCAGGCAAAGGCCCAGCCCGATCAGCAGCCACAACCAGCCCTGGCCATCCAACCCCAGCTGCAGCAACTGGCGGCCATGGCTGGTCAGCGCCGCCAGCAGAAAACCGAGGCTGACCAGGGTGATCCAGGAGCGCAGTCCCCCCGGCAGGGAGGGTTTCCAGCCAGCCAACCGGAGAGCCCGCGGGCCGGCGGCAGCCGCTTGGGAGGCCGAGGTCGGCCTGGTCAGACCACTGCGCATCCTCAGGAGGATCCCCAGGCCCCCGTTGCGCAGACGGGCGGCGAAGGGTTGGAGCAGGGAGCGGATGCGGCCGTTCATGGGGCGGATCATGGCGCTTCGGGGTGCTCCGGGCCCAGCGCTGGCGGAACGGTTCCGGACCCTGGCGCGGACCGTGCCGGGATCCCATCCCTGCCATCCTCCCCTGCCAGGGCCTCGCCCACCATGGGGTGCTGCAGCTGTTCGCCCACCACCTGGCGCACCTGATCGAGGCCCAGGCCGTGCTGGCGCGCCAGGGCGGCCAGATCGTCGTATTCGGCTTTGGCCCGGCGCCGGCCGTCCGGCAGCGTGACCCAGCGCAGCCCCACCTCCCCCAAGGGGGTGCTGATCCTCTCCAGCTGTCGGGGCAGCCGCCAGCGCCGTTGCCGTGACTCCCGCACCCCCAGGCTGCTGCTGTGGCGCCACCACACCTGCCGCAGCGCCGGGCCCAGGGCCGGGGGCAGCAGGGCGGTGACCAGGGTCCCCAGCCGCCCTTTCTTCATCGCCACCGCCTGGCTGAACACCTCCACCGCACCGGCCTGGCGCAGGGCCTCGGCCAGAAAGGCCAGCTCCTCGGCGCTGGCGTCATCGATCTGGGCCTGCTGCCGCAGCAGCGGCTCGGCGGTTTCGCCATCGCCGCCGGCCTCGGCTGCTGCTGGCGGGTCGAGCTCTGGCGGCGCCGGCGCATCGCCACGGTGCTGGGCAGGCGCAGCCTGACCCGGGACCGGTTGGGCCCAGGTGAAGCGCAGCAGGTTGGGCCGGTCCAGCCGGCGGCTGCCCAGGCCCACCCCCAGGGCCAGCGGCACCACCGACGGAGCGGCTCCGAACCGCTCGGCCCAGCAGGCCACCAGGGCCAGCCCCGTGGGGGTGGTGAGCTCCCCGGCCGGGAAGCCCTCGCTGCTGCCCAGGGGGAGGCCGCGGCGCCGGGCGATCTCCAGCACCGCCGGGGCCGGCAGGGGAAGCAGGCCATGGGCGGTGTTGACGGTGCCGTGGCCGGCGGGGGGAATGCCGCAGATCAACCGCTCCACCCCCAGCTCCCGCAGGGCGGCGCACACCCCCACCACATCCACCAGGGCATCGAGGGCGCCGACCTCATGGAAATGCACCGCCTCAGCAGGTTGTCCGTGCACCGCGGCCTCGGCCTCCGCCAGCAGGGTGAACACCTCGATCACCCGCTGTTTGAGATCCGGCTCCAGCCGGGACCCTTGCAGCTGCTGGCGCAGCTCCCCCCAGTGCCGGTGGGGTGGATCGGGCTCCAGGCTCTCGACCGCCAGGTGGAGCCCCCGCAGGCCATGGCTGCGGCGGACCTCCAGCTGCAGCCTGTAGCGATCCTGAAGGTCGAGGGCGGCCAGGGCACGGTGAACCACCGCCTCCGGCACCCCCAGATCGAGCAGGCCGGCCAGGAGCATGTTGCCGGCCAGTCCGGTGGGACAGTCGAGCAGCAACAGGCTCATCGGCTCGAGGGGCTGTCCCCGGTGGGCGGCTGGGCCGCCGGGGCTTGCGGCGACACGACTGTTGGGCTGGCCGTTGCCGCTGCCGCCTCGACCGCCGCTGTCGCCTCCCCCCCAACCGCTGCCCCAACCACCATCGGATCCGATCGCTCGGCTGGAGTGGGAGCAGGGTCGCGGCCAGTGCCGCCCGGTGGCGCGGAGCGGCCTGGTTGGGGCCAGCCCAGCCGGGGAGCATGGCGGGCGAGCCGATCGGCCTCCGCCTCCAGCAGGGGCCGCCGCTGGCGCAGCCACTGCTCCACCTCCCGGCGGGCGCGGCGCTGCTCCATCTGGGCCGTGCTCACATCCTGTCCAGACAGCCCCCAGAGGCGGCCAAGCAGGGAGCGATCGTCGGCGCCCCCTTCGCTCGAGCCGTAGATCACGGTTTCGGCTGCCATGCCCGCCAGCAGCACCCGGCTCCAGCTGCGCAGCTCCTCAAGGGGCAGGCGGGCGCTGGCCGGCGGTTCGAGCACGGTGGTGCCACCGGCGGCCAGACCCGCCCGCAGGCAGGCCAGGCTGCCCACGTGCACCGCCGCCACAGCCACCCCCTCCTCGGACGCCACCAGGGCATGGGCGGCCTCGTGGAGGGCGATGCGGCGCAGGCGTCCGAGGCCGCCCGGGAGGGCCTCGGCGAGCAGATGGCCACCGCGTCCACCGAAGCGGGCGGCATCGAGGCTCAGACCGCCCAGACCAACGATCACCAGCAGGGTGGTGATCCAGGGGGAGAGGCCCACCAACGGCCCCAGCAGGGCCATCAGGGTCACCAGCAGCACCGCCAGACCGGCCGTCAGGGCCCCTCTCATCGCCGCCCTCCGACCTTCAACGGCCGGGCCGGGTCACGGCCCGATCGTGGCTGCGCACAGGACCCCCGCCGGCTCGCTCAGCCGCCGCTTCCCCGGGGCGCCGTTCGCTGGCACGGCGTTCGCCGCCGCGGCGCTCGGAGCTGCCGGCAGCGCCGCCAGCGCCGCCGCGGCGGCCCTTGCCCCCGCGACTGCCCCGTTGGGCCAGCGGACCGATCACCTCCATCGACTCGACGTTGAGCTGCTGGCCTTGGCGGCGCAGGTCGAGGGAGACGAAATGGCGCAGGTGCTCGAGGGGCACGGTGCCGCGGAGCTGCAGCTTGAAGGGGATCGGGCGGCTGCCATCGGCCCGGGGTTTCTGCCTCACCTTCACCACCAGATCGCCGGTCTCGGGCCTGGTGTAGATCAGTTCACCGCGCACCGAGAACCAGCCGTCGCCCTCCTCGGGCTCATCATCCGGCTGGAGCGCCGCGTCGCTGTCCGGGGCCTCGAGGGGCTCCTGGCCGGCGGCCAGGGTGCTGGGTTCCCAGACACCCACCATCTGCAGATGCAGCTGCTCGGTATCGCGGTTGCGGGGGTACACCACCCAGAGGTGGGGATCGGCCAGGTCCAGATGGCGGCGGATCAGGGTGAGCAGGCGGCCGAGCACCACGGCCTCAAGCTCGCTTCCATCCTCACAGCGGATCAGGCCCCGGCTCAGCTGGTCGGGCTCGGAGGGCACATACACCCCCCGCACCAGGCCGATCGCCCGGTACTGCATCGGTTCGGTGACCGGGGAAATGGGGTGCTGGCGCATGGTGGGGGGAGAGGAGGCCGCGGCGGGCAGTAGGTCGGCAGGAATCCGGGTCAATGTAGCCAGTGCCGCGGGTAACCTCCGCTCAGACCTGGCTCCGCCCCCTGCGGCCGCCGGCCCGATTCCCCTGCCACGCCTTTCCGCCCACCAGCGCTCCGGCGACGGCTCCGGGCCATTCCCGGCCCGGCTGCGGCACCGCGTCGACCCGTCCAGCCCCGGCCTGTCCAGATCCGGCTTGTTCCGACCCTGATGCCCACCCCTACCCGCAGTCGCGCCGGCCTGTTCTGGACCCTGTCGGGTGCCCTCCTGCTGGGGGCGCTGGCCCTCGGGGGGGGCTGGTGGCTGGGGCGTCACCAGGCCGGACCGGTGCTGGAGGACGGTCGTCGCAGCGGCCTGGCCCAGGAGGCCGAGCGTCTGCGGGGCAAGCTCAACCGCGGCGAGGCCCAGGACGGCGACCGCCAGCGGCTGCTGGAGTTGCTGGTGGGCCTCCACCGCAAGGACGAGGCGATCGCCCTGCTGGAGCCGATGGCCGACCAGGAGCCGGATCGCTGGTCGTTGCGGCTGATGCTGGCCGAGCTGCGCCGCGATCAGGGCGACCGCAGCGGCGCCGAGCGGGAGCTGCGCCAGATTCTCAACCGCCAGAGCGATCAGGTCGAGGCGCTGCAGCTGCTCACCCTGCTGCGCCTGGAGCAGAACCAGGCGGGTCTCGCCGAGAGCCAGCTCAAGGCCCTCTACGGACGGCTGATCCGTCCGGATCCGAAGCCCTCGGCGGTGGGGATTGGCCTGCTGCTGGCGGAATTGCAACAGAAACGGGGCTCGCCTGCCGCCGCCGAACTCACCTACCGGGAACTGGCCGATGCCTTTCCCCAGGATCAGCGGCCTCTGGTGGGTCTGGCTCTGCTGCGCCACACCCGTGGCAACCCGGCCGGTGCCCTGGAGGCCTTGAGGGCAGCCCGCAATCGGGGGCCCGATCCCGATCGACCGGATCCCCGCCTCGATGCCCTGGCCGCCAGTTGGGGTCTCGAAAAGCTCAGGGCCCAGCCGGCTTCGGTCCGGCCAGCGGCGCCGGCGGCCGGGCGGAAGGAGGGGTCGCCTCCAGGTCCTTGAGGGCCTGATCCACCGCGGTGGCGGGGGGCGTGGCGTCGTCGAGGGCGGTGCTGCGGCGCAGTTGGTTGATCAGGTCGATCGGATTGCGGGGATCGATCTGGCCGCCACCGGGACCACTCGAGCTGCCACTGCCGTAGAGCTGCCGCTCCTGGGGTGTGATGCCGAGGGTCTGGCCATAGCCGCTCTGCTGGGCGGAGGCCACCCCGGGGGCCAGACCGCCGCTGGCAGCCAGGAGCAGCGCCAGGTTCGCCATCGCGACCTCGGCCGCGAGGCGGCGGCGTGACGGAACAGGGGCCATGGCCGGCTGCGGTTGATAGCGCTGGTGAGAGTCTAGAAGTGGTCGCCAGTTGCAGCCGACCATGCGGATCGCCACCTGGAACGTCAATTCCGTGCGCACCCGCCTCGATCAGGTGATCGCCTGGCTGGCGGCGGAGCGGCCGGAGGTGCTCTGCCTGCAGGAGACCAAGGTGGCGGATGAGCTGTTTCCCCGCGAGCCGTTTGAGGCCCTCGGCTATGGAGCGGCGATCAGTGGCCAGAAGGCCTACAACGGCGTGGCGATCCTCAGCCGCCTGCCGCTTGAGGATGTGCAGATCGGCTTCTCGGGTCTCCTGCCTGGCGATCCGGAGCTGCCGGCCCTGGAGGAGCAGAAGCGGCTGATCAGCGCCCGCATCGAAGGCATGCGCGTTCTCAATCTCTATGTGCCCAACGGCTCGTCGCTGCGGTCGGACAAATATGCCTACAAGCTGCGCTGGCTGGCCTGCCTGGGGCGCTATCTGCGGGTTCAGGAGAACCAGGGCGAACCGCTGCTGATGCTGGGGGATTTCAACATCGCCCTTGAGGATCGGGATATCCACGACCCCCAGCGCCTCAGCGGCGGGATCATGGCCAGTGAGGCGGAGCGGCAGTCCCTGCGGGCGGTGCTGGCTGAGCGACTGGAGGATGGCTTCCGCCTGTTCGAACCGGCCTCGGGTCACTGGAGCTGGTGGGACTACCGCAGCGGCGGCTGGGAGACGGGCCGGGGCTGGCGGATCGATCACATTTATCTCGATGCCGAGCTGCGGGACCGGGCCCTGGGCTGCACGATCCACAGCCAGCTGCGCGGCAACAGCCAGCCCAGCGACCATGCACCGGTGCTGATGCACCTGGCCTGGCCCCCGGAGGAGTTGGGCGAGGACGACGCTGACGCCAGCGACGATCAGGGCGACTGGTCGTCGTGATCACGGTCCACTCGGACCACTGCGTCCACCCCCTTGGTGTTGCCAACAGTTGCCAACGCTGACCTTGGCTTGCCGCGCCGCAGCTGGGAGAGCATGAACCAAGCGGAACTGGCGACCGGCGCTATGCCGCCGGTCGCGGCCCATCTCCGGGATCCGGGCTGGGTGCAGGCCTGGCGTCCGGCAGGGCAGCGGGTCTATGGGCGGTGAAGGGTCTGGGGGCCTGCGACAGCTCCTGCAGCGCCCGGCGCCGAATCTCGATGACCTCGGCCAGATCGGCGGCCAAACGGGGCGATTCCAGCAGAAGTTCGAGCAGCTGGTCGGTGGCAATGAACAGCGCCTCGAGGTCGTCGCAGGCACGCACGCTGGTATCAGCGACACGACCGTGCAGAAGCGAACTCTTCTCGCCGAATAATTCGCCTCTGAGCAGGATGCCCAGACTGAAGATCTTGCCCCTGGAATCGGCCACGAGCAGTTCGGCGGCTCCGTTGACAATCAGGTAGAGACCATCGAGAGGGCTCTGCTGTTGCACCACGATCTCTTGGCTGGCGTAAGAGCGGATCGGGCAGCTGTCGAGCAGGTCATGCAGCCGCTCGATCGGCAGGGCGGCGAATCCGGGGGTGCTACGCAACAGCTTCAGGCAGGCCTGGCGCTGCTGCTGCGGTGAAACCACACCGGAGGCGTAGGGGATGCTTTGCTGCACCGGATAGGGCATGGTCAGACCATGGCGCTTGGCCACATACCAGATCCGCAGATTTACCTCGTCGCGAATGTTTTCGCCGGTAGTAAAATCGCTGGCGAAGATCTGAAGCAGATACTGGATCGAGAAGTCTGCATAGTTGACGACCACCACATTGGGGGCCGGCTTGCGCAGCACCTCTGGGATCTCAAGGGCGGCGCTGATCAGCAGTTGCCGCACCCGGTTGGGGGGATCGTCATAGGAGAAGGCGATCGGGATCTCCAGGCGATGCAGGGCGCTGGGACGGCTGAAGTTGGTGAATTGCCCCTTGGCCAGTTCGGCGTTGGGGATCACCACCAGATCATCGTTGCTGGTTTGCAGATGCACCGAGCGCCAGTTGACCTCCACCACCTTGCCCAGGCTTTCGCCAATCTGGATCCAGTCGCCCATGGCAATCGGCTGTTCAAACAGCAGCGCCACGCCCGAAAAGATGTTGCCGAGGCTGTCCTGCAGGGCCAGGCCCAGCACCAGCGATCCCACCCCCAGAGCTGTGAGGAAACCGCCGAGATCAGCACCCCAGACACTGGAGAGCACGATCGCTGAGCCAACGAGCACCAGCAAAAAGCTGCCGAGATCGCGGAACAGTTTCGGAACCCGGGCCTGCCAGCTGCCCTGGGCGGCGCCCTCGAACAGGATCACGTTGAGCAGCGTCAGGGCCGCCAGGATCAGGGTGATCCAGATCAGGGTCTCGCTGATGCGCACGCCGAAGGCGGCGCGAGGGCGGCCGAGCAGCTGCACCAGCACCAGATTGAGGGCCAGAACCGGCAACATCCAGTTGCGCAGGATCGCCAATGGCGCCAGGTAGGGCGATTGGCGCTTGCGCAGCGTCCGCAGCAGCTCCTCCAGCAGCAGCATCAGCAGCGGGAAGCCCAGCACCAGAATCAACACCCAGACCGGGTTCAACCGGTTGATCACGGCGGCGCTGCTGGCACTCAGCTTGGCGATCGTGCTGCCGGCTGAGGCGGCGAGGAGATCAACAACGCTCATGGCCCGACCGTGGTGGCGGCGATGGCGATGGCGGCATCGAGGCGGTGCAATTCCCAGATCGGAATCATCCCCTCACCCTTGACCTCGATCGCTGCCTGGGGGATGAAGGTGTAGAGCCCATCGAGGGCCCGGACCAGGGACTCGGTGACCTGAATCACATTCTGCTTGGGAGAGGTGTGAATGGCGCGGGCGATCGTGATCGTTTCACCCCAGACGTCGTAGTAAAACTTGCTGCTGCCCACCACACCGGCCGCCAGGGCGCCGGTGTGGATGCCGATGTCGAGGCTGAGATTGAGGCCGTGCTTGGCGCTGAGCCGCTCCACCACCTGCAGCATGGCCAGGGCCAGCTCGGCGGTGCGCTTCTCATCATCGATGCGGGGTACGGAGAGGCCGCACACGGCCAGATAATTGGAGCCTGTGCTGCGCAACTTCTCGACGCCGTAGCGCTCGGCCGCATCATCGAAGGCGCCGATCATTTCATTGAGAACTTCGATCGCCTTGTCCGGATCCAGATCGGCAGAGATGGACTGGAAGCCCTCCAGATCGGCGTAGAGCACGGTCACGCTTGGGAACTGTTCGGTGATCGAGCTTTCTCCGCGCTTCAGCCGTTCCGCGGTTCGGGCGGGCAGGATGTTGAGCAGCAGACGGTCATTTTCCTTGAGCTGGGCCCGGATCGCCTCCTCCCGCTGCTGGAGGGTGCTGGCCATGGCATTGAAGGAACGGGATAGTTCGCCGTATTCATCATCGGATTCAACCGGGACCTGGACGCTGCTGTCACCAGCAGCGATCGACTTGGTTGCCGTCATCAGACGTTGAATCGGTCGGATGAACGTGCGTGCCAGAGACAGGGACAACATCGTCAGCAGCGGAATCAGAATCGCCGCAAGCAGCAGCAGCGTATCGCGCAGACGCTGCACACCCCGCAGGGCCTCGGCCTTGTCGAGCTTGGCGATAAGACCCCATTGCAGATTGCCAAGACGGATCGGCTGATAGGAGGCAATGGCCTCCTTGCCACGATAATCCACATATTCCACCTCGCCGGTCTGATCGTTCAAGGCGCGGCGCGCCGCCTCGGTACGCACCGGTTGAATCAGCACCGGACTGTCAGTGCGCTTGATCCAGTCGATGCGTTCCTGGGGCGTGCCCTGGCGGCGAAGCAGCTGAAAATACTTGGTTGGATTCTCTAGAAACTCACGGGGTGAGGAGCGGAACTTGAAATCGTCGGCAACCAGAAAAGATTCGCCTGTCTCCCCCAGGCCTTGTTGAACCCAGCGGCGACCATCGGTCATGACTTGATCGATTGAAGCGGGGTTGATTTGATAGATCAAGGCACCCACCATGCGATTGCCATCAAAGACTGTGGTTCCCACAAAAAAGGCTGGTTCGCCAAAACTTGCCTTGTAGTGTTCAATGTCTGATATATAAACAAAGTGGGGATCTCTCGAGCGACGAATCTCCTCAAATGTCTTGGCGAGGGCGCTGTCAGAGAAGGGGCCTGTTTTCAGATTGGTGCCAGTGTCAACCTCCTTGGCAACGTTGTAGAGGACAGTGCCTGTATCGACATCCACCAAGAAAACATCCCGCAGATTATATAACTGACTCATTCGTCGGATCTTGGGATGGTATTTCTTGTGGAACCTGCTGAATTCACTGCCATCCCCCGGATCGTCGAGCTTGTCCATCTCGCTGGGGAACGGATTGTTGACCGTGTAATGGTAGGTGAGGTACAGATCTTCAGGCGTTTGTGGTAGATAGGTCGCGGCAACGGGGTTGCCCTCGACGTTTTTGCGAAGCTTAGGAATGAATTTGTTGGTGTAATAGGATAGAAGTTTCTGGTTTTGCTCGGCGCTTAATTTTGAGTTGGCGAGTTTCGGATAGCTGGACTTGAAGTCTCTGATGCCATCAATGGCGAGGAATCCCTCGCTCATTGTCATCACATTGTTGCTGAGTTGCTCAAAGTAGTCTTTGATCGCCTCGGCCCGGCTGTTGCGCAGCACCACCAGCTGGTTGATGGCTGCTTTGGTCAGCACGCGGCTGCCGATGGCGTAGCTGATGATGCCGGTCAGCAGCAAGCTGAGCAGGCTCGCCAGCAGCACCATCGAGAGCACCTTCGATTGGACACCAAGACGGCGGAAAAGCTTCAGAACCATGGCTTGAGCGGCACGGGTCGACAAAAGGACTGAGAACAATCAGGGTCAGCTGGGCGGCGATGGCCAAACTCCAGGGGCTTGTTCTGCGACTGTTGTTGGTTGCAGCAGGCGTTCGCGGCAGGCGCTGAGGCCGGAGAGATCGACATCGACCGCAGAGCTGCCGTCGTACTGGAAAGGGTTGTCCAGATCGCGAATCAGCAGCAGCAGGTAGGTGAATGATGTGAACAGGAAGCAGGAGACAACAACATTCTCAGTGAAGCGCTCCGAACCGATCAGCAGCAATGCCATCACAGAACCAGCCAGAAAGACTTCGAGCATTGCATAGGCGGGACCCAGAAAATCACTGTCACGATTGCCTGCCATCTTGGTCAACACCAAGCGAATCTTGGCCAGTTCCGGCAGGGCCCGCTCACACACTGAATCATCGCTTTGGCGGCGGCGATCAGCGAGGCTGCTATTGAGCTGATCCAACTGCCGCTGCACCTGATCAAACGGTCCGTCGTTCAACAGCCACTGCCTGATCTGCCCCAGTAAATCGGCCAGGCTCTGGCTCAGCGTGGTCTGGTTGAGGTGGGGCTGGAGGCGGCCGAGGTAGCGGTTGATGTCGTCAATCGCCTCGACTGCATTGATCAGCTGCAGCATCAAGTCTTCGCAGGCGTTGTAATCCGCCAGGGTGCCACTGAGCACGAAGGCGATCACAAACGTGGCCGCTCCAAACAACGATCCCGTCAGCGAGTTGAACTCCCAGGGCTCAAAGCCGCTGGCGTGAACCGCCAGCTTGGCCAGGGCGAACAGGGCGGTGAGGGGCAGCACCTTGAGGAACAATCGCCATTTCGCCGACGCCCCTGCTGCAGTTGGCGTCGAATCGGCTGCTGCATCCATGCGTTGACGCTGCAGGTCCTACCGAGGCTAGACAGCCTCTGTGGCCTTGGCATCGCCGTTCTGGTGATTTTGCGCCCAGAGCGAAATCTTGTTCAGAGATTCTTTGTCGCAGCCGCTGGGGGCACCACAGCGCCGCCCTCCGCCTCCCCGAACAGGTCCTCCAGCCGCAGATCCGGGCGGCGCACCAGGGCAAACAGGGTGCCGGCATTGCCGCGGCAGACACGAAGCTCATCGTCGAGCACGGTGATGTCGAGCCAGGCGGGGAAGCTCTGGCGCACCTCCCGCAGCAGCTCCAGCCGTTGCTGGGCCAGCCGTGGTCCGAGCCAGCCCCCGCGCACGAAGCGCACGCTCACCCGTTGCAGCCCCTCCACGGCGATCCGGGCCTGCACCGCGATTGCCCCCAGCGGGCCAAGGGGGCCGGCGAGCCGCAGCAGGTTCATCGCCCGTCCCCGCTCCGGATCCAGCACCTGGAGGTTCTCCAACCACGGGGCAGTCAGCAGGTAGGGCTGGCGGCCGCTGCTCCAGCGCAGGTCCCACACCCCTCGCAGTCGGGTGCTGTCGGTGAGCAGGTTGGCCGGCGCGAGCCGTTCCAACCGCTCCAGCAGCTCCCGGATCCGGGCCGTTTCGCTGGGGGCCGTCGCCCGACCCCGTTCCCGCAGGCGCCGCAGCACTTCACTGCGACAGTCCTCGGGGGTTGGGGATGAAGCCGCCATGGGGAAGATGCACCGGTCCTGTCCGCATCGTGGCGGATGGTCTGGCTCGGCGGTGGGAGTGGCGATCAGCCCCCCAGCCATCGGACCAGCAGGGCCGCCTCCCGGCCGCGCAACCCCATCAGCCCCCAGCGAACGTCCCAGGGCGCGGTGCCATAGAGGCGCACCATCGCCGCCAGCACCTCGGCGGGGCTGAGGGTGTTGGTGAGGAAGCCATACCACTGGGGATCGGGCAGCTGGAAGAAGCTGCGGAAGTGGTGGCGCAGCTGGGCTTCGTCGAAGCGCATCAGCTTCTCCAGGCCGAAGCGGAAGAAGCCGTGTTTCCAGCGCAGGTCCGCTGGCCAGAGACCCTCCCAGGCGGCTGCGGCCAGCTCGCTGCCGCTGCGGCCCGCGGCCAGGGCGTCGGCGATGGCGCCGGCCAGGTGCGGCGAGCGCCGCAGCAGGGCTCCCACCATGTAGCCGGAGGCGGGATGGACCAGCCCACCGGCACCGCCGAAGCCCACCACCCCCTGGCCTCGATCCGGCAGCACGGGGTTCATCGGAAACAGGCAGAACTCCTCATGCAGCACCTCGGTCACAGAGACGCCCCGGTGGGCCAGCCGCAGCCGCAGGCGCTCCTGGAGCGTGGCGAAGGGCACCGCCGGGGCCAGGGCCAGGGAGGTCTCCTCCACGAAGAAAACGCCCTCACCCAGGTCCATCGCGTAGAGGAAGGTGGGGGGCTGGCGCCGTTGCTCGGGGCTGAGGTGGTCGGGCCGGTAGTCCATGAACACGAACTGTCCTGGTTCGATCGGAGCGGCGCTGAACCGGCCCACGATCCCGTAGGCGGCCTGGCCTGCCACCGGGCCATCGCTGCCGCGACGCACGAACACAGGCTCATGGCCACTGGCATCCACCACCAGTCGGGCCGCCAGGGTGGCGCCATCCGCGGTGCTGATCCGGGTCACGCTGTCCCCGTGCTCCAGGCTGAGCGCCCGCCCCCGGATCCAGCTCACACCGGCGCGGCCACAGCGATCGAGCCAGTGGCCCTGCAGGGCGGCCTTGTCGAACAGACCGTAGGCGCGGCCGTGTCGGATCGCCCCATCGGGATCGTCGTTGGAGCTCGCGCGACCCCAGCCGTCGCGGCCCTCCGGAGCTGACCCGCGGCCCGGGCCGAAGTAGCTCACGCTGGTCTCCCAGCGGTGTGCCAGCAGATGGCCCAGGCCGAGCTGATCGACCTCCTCCGCCCAGATCCCGTAGGTGTTCACCCAGGCCGCCGCCGGATCGGTGGGGGCCAGACCGGCGACCGTCAGCCCCCGCTCGCCGAGTTCTGCGGCGATGGCCAGGGCCGCCGGGCCGGCGCCGATCACCAGAACATCGTGCAAGGCCACCTCCGCGATGCCCGTATCCTGAACCGTCGTCGCCTTCCGCCGATGGCTGGCGCCGCCTGCGGATCAGGCCGCGTCGTCCGGCTCGGCTGACCCGTCGTCCGGGGCCAAGGCGGAGGATCCGTCTGCGGGGAGTTCCTCGGGGTCTGCGCCGCTCGCCGTGGCATCGGGCCCGAGCGCCGCCTCCACCTGCCCGAGCGCCGCCTCCGCATCGGTCTCGGCCTCCGCCGCGGCCGGGGGCACCAGAACCACCTCGGCCAGGTGGTCGCCAGCGTCGAGCCGCTGCAGGCGCACGCCGGTGGCGGCCCGTGATTGCTGGGGCACGGCGTTGGACCGCATCCGCACGATCACGCCGCGCTCGCTGACCAGGAGCAGCTCCTCATCGGCGCCCAGCACCTTCAGACCCACCAGGGCATCGCCGTCCCGGCGGAACTTCATGCAGCGCAGGCCCATGCCGGCCCGCTTCTGCAGGCGGAACTGATCCACCGGCACCCGCTTGCCCAGACCGCTGGCGCTGGCCACCAGCACCCAGGGGCCCTCGCTCGCTGCCACCTCGTCGCTGTCCTCGTCGTCGCTGCCCTCGCTCTCGGCGCTGCTGGCCACCTGGTCGGCCAGTTCGGCCGGCAGCACATCCATGCTCACCAGACGATCTCCATCCCGCAGATTCATCGCCCGCACGCCGCGAGCTGTGCGACCCAGGGGGCGCAGCTCCTCATCACTGAGACGGAAATGGATCGTCATGCCCCGCCGGGAGCCGATCAGCACGCTGTCGCCGGTCAGGGCAAGCCGCACCCAGCGCAGGTCATCGCCGTCCTCCAGGGAGATGGCGATCAGACCGTTGGAGCGGATGTTGGCGAAGGCCGAGAGCAGGGTGCGCTTGATGAAGCCGCCACTGGTCAGCATCACCAGCTGCATGGCGTCGTCGAAGGCCGTCACCGAGAGCAGCGAGGTGATCGCCTCCTCCCGGGGAATCGGCAGCAGCTGCACGATCGGAGTTCCCTTGGCGGTGCGGCTGCAGAGGGGCACCCGGTAGGCGGGCAGCGAATACACCACGCCGCGGTCGCTGAACAGAAGCAGGGCGTCGTGGTCGTTGCAGCTGATGAACAGCTTCACCGCCTCCTCCCCCTGGCTGCGGGTGCCCGCCTTGCCGCGGGTGCCGCGGCTGGTGGCCTCGAACTCGCTGACCGGCATCCGCTTGAGGTAGCCGTTTTCGGTGAGCAGCACGACCGAGCGCTCGTTGGCGATCAGGTCGATGTCGTCAAGGCCGCCCTCGAGATCGAGGATCTCGGTGCGGCGCGGTGAGTCGTAGCGGGCCCGGATCGCCTGCAGCTCGTCGCTGATCAGGCCAAGCACCCGTTCCCGCCGGGCCAGGATGTCCTGATAGTCGGTGATCTTCGCGACCAGATCCTCGTGCTCCAGGCGGATCTTGTCGGCCTCCAGGGCGGTCAGGCGGCGCAGCTGCATCTGCAGGATGGCGTCGGCCTGGACTTCACTGAGGCCGAACTGCTCGACCAGACCCTGGCGGGCCGTGGCGGTGTCGGCGGCGGCGCGGATCAGGGCGATGATCGCGTCGAGGTTGTCGAGCGCGATCAGCAGACCCAGCAGGATGTGATCGCGTTCCTCGGCCTTGCGCAGCAGGTAGCGGGTGCGCCGCTCGATCGTCTCGATCCGGAAGTCGCGGAACACCTCCAGCAGGCGCCGCAGGGTCAGCAGCACCGGCTCGCCCTTGACCAGAGCAAGCATGTAGGCGTTGAAGTTGCTCTGCAGCGGTGTGAGCTTGAACAGGTTATTGAGCACCACCTGCGGGTAGGCATCACGCCGCAGCTCGATCACGATGCGCATGCCGTCGCGATCGGATTCGTCGCGGATGT
>JBMSXZ010000010.1:0-33438 GCA_049426205.1 Cyanobium sp.
AACGGAAGTTTGCGGGTTTGTGAAGGGGCTTCATGAAGTTGGTGCTTCATGAGGGGGTGTTGCGGGGGTGGGGTGGTCGGTGCTGTGTGGCGGGCGCGGGGCGCGGGGCGGGGGCGCGGAAAGGGGCTGAGGGGGCGGTGGGAAAGGGGGGGGCCAGCGAAGGCGACCGGCTTGGGCGCAACGATCCACGCCTGGGGGCGTGCGGCGGCGGGCTTGGGGCGGTGAGGCAAGGGGATGGGCAGACGCAACAGGCGCTGGCCCCAGGGACCAGAACGGCGACCGGGCGGCGTGAGCGCAGACGGCGGAGATCTGACCGCTGCGGGCTGCGGGCGGTGGGCTCACCACAGCAAGCAGAACCCAACAGCTGGATCAGCCGCGCTCACAACCCTGGGCGGCTGGCCACACGGAGCTGGGCGCCGCTTCTGAGCCATCACCCCCCGCCACTGCTAAGCAGGGGGAATCGCCCCGCTCCTGCCGATGGCCGTGTCCCTGCTCCCCCCCGGGTCCCTGGCCGCAGCCACCCCGAACGACGCAGCCCCCCAGCGGCAGGCCGATCCGCAGGCGCCGACGCCACCCCAACAACGCGCTGTCCCGGGGCTGGCCAAGCGCCTCTGCCAGCTCAGCCTCGCCACCGTCCTGCTGCTGCTCAGCGCCTGCGAGCGCCAGCCCAGCCCCGAGGCGCGCCGGATCGAGGAGCTCAACCTCAAGATCCAGCAACTGGAGCAGCGCCTCAACACCCTGGCCCGGGAGCGCAATGACGCCGCCGATCGCAAGGGCAAGCCGCCGGCGGGTGTGATCAAGTCGCTGACGATCCGCACCGGCAGCGAGGACGACCGCCTGCGCATCTACTGGGCCGATGGCACCACCACCGACCTGCCCTGCACCAAGGAACAAAGCACCTTCGCCTGCGGCTGAGCCGCCCCCCTCACTCCACCGCCAGCTCCAGACCCGCCGCCAGCTGCTGCAGCGCCGCCGCCCAGGTCGGCGGCACCGGCCAGCACTCCCGGCTGGTGAGGCTCATGGCGATGCCCTTCTCGCCGTAGGCCGCCTCGTTGATGAACACCGGCCAGACCGTCTCACCGGCCAGCTGCGGGGCCGGCGCATAGGACAGGGTGCGGCCATCAACCCCCAGGAACAGGGGATCGCCGGCCACCAGGGGCTGCCAGTCACGGCCCTGGCGCCTGGGGTGAATCACGGCGGCGGGGGAGCCATCGTCCCGGCGGGGCAGATCGAGGCTCAGGCGATGGCGGTGCACCACCAGCTGGCGGGGCAGGGCCAGGACTCCCCGTCGGGCAGCGGCCAGGGCCGCCAGAGCAGCCTCAAGCGCCAGGCGACTCTGCTGAACCACGGCGGCGCTGACCACGCCCTGGGGCACCGGTCCCACCTCGATCGCCAGACCGCAGGGCCAGCGCTCCACCAGAAAACCCGTCTGGCGGGCATCGGCCTCGTGCAGATAGATCGGAAGGCCCAGGGCCTGCTGCAGGGCGGCGGCCAGGGCCAGATCGGCGGGGCGGCGGCCGTAGACCACCAGGGAATTGCCCATGGCGGCGGTGGTGCTGTGCAGGTCGAGAGCCACCAGGCAGGGCTCGGCGCCATCCGCCCCATGGGCGGCCAGCAGGGCCCGGGCCCGCTCCACCTCCGCCTCGCGCCGGCTCGGATCGTCAAGCAGCTCGGCCGCGAAGCTGCGGTTGAGGTCGCGGTCGCCATAACGCTGGCCCGCCGCGAAAGCCTCGGGATTGCCGATCAGGGCCACCAGGGCCAAGCCTGACGCGGCGATGCCCCCCCCCGGTTCGGCCTGGCCCTGCAGCAGCCAGGGGGCATTGCGCTCATTGCCGTGGGTGCCTGCCACCACCAGCACCCGCCCGGCGGCGCCAGCGCTCGACCCAACCCCACCACGTTCCATCGCTCGGCAGCCACGCTGGCCCCCCAGCTTGACGCAGAGTCCAGTCACTCCCTTTCCAAGCGATGGCTCCCCCCGCCGCCCTGGTGCGCACCGCCCGCAGCCTCTGGCATGCCCAGTGGCTCGCCCTGATGGGTGGCCTCGGCCCCGCCGATGCCCAGGGCCGCTACCGCCGCCCCGCCGCGGCCTTCGCGACCCTGCCGGCCCTGCCGGACGACGCGGCCGAAGCCGACAGCCACGTGCTGATCGTGGGTCGCAGCTGCCCCTGGGCCCACCGCGCCTGGCTCAGCCACAGCCTGCGCCAGCTGGGGGCCAGCATCGCGGTGGAGGTGGTGGATCCGGATCCGGCGGCCGGTCGCTGGCGGTTCAGCAGCCCCTTCGAGGGCTGCGACACCCTGGCGGCGCTCTATCGGGCCAGCGGCGCCGATGCCACCCTGCCGGCCACGGTGCCGGCGCTCTACTCGCGCCGGCAGCGGCGGATCGTGGTCAATGAGAGCGCCCGCCTGATCGAGCTGCTTGATGGCTGGCCAGGCCCGGGGCCCCAGCTCTGGCTGGAGGCCCAGCGGCCGGCGATCGAGATCTGGCGCGAACGCTTCCAGCATCAGGTCAACGACGGGGTCTACCGCTGCGGCTTCGCCCGCAACCAGGCGGCCTACGACGAGGCGGAGGGCGAACTGTTCAGCGCGCTGGAGGCGGCCGAGGCCCAGCTGCGGCGCGGCGAAGAGGCGCAGGGGGCCAGCCCCGTCTGGCTCTGCGGAGCGGCGCCCACGCTGGCGGATGTGGTGCTCTTCCCCACCCTGATCCGATTGGAGCTGGTCTACGCCCCCCTGTTCGGCTGCAGCCGCCTGACGATGGCCCAGCTGCCGGCGCTGCGCCGCTGGCGAGCCCGCTTCTACGACCTTGGCGGCGTGGCGGCCACCTGCTTCGCGGAGGCCTGGCGCCGCGACTACTTCGGTGCCCTCTTTCCCCTCCATCCCTCCGGCATCATCCCCGCCGGACCCGATCTGGCCGCATTGGTGGCAGCCTGAGGGAACCGCCAGGCAAGCCCGTGGCCAGCAGCACCGCCCCCGTCTCCCCGTCCAGCCCAGCGGACCCCGTGTTCGACGGTGTCTTTGGACCATTCACGATCACGGCGGACGACCGCCGCGAGGTGCTCGCCTACCGACTCGCCCTCACCGCCGTGGCCGTGGGCCAGCTGGGCCTGCTGCTGCAATGGCACCTGGCCGGCCCGACCTGGCTCTGGCCCTGGCTGCTGCCGATGGCGGCGGGCCTGGGGCTGGCCCTGCGCTGGATCCACATCTACCTGCGGCCGTTGCATCGGGCCCTGCAGCTCTTCTGGCTGCTGGGCTGCCTGGGCGCCCTGCTGCTGCTGCAGCGGGTGGGGGCGGCAGGCCTGGGGCCGGCCCTGGTGGCCCAACCCCTGTGGATCCTCGCGGTGGGCCCCTTCTTCGCGGCCCTCACCGGGGTGGGTTTCAAGGAGTTCTTCTGTTTCCGCCGGCCCGAGGCGGTCGGGGTGACCCTGCTGCTGCCCCTGGCCCTGCTGGGAAGGCTGACGGGCCTGCTCAGTGCCGAGGCCTGTGGCGCCCTGCTCGGCCTGGAGGCCCTGCTGCTGCTGGTGCTGTGCCTGCGCAAGTTTCCGATGGCCGCCGCCGCCGATGTCGGCGACAAGAGCGTGTTCATCCATCTGGAGGCCCAGCGCCGCGGCAGCGCCGCCACCACGGGGGGCCGGTGAGCCTGATCTCCCTGGTGGGGGCCGGCAAGGATTTCGGCATCCGCACCCTGTTCTCCGATCTGGAGCTGCACGTCGGGCCGCGGGAGCGGCTGGGGCTGATCGGGCCCAATGGCGCCGGCAAGAGCACCCTGCTGCGGGTGCTGGCCGGCCGGGAATCCCTGGATCGGGGCGAGCGGCGCTGCTCTCCGCGACTGAACGTGGTGGTGCTCGACCAGGCCCCGGAGCTGGATCCGTCCCGCACCGTGCTGGAGGAAGTGTTCGCCGCCGGCGGTGAACGGCTGGAGCTGCTGCGCGAACACGAACAGCTCAGCCTCGCCCTGGCGGCCGATCCCGGCAGCGACACCCTGCTAGCCCGGCTTGGGGCCTGCAACCAGCGCATGGACAGCTGCAACGCCTGGGCCCTGGAGCGCGACTGCCGGGAGGTGCTCGAACGGCTGGGGATCGGCGGCGGCGCCGGCCTGCTGGGGCGGCGGGTCGGGGAGCTGTCGGGGGGCAACCGGCGACGCGTGGCCCTGGCGGCGGCCCTGGTGGCCCAGCCGGAGGTGCTGCTCCTCGATGAACCCACCAACCACCTCGATGCCGAGGGGGTGGAGTGGCTGCAGGGCTGGCTGGATCGCTACAGCGGCGCCCTGGTGCTGGTCACCCACGACCGCTACCTGCTCGACCGGGTCACCCGCCGGATCGTGGCGGTGGAGCGGGGCGAGGCCAGGCCCTACGAGGGCAACTACGGCACCTATCTGGAGCGACGAGCCGAGGAGGAGGCCTCCGAGCAGGCCAGCGCCGCCAAGTTCCGCGGCACCCTGCGGCGGGAGCTGGCCTGGTTGCGCCAGGGTCCGAAGGCCCGCAGCACCAAGCAGAAGGCCCGCCTGCAGCGGATCGAGGCGATGCGGGAGCTGCCGACGCGCCAGGTGAAGGGTCAGCTGAGCCTCGCCTCCACGGCCCGTCGCCTGGGCAAGCGGGCGATCAGCGCCGAGGGTCTGGCGGTGGCGGTACCGGTTCCGGAAACGGCTGCTCCGGATGCCGGCGCGGCCCCGCGGGAGGGCGCGGGCTCGCCGGAAACGGCCCGGCTGCTGCTGCGGGACTTCAGCTACGACTTCAGCCCGGAGGACCGGATCGGGATCATCGGGCCCAATGGTGTCGGCAAATCGAGCCTGCTGGATGTGATCGCCGGCCGGCGAGCCCCCAGCGCCGGCCGGCTTGAGCTGGGTGCCACCGTCAAGCTCGCCTACTTCGACCAGCACAGCGAGGTGCTGCTGGCTGACCGGGCCCAGCGCAAGGTGATCGATGTGGTGCTGGAGGCCGCCAGCCGGGTGGCGGTGGATGGGGTGGAGCTGAGCGCCTCCCAGCTTCTGGAGCGGTTCCTGTTTCCACCGGCCCAGCAACACCAGCCGGTGGCCCGGCTCTCCGGCGGCGAGCGGCGGCGGCTGCACCTCTGCCGGCTCCTGATCGAGGCGCCGAATGTGCTGCTGCTCGACGAACCCACCAACGATCTCGATGTCCACACCCTGGGGGTGCTGGAGGAGTTTCTGGACGACTTCCGCGGCTGCGTGCTGGTGGTGTCCCACGACCGCTGGTTCCTGGACCGGACCGTGGATCGCCTGTTCTGCTTCCGGGATGGCCGGCTGGAGCGCTTCGAGGGCAACTACACCGCCCATCTGGAGCGCCAACAGGCTGAGGCCGCCCGCCGCGCCGCGACCACGACGGCAGCCCCGCCGGCCGCCACGACCGCCACGACCGCCGCCGAGGGAGGCCCAGCCCCGGCGGCCGCCATCGGGGCGCGGCGGCGCAGCTTTCGGGAGAACCGGGAACTGGCGGCGATCGAACAGGACCTGCCCCTGTGGGAGGAGCGGCGCCGGGCTCTGGAGGAGGAGCTGGCCAGCGGCTCGACCCAGGCCTACGAACGTCTGGAAACCCTCACACGGGAGCTGGCCAGCCTGGCGGAGCGAATCGCGGCGGCGGAAGAACGCTGGCTGGAGCTGAGTGAGCGCCCCGGCTGATCTCCGCCGCTGAGCGCCCAGCGATCAGCGCAAGCGCACATGGAGATCTCAGTGCGGTGGCAACACCCGTATGGTGGCCCCGGTGAGCTCCGGCCGCTGCGGTCGGTCAATCATGAAAACCATCGACGAGCACATCGAAAAGGACCGGGAAGACATCGAGGCGGCCAAAGCCGAAGGCAATCTCGGCAAGGTGCGGCACCTCGAAGAGGAGCTCAAGGGTCTGGAGGAATACAAGACCCACCACCCCGAGGACAGCCACGACCCCTCCCCCCTCGAGGTGTTCTGCGACCTCAATCCCGAGGCCCCCGAGTGCAAGGTCTACGACGACTGATCAGGCCTCGCTAGGCATCCTTCACGGTCTTGCCCCGAGAGGTTGACCCTCCCTTCTCCGGGCTGATTCAGCACAGCTGCTCAGCCCGGACACAGACTCCTGTTCAGATCAGGGATAACACCCTTGGTTAGCCCTCCAATCCGGTTGACCTGGCACCAGACATCGCCTTGGTGCCATCGACTGAAGTGTCAGCTGGGTTCTGATCAGGCTCACAATGCTTCCAGCTCTGAGCGGTACCCTCAGGTACGACGGTTTTCAGGGCTCCACTCCGGAGTATGCCCCCCAGGGGTCCGGATCGGACACAGCGACCTGAGCCGGATCTGGAGCGCTGGACTCGCTCTCCAGCAGTCCCCACACCGCTGCCTTGAGGGCCTCCAGGCCCTGTCCCGTGGCTGCCGAGATCGCCAGGGGGGCTCCGCGGGCCGGCAAGGCCCCGGGCCCGGCCAAATGCTCCGCCAAGGCCGTCAGTCGCTCCGCCAGTGTGGGGGCGTCGAGCAGTTCCGCTTTGCTGAGCACCACCAACCGCGGCCGTTCGGCCAAACCGTGGCCGTAGGCCCGCAGCTCCTCCTCCACCACCGCCAGGTCCGCCACGACGTCGTCGCTGCTGCCATCCACCAGATGGAGCAGCAGCCGGGTGCGCTCGATGTGGCGCAGGAACTCATGGCCCAGGCCGGCCCCCTGGGCGGCTCCAGCGATCAGGCCGGGGATGTCGGCGAAGACGGTGCCGTCGCCGCTGGGCCGGCGCACCACCCCCAGGTTGGGCACCAAGGTGGTGAAGGGGTAGTCGGCGATGCGGGGCCGGGCGGCGGAGAGCACGGCGATCAAGGTGCTCTTGCCGGCGTTGGGCTGGCCGATGATGCCCACCTCGGCGAGCAGCTTGAGCTCCAGCCACAGGTCCCAGGTTTCACCGTCGCGGCCTTCGGTGCACTTCTCGGGAGCCCGGTTGCGGTTGCTGAGATAGCGGGCGTTGCCGAGGCCGCCGCGGCCGCCGCTGGCCACCAGCAGCTCCTGGCCGGGACTGGTCAGGTCACCGAGCAGGATGCCGGTGCGGCAGTCCCGCACCTCGGTGCCGCAGGGCACGCGGATCACCAGGGGCTTGCCGCTGGCGCCACTGCTGCGGTTAGGGCCGCCGCGCACGCCGTCATCGGCGGCGAACAGGCGCCGGAACTTGAAGTCCAGCAGGGTCTGGAGGTTGCTGTCGGCCCGCAGCACCACATCGCCGCCGCGGCCGCCGTCGCCGCCGGAGGGACCGCCCGCCGGCACATACTTCTCGCGCCGGAAGGCCACGATTCCATCGCCGCCGCGGCCACCCCGCACCGCAATGCGGGCCTGATCGATGAACTGCATTGGAGCAACCCTAGGATCCGGCGGTCGCGGGGCTGGTGTGGCCGAGGTTCGCTTCCAGCGGGTGAGCAAGACCTATCCGCCGCGCCGGCCCGGGTCCGAGGGGCCAGTGACGGTGCTGCGCGAGCTGGACCTGACCATCGCCGATGGGGAGTTCCTGGTGCTGGTGGGTCCCTCGGGCTGCGGCAAGAGCACCCTGCTGCGGCTCCTGGCCGGCCTCGACACCCTCAGTGGCGGCGAGATCCTGGTGGGCGATCGCCCCGTCAGCCGGTTGCGGCCGGCCGAACGCAACGTGGCGATGGTGTTCCAGAGCTACGCCCTCTACCCGCACCTCAGCGTGGCCGACAACATCGGCTTCGGGTTGCGCCGCAGCCGACCGCGCAGTTTCGGCCAACAGCTGCAGGACAGCCTCCACCGCGCCACCAGGTCCTGGCCGGCGGGCCTGCGGATCCCGTCGCCGCGGGAAGAGGAGATTGAGGAGCGGGTGGCCGCCGTGGCCGCCACCCTCGAACTCGAAGGGCTGCTGCAGCGACGCCCGAAGGAACTCTCCGGCGGCCAGAAGCAGCGGGTTGCCCTGGGGCGCGCCATCGCCCGACAGCCGGCGGTGTTTCTGATGGATGAACCGCTCAGCAATCTCGACGCCAAGCTGCGCACCGGCACCCGCGCCCAGATCGTGGCGTTGCAACGGCGCCTCGGCACCACCACCCTCTACGTCACCCACGACCAGGTGGAGGCGATGACGATGGGCCATCGCATCGCCGTGCTCAATGGCGGCGTGCTGCAGCAGCTGGGCACGCCGCTGGAGCTCTACCAGTGGCCGGCGAACCTGTTCGTGGCCCAGTTCATCGGAAGCCCGCCGATGAACCTGCTGCCGGTGCAGGTGCTGGCGACGACCCAGCTGCTGCTGGGGGAGCGGCGGTTGCTGCTGGAGGGGCCCCAGACCGAGGCCCTGGCGGGTCGCATCGGCCACCGGCTCACCGGCGGCCTGCGGCCCGAGCACCTGAAGCTGGCCCCGCCCGCCAACCGCAACCTCGGCGCCGAGGTGACCCACATCGAAGCCCTCGGCAACGAACAGCTGCTCACCTGCCGGCTGCTCGACGGCAGCCACCTGGTGCTGGTGAGGGCCCGGCCCGACCAGGCGGTGACCGTGGGCCAGGGGGTGCACCTGGAGGTGGATCCGGCCGGCTGGCGCCTGTTCGACAGCCAGGGCGACGCCCTGCCGCTGCCGCGGGTTCCGCAGGAGAAGCCGCTGGAGCTGCCGCGGCTGCAGGGCTGAGGCGGAGACCCAAGGGCTGCGCCTGGTGATTCCGACTGATCGCCGTGGGCGGGATCTGACCGACATCCGCCTGGATGGGGCGGACGCCGGCCGGCCTTCAACCCATGCCGTTGGAACTGCTGTCGAACCAGATCCCGCCGGTGGCGCCAGGGATCGTGCGCAGCTTGGCGTTGCCGTTGGAATCGCGGCTGAGATCGAAGCTGGTCCAACCGGTGTTGTTGCTGTAATCGCTCTCCAGAAACCAGCCTGCCGGATTGACGGTGCTGGTGATCCGGTAGGTGCCGGCGGGCAGATCGGTGATGTCGACCTCCTGACCGGGCAGGGAGTGGTTGTAGCGGTCGATCCAGCCGGCCTGAATGCCCTGCAGTTCGGCAAAGCAGTCGTTGTAGAGATTGAGGTTGGCGGGTGATTTGATGATCTCGTAGTGATCAGGATCACTCTCCGAGATTTGCTGAATCTGGTTGACATCGATCAGGCAGAAGGTGGTCTTGACGACCTCCATGCCCGTGATTGGATCCCAGCTCTGGCTGGTGGGATTGAAGCGCTCCACCCCAAATTCGGCCGTTTCGCCGATATGGAAATGCTTGTGCTCCGGGTGGAACTCCGACAGTGCCGCATCCTCGACCACCGCCGCGATCGCACCGTCGGATCCGAGCAACTCCTGAGAGGTCACCGCCAGCTGGCTGGGATCAAGACCAAGGCTTTTGGCATAGTCGATCTGATCAGGATCGCTGATCAAGGTGCCGCGCCGCACCTGCCAGCTGCCGTCTCCGGTGTTGGCGATGGCGTTGCTGAACCGCAGCATCTCGCGCTGCTGGGCGTTCTGAATCTGCAGATGGGTCAGGGCGGTGGCACGGATGTCCGGCAGCCAGCCGGCTTGAAGGCGGCCCTCGCGGATCAGGGCCTCGACCCGGGCATCGCTCCAAGGGGTGCTGCCGCGCCGCAGCAGTTCCGGTTGGGGCGTGGCGGGCGCCGGGCTGGGGTTGGTGGAGCCGGCGTGGTGGCCAGCCTGGCCTGGGGAAACCCTGGCTGCATCAGCGGGGGCAGCGCTGGTGGCACCAGGGCTGACCGGGCTCGTGATCGCACTGGCCACCAGCGGACTGGTCGCTGACGCCGGCGGCACCAAGGCCGGGGCAGCGGGGGCGGCCGGTGCGGCTGGAACGGTCGAAACGCTGGCCGGTCCGGCAACGGAGGGAAGATCCTCGCGGCTCCGCCTTGACGGGACCTCAGGGAAGGCGACGACGGTGCTGGTCAGGGGGCGAGGAGACATGGGAGGAATGGCAACACAAGGACGTGGCGACACCAGGGCGCAGCCGCAGGGGCAGAGCCACGGCAAGGAAACCGGGCCCTCTGTTAATGCCTCCTACAAACAATCTACATAAACCGCCCCTGGTGGCAGCCCCGGGCGAGTCCTCAGACCGGATCGCCGCCAGCTCGTCAGGCCGCGTTGGCGGGATCAGGCGATCCTGGGGCGCCATCAGCCCCCACCGCTGCCAACCAGGGCCAGAAGAGGTCGCTGATCCGGCCTGCCATCGCTACCTTCACCCCAGCCACCGGAGCACCACCGCCCGGTTCGGCCCTCAAGCCAGGCCCTGCGGTCGCAGGGCCTGGGCGTTCGCCCAGCCCCCCCTCCAGACATCCCCCAGAGGCCTCCAGCCCATGTCAATGCGCAGTCTTGGTCAGATGGCCCTGGCGCTGGTCATTCTGTTTGCGACCGTGCTGGTCGGGGCGATCTTCCCTCTCCAACCGTTCGATCCGCTCTGGCAGGCGCGCTTCATTCCCGCCCTGATCAACATCGCCACCCTGCCCCTGATCGCGCTGGCCTTGCTGCTGATCGGGTCGGCCCTTGATCCGCAGGATCCTTTTCTGAAGCAAAGGAGGATCCTGTTTGAGCAGCTGGCCATTGCCGCGGCCCTGGGGTTCATCCTGCTCATTCCGCTTCAGATCACCTCCAACATCCGCCTGCAGCAGCGGGACGTGGCCGCGCAGACCGAGCGGATCAAGACCATGGAGAGCCGACTTGCGGCCGTGCGCAAGGTCGTGGATGAGGCGAAAACCAGCGCCGATCTCAAGGCCAGGCTAAGTGGCCTGAGTTTTGTGGAGCTGGCTGGCACCGAAATCACCAAACCCCTCCCCGAGCTGCGGGACGAGGTGAACATCGCCTTGGCCCGCATGCAGAAGCAGATCGCCCGGGAGACAACCAATCTCCCGTCCGCCAACCCCCTGCTGCTCCTCCCTGAACTGCTCCGTTCCTCGATTGCCCTGCTCACCCTGGCCGGTGGCTACGCCGCCTTCGCCCGTCGCCCCAGGGAGCATCAAAGCCTTCTCGAACGATTGATCCATCGCAAGGAACGGCTGGGCAAGGGCAAACGTCGGTTCGCCAATCCCTCCGATGAGGATTATTTGAGCGAACTGCACGGCCAAGAGGACGACTGAAGCCCGGCCTCAACGCACCCAGATCACACTGCAGCCAGACCCACCATCGCCGGGTTCGGCATCGTTCACCCGTTCCACATAGGGAACCCCAGCCAACCATTCCCGCAAGCCGCGCTTGAGCTTGCCGGTGCCGATGCCGTGGATCACCCAGAGGGGTCCGCTGGCGCCACGCAGCCGTTCCTCAACCGCCGCCTCGGCCTCGTGCACCCGCAATCCGCGCACATCGACAGTATTGGACTCGGTGCGCACCTGGGGGCCGCGGCTGCCGGGATGGCGGCGACTGCGGATCCGCACCATCGGTTGAGCCGGTTCGGGCACGGTGGGCTTCTCGCCGTTGAGCCCCTCGATCGCCGACAGGGCCACGGTGCTGCGCAGCACGCCGCAGCGCACGGTCAGCTCCAGGCCATCTGGCGCGATGGCCAGCACCTCGGCCGCCTTGCCCAGGGCCAGGACCCGCACCCGATCCCCCACCGCCGGTCGCCAGCCGCCGTGCTCCCGCCGCGGCGGCTCGGGGCGGTGTTCGTCCGCCAGGCGCTTCAACCGCTGCCCCGCCAGGCGGGCCGCCTCACCGGCGGCGCGGCCATCGCCGCGCTGGGCGCTGGCCGCGCCCTGCCGCAGGCGCCGGATCAAGCGCCGCACCTCCCCCTGCCCGTCGCGGATCGAGCGTTCCAGCTGCTGGCGCCGCTGCTCCTGGAGCTCGGCGCTCTGCTCCTTCTGCTGCTCCCAGCGGGCCAGCAGCTCCTCGTGCAGCAGCTCGGTGCGGGCCAGCACCACCGCCGCGGCCTCGGCCGCCTCCTGCTGCTGGCGCCGCTGCTGCTCCAGGCCCTCGATCACCCGGTTGACGCCCGCTGCGGCCCCCTCGCTGCCGGCCTCCAGCTGGGCCGCCGCCGCCGCCAACACCGCCGGCTCAAGCCCAAGCCGGGCAGCGATCGCCAACGCATTGCTGCGGCCGGGGATGCCCCAGAGCAGGTGATACGTGGGCGAGAGGGTCTCGACATCGAAGGCCACCGAGGCGTTCTCGAAACGCGGATCGACGTACTTGAGCGCCTTGAGCTCGCCGTAGTGGGTGGTGGCCAGGGTGAGCCGGGCGCGATCGGCCAGCTGCCGCAACAGCGCCGCCGCCAGGGCCGCGCCTTCGGTGGGATCGGTGCCGGCACCCACCTCATCGAGGAGCACCAGGGAGGCTCCTGCTGGTTGTGGGGCCCCGCCGGCGGGGGGCAGGGCCGCCAGGATGCGGGCGATGCGGCGGATGTGGCCGCTGAAGGTGGACAGGTTCTGCTGCAGGGATTGCTCATCGCCGATGTCGGCCAGCACCTGGCCGCACCAGGGCAACTGCGGCGTGCCGGCACAGGGCAGAAACAGACCGGCCCGGGCCATCAGGGCCGCCAGCCCGAGGCTCTTGAGGGTCACGGTCTTGCCGCCGGTGTTGGGGCCGGTGATCGCCAGCACCCGCAGCTCAGGCCCCACCCGCAGGCTGACCGGCACCACCGCCGCGCCACCCTGGCGCCGCTCCTGCCAGAGCAGCAGCGGGTGGCGCAGGTCGCGGAGCTCAAAGGGGGCCTCGGGGTCGGACGCCAGCTCGGGCCGCACCGCCCCCAGCCAGGCGCCGTAGCGGGCCCGGGCGAGGCCGGCATCGAGGCGGGTCAGCACCTCCTGCAGGTGATTGAGGGCCAGGGCCTCCTCCCCCACCAGGGCGCTGAGCTCGGCCAGGATCGCCTCCTCCAGCTCCCGCTCCCGACCCTCCAGTTCGCGGATCCGATTGCCCTGGGCAATCACAGCCTGGGGTTCCACAAACAGGGTGCTGCCTGAGGCCGAGCTGTCGTGCACCAGACCGGAGATCTGGGTGGCGGCCCCGGCCTTCACGGCCAGCACCGGCCGGCCGTTGCGCTCCGAGACCACCGTGTCCTGGAGCAGGGCGGCCCAGCGGCGGATCAGCTCCTGCAGGCGCTCGCGCCGCTCGGCCCGCACCCCCTGCAACTGTCGGCGCAGACCCGCCAGCTCGGTGCTGGCCCGGTCCGCCACCCGGCCCCCCTCCTCGATCGCGAAGTGGAGCCGCTGCTCCAGCTCCGGCAAGGTGCGCAGGTCGGCCACCAGGGCTGTGCACACCGGCCGCAGGGAGCCGTCGTCAATCTGGCGCCGCAGCCGCCGGGCCGCCGCCAGGGTGGCGGCCACCGCCAGCAGCTCCTCGCCAGCGGCGCTTCCCCCCTTGGCGCAGCGCTGCACGGTGGCGGCGATGTCGGCGACGCCGCGGAAGCTGAGGCCCCCGTCCAGCACGCCATCAAGGCCGAGCAATTCGGTGGTTTCGGCCTGCAGCTCGCGGCTGGCGGCGCAGCTGGGGGCGAGGGGCAAGGCAGCGCAGAGGCGCTCACCGGCCGCGGTGCTGGCAAAGCCGGCCACATGACCCGCCAGGCGAGGCCATTCGAGCAGCTCCAGGGTTTCGGCGGCGATGGCCGCGGCCTGCTCCGAGGCCGGGCCGACTCCGAGGGCACCCTGCCCTGGCCGCTCAGTTTGCGTGGGCCCAACCCCCTCGGCCCCTCCCACCACACCGACCGGTTCGCTCACCCCTGCCCACCGCCGAGGGAGAGCGGCGGCACGGGAATCGCCGCGGCGCCGGTGTTGGAGGGGATGCCGGCAGGGGGTTCATAGAGGATCTCCAGCCAGTTGCCCTCCGGATCCTGGAGATAGAAGGAGGCGGTGCCGTCGCGGTGATCGTGGACCTCTCCCACCGGCTGGCCGCTGGCCGCCAGCTGGTCGTGCAGGGCGTCGACGGCGGCCCGGTCCTCCAGATGGAATGCGAAGTGCGGGCCCGCCGCCCGGTAGTCGGGGCTGAGCAGGGCGACGCCGTCGCCGCTGAGGGGGGATTGGAGATAGGCCCAGTCGGACGCATCCCAGGTGAGCTGCAGCCCGAGGGCGGTGTAAAAGGCCTTGGCCCGCTCCATATCGGCCACCCGGAGGGCCACATGGCCTAGGCGATGGACGGCGGCCGGGGCCATGGCGGAGGGGATCATTTCCCCCATTCTCCCGGACCGGGCGTGCCGCTGACACGGTGGGTGTCGACACCCACCGTTGCGGGCCGCCCGATCGGGATGATCAACGCCTGAGGGGACCGCCTGGCCAGGGCTGGGACTACGGATTGATGGCCAGGGTCCTGGTCTGGCCGGGCACGGGCCGACGAGGACCGGAGGAGGGCTCCGCGTCGAGCGGGCTCTCAGCGTGCAGGGAGGCGGGGGGGATCAAACCGGGTCGGCGAGGCCCGGCGCCGATGGCCGGGGTGCTGCTGGGGTCCGGCGCAACGGCACTGGCAGCACTGGGCGCCTGGATCGGCACGGCCCATGCCGCCCCAGGGAGCAGGAAGGAGGAGACAAGGCCGACAGCCACCGCAGCCCAACCCTGGCGCTTTGGGGTGGAGTCGGCTGGGGCTGAGGCCAGGGGGCGAGCCGTCGGCGCCTGGAGGTGAACCCGGGAGCCGGTGGTCGACCTGCGCCACAGGTCGGGAGTGGGACAGCAGCGACCGGCCGAAGGCGATCGGGTCATGGAGGGGAGAGGAAATCACGTCCCACGCACTGTGCTGATTGTTACCGCCTTGAGGAATGGGTCTTCACAGAAATACCCCCTTAAGGGGGGGGATTGATCATGAATCCGTCACAGAAGTCCCCGGGTGGGCGTGGGTTCCGCCATGCCGGGCTGGCAGAACCTCGCTCACCAGGGTGCTGGGCCGGCTCGGAGCGAACCGACCTCCGCCGGGTCTCCGCCCGAGCCCCAGGCTCCAGCGCCTCCATTCCCGCCTCGCTCGAACCGATCTCGACCCGCTCGATGATCAGCCCGGTGACGGGTCGGCTCCGGGTACGGAGCGGAGGCCCCCAGCCGACACACGGCAGCGATCGGCGGGGGCTCACCGCTGCCGAGGAACGTCCAGAGCACGGCCGGCTCCGCAAGAATCAAGCGGTTAGGCTCGCCCGCACCAAGCCCTGCCATGGTCGGGGCCAGGTGTTGTTCTGACAGCCCATTGCCGTGCCGATCCGCAATCTCAGCCGGCTGGCCCTGGTGCTTTTCGCACTCTTTGCCACCCTGGTCGTCGCCAGCCTGCTCCCCTTCAAACCCTTTGATCCGGCCTGGCAGAACCGGCTCACCGGCTCTTTCGTCAACGCCGGCACCCTGCCCCTGTTCGGTCTGGCCCTGCTGCAGCTCGGCACCTACCTCGATCCCGATGATCCGGCGGTCGTGCGCCGCTGGCAGCGCTTCAGCCGCCTGGCCGCCGCCGCCGCCCTCGGATTCCTGCTGCTGATTCCCCTGGAGATCAGCGCCGGCCTGCGGCTTCAGGGCAGCGTCGATGCCACCCAGGCCCACCGTCTCGAGGCTGCCGAACGCAAGCTCTCCGCCCTGCGCAGGGCCGTGGAGCAGGCCGGCAGCAGCAGCGCGGTCGCGGAGGGGCTGCGCAAGCTCAGTGGTCCTTCCCTGTCGCCAGCCGATCTGGCCCTGCCGCTGCCGCTGCTCAAGGCCCAGGTGGGCACCGTCTTTGACCAGGCCCAGGCCGAGATCCGCCGTCAACGCAACGCCCTGCCCCGCAACGGCCCGCTGCGGCTGCTGCCGGAGCTGCTGCGCACCTCGATCGCCAGCTTCGCCCTGGCCATGGGCTACGCGATCTTCTCGACCACCGCCGGCTCGGAGCTGACCCTGTTCGATCAGATCCAGGCAGCGTTCTGGGGTCTGCTGCTGTCGGGATCTGAACGACACAGCCAGGCCTCCAGCGACGCCGACTATCTGCGCCAGCTTCAGGGGGAGGAGGAGGGCTGAACAACCCCGCTCCTCCACCGCTCAGCCCTGCCGCAGCCAGGCCGCGGCGTCGCAGGCGTGGTAGGTGAGGATCAGATCAGCGCCGGCCCGCTTGAAGCTCAGCAGGGTCTCCAGGGTCACGGCCCGCTCATCGATCCAGCCGCGCTCGGCCGCCGCCTTGACCATCGCATACTCGCCGCTGACGTTGTAGGCGGCGATCGGTTGTTCGCTCTCCTGACGCAGGCGATAGATGATGTCGAGGTAAGCCAGGCCAGGCTTGACCATCAAGATATCGGCACCTTCGCTCTCATCAAGCTGGCATTCGAGGATCGCCTCACGGCCGTTGGCCGGATCCATCTGGTAGGTGCTTTTGTCATTCGGGATCGGCTTGCCGGCGGCGGCCCGCGGTGCCGAGTCGAGGGCCTCGCGGAAGGGGCCGTAGTAGGCGGAGGCGTATTTGGCCGTATAGCTGATGATGCCCACGTGTTCGAAGCCCTCCGCATCAAGGCTCTCGCGGATCGCTCCGACCCTGCCATCCATCATGTCGCTGGGACCGATCAGATCGGCGCCGGCGCGGGCCTGCACCACCGCCTGGCGGCAGAGGATCTCGACGGTGTCATCGTTGAGCACCACCCCATCGGCGCTGACGATGCCGTCGTGGCCATCGCAGGAGTAGGGATCCAGGGCCACATCGGTCATGATCGCCATGCCGGGGTGCACCTCCTTGAGGCGACGGATCGCTCGCGGAATCAGGCCGTGCTCGTTGAAGCACTCGGCGCCGTCCTCGGTCTTCAGGCCATCGGCCACCTTCGGGAACAGCACCACGCAGCGGATGCCCAGATCCCAGGCGCGACCCACCTCATCCACCAATCCCTCCAGGCTCCAACGGTTGGCGCCGGGCATGGCCCCGATCGGCTCGTTGCTGGCGCCCTCATGGACAAACAGCGGATAGATGAAGTCGGTGGCAGCGAGCTGGGTTTCGCGCACCAGAGCCCTCAGGGCCGGCGTACGCCGTAACCGGCGGGGGCGGTAGGTGAGCTCCATGCGGGCGGGAAGGGCTGGGCGGATCCTACGGATCAGCGACCGCTGCCCTCAGGGCGCCGCCGGTGTCGGAAGGGCAGCGATCAAAGCCTGGCGGAACTGATCCAGCCAGCCCGCGGATCGGCGCTGCGGGCCTGGCGGAGCTGGGCCAGCAGCTCCCGCTCGCGCTCGCTGAGGCTGTCGGGCATCCGCAGCACCGGGGTGAGCAGCAGATCGCCGCGGCCCCCCTTGATCGGCCAGCCCTTGCCCTTGAGTCGCAGGCTGCGGCCCACGCTCATGCCGGGGGGCACCTGCACCGTGGCCTCACCCTCGGGCGTGGCCACCACCACCTCACCGCCGAGGGCCAGTTCGTCGAGACTGAGCGGCAGTTCAGCCCGCAGCTGCTCGCCGTCGAGACGCCAGATCGGGTGCGCCTGGAGCTGAAGGTTCAGATAGAGATCGCCGCGGCGCCCGGTGCCCGGCTGCAGGTTGCCCTTGCCCTTGAGCCGCAGCCGACTGCCACTGCGAACCCCCGCAGGAATGCGCACCTGGACCCGCTCCTCGTTGACGGCCAGGGTGCGCTCACAGCCGCGGAAGGCCTCGGAGAGCGAGAGGTTGATCGTGGCCTCGGCATCGAGATCCGGTGGCGCACCGGCACGGCCACCGAAACCGGCGGGAAAGCCGCTGCCAAACCCACCGAAGCCGCCAGCGGCCGCGCCACCAGCACCACCACCGCCGAAGCGTCCGAGCAGATCGTTGATGAAGTCGTCGAAATTGCCGTAGCGACCGAAATCAACATCGAACCCGCCCGGGCCACCACCGCCAGCGGGGCCGCCCATCTGGTTCCAGTACTGGCCGAACTGTTCGTAGCGACGGCGCTTCTCTGGATCAGAGAGGACTTCATAGGCCTCGCTCACCTCCTTGAAGCGGGCCTCAGCGTTCTTATCGCCGGGGTTCACATCGGGGTGGTGTTGGCGGGCCAGACGGCGGAAGGCGCGCTTGATCGCATCGGCATCGGCACTGCGTTCGACCCCGAGAACCTGGAAGTAATCGCGATAGCCGTTGACGCTCATCGGGGGCTCATCCAGCAGGGGGCCGCAGGGGCGCGGCAGGGGCGCTCTCTGGCCATTGTCTCAGCCCCATTCCGCCGATGGCCCCACCGGGAGGGGTGGAAGCCCGTACGCCTGAGGGGGCCTCGGTAGGGTTGGGTCCACCTGCCAGGCGGCTGATCCGCCGAACCCTCGATGGCTCGCTTTCCGGTTCCGCGACTCCGGGTGCACCGCCTCCAGGTTCGCCGCTTTCAGACCCGTCGCGCCCAGGCTGGGGCGCTCGCAGCCCTGGCGCTGCTGCTGGCGCCCCTGATCCCAACCCCGGCCCTGCGGGCCGAACCCCTTGGGGCCTCAGCTGGACGCGCAGCCAGCGCCCGCCAGCCATTCCCGAGCGCCGTGCCCCTTGCCCCGGGGCCCCAGGGCCCGGGAAGCCAGGTCGCGATGATTCAGGCCCCGGCACCAACCGGCACGGCGACCGGACAGGCCCGCGACCCGAGAGCCGAGGCCCTGGCAGGTCCGCTCCTGCTGGCAGATGCCGCCAGCCCCGGGCCCCAGGCCAGCCCCGAGCCGGGGCTGGGCGAAGCCCTGGCCCCCTCAAGCCCAGAGCAGTCGGCACTCGGAGCGCATCTGCGCCAGAAGGGGTTCCTGTTTTATGGGGCCTGGTGGTGCCCGGCCTGCTTCCGCCAGAAGAGCCTGTTCGGAGAGCAGGCCGGCCAACGCCTGCCCTATGTGGAATGCGACCGCAATGACGCCGGTCGCGAGCGCTGCCAGGCTGCCGACATCCGGGCCTATCCCACCTGGGTGAGGGGCCAGGAGCGGCGGGAGGGGGTGCTCAGCCTCGAGGAGCTGGCCCGCTGGAGCGGCTGGAAGCCCCGCTGAACACCCCCGGGCGCCGGATCAGCTGAGCGTGTTGAGCGAGGTGGTCAGCCCTGCCACCTGCAGGGCCCGGGCCAGCCGCAGACCCTCAGCTGGCTCGCCGCGGAACAGCACAGCCCGGCCGGTTCGCTCCACCTCCTGATCCAGGGCCTCGGCGGCGGCGATGGAGAGATCAGTCAGAACGGCGCGGATTCGGGCGGCGAGAGGCCGCAGATCGGCCAGCACCAGCACGGTGGCGAGGGGAAGGGTCAGGGGAACGATCGCGGAGGCAGGAGCAGGGGATGCGGCCATGGCAAAGGGCAGCGGATGGGATGCAGATGGTCTGCTGGACGAGACCCTAAGCAGCAGGCCAGCCGAGACTTGGAGGGGAGAACCGCCCTCGCACCCACCTTGACCCCAGCTCCGAACCGACCCCCAGAAAAGTAGTCAGCAACACCAAGGGTGGGTCGGGCGCATCGTCATACTCAGACCATGTCAATCGGCACCCCTCAAAACCCCGAACCGACCCAACAGCAGCACTGCCTGAGCTGGATCCGAATCCGCGTGCTTTCTGGATTTTCACCCAGTCAGTTCGTCCAGGTTTTGACATCACCAAAGCACTTGCCATGATCGAGCTTTTCTATCCGGTTTCTCAGAACATCGATCCGGAGAATCCAAAGATCAAGCTGCCTCGTCGCAGCCAGCGCTTCTCGATGCCCACCTGCGATCTGCCGATCCAGGTGGACCTCAATACCGTTGATCGGCGCCACAGCTGCCAGCTCTGGGATGTCAGCGACCGCGGTGCCTGCCTGCTGCTTCGCTCTCCGGTGGTCCCGGGCCAGCTGGCCCACCTGCGCATCTACTCTCCATCAGGTGGCGACAGGATCGAGGCCCATGCCGAGGTGAGGTGGCAGGACCCGGTGATGGGCACCTACTACGCAGGCCTGGCCTTTGCCCGTCCCTTGGATCTCGCCAGCACCTTCCTGGCCACCCTGATCCGCAACAGCGCCGTACTGGGGCGCAGCCTTCAGGTTGCGGCCTAGAGCGTGGGGTTCCCCATGGTTGGGTTACCTGTCCGTCCAACATAAAAGGGCCCTTCCAGGCCCCATGGGTCATTTGGGTGATAAGGCTGACCTCACCCCATCTCCCTTAAGGATGTCAGGCAGCCACAGGGGCGGCTTGACGGGAGAAACGAACGATGTTGTTCGCTGTTACGGGTTTGCTCTGACCGAGCAGGCTTCAGTCATCCTCCTGATGCCCCGTCGAAACCATTGCAGCCCCGGGGTGCTCCATGGATCCTGGCCATCCCCACCGCGAACGACGGGGAATGGGGGTGAGGATCATCCCGGCTCGACAGGCAAGCGGGGCAGAGGGAGCGATGGAGCTGAGCGGAATCGAACCGCTGTCCGAAACACTGGTGTGGACCACCTAGTCGGTCCGAAGACCGACCCCTGAAGTATGGCACCTGCGGACCGTCCCGGGGGCGCTGGCTGCAGGTGGGCATCACCGAACCGATCAGGGGCAGCTCGCTTCCCTGGGGCCCAGCTCACCAGACGCGACTGGACTGCAGCTGGAAGTGCCCCCTCAACCCGCCCAGATTTCCTTCGGCTCAATCACCTTGGCTGGATAGAGCTGCAGAGCAGGAGAGAGAACCGTGGCTGCCCCTCACCGCCGTGGCTGGCATCGACAGAGCCGGCGGTCTGGCGACCTCACCACAGGCACTGGAGATGGGGATAGGCCCGGATCTTGCTGTCGGCGCTGAGCAACGGCACGGCCAGCTCACGGGCCTGGGCCACGAGGAAGCGATCGGCGGGATCGGCGTGAAACGGCTCCGGAAGCCGCGTGGCGGCCACAGCCACAGCGGGCTCCAGGGGCAGCAGCCGCACCGCCGGGATCGAGGCCACGAGGGCCAGCCAGCGCTCCACCTCCAGACTCAGCACCAGCCGGCGCCGCTCGACGAGCATCGCCACCTCCCAGCAGCTGATCGCCGAAACCAAGATCCCTGGGGGCTGGCCGGGCTGGGCAGAACGCTCCCGCTCGGCCTCGATGCCGCCCAGGGCCTGGGGCGAGAGCTTCTGGATGTCGCCACTGGCCCACCAGATCAGGGCGTGGGTATCGAGCAGGATCACGCCAGCGCCTCCCAGTCGCCCTCGGCGACCGGATCGAAGGGTGCTTCGTAGCGGAGCAGCGACCCCCGCAGTTGCTCCAGGGGATCAACGGGGGGGGGATCGCTCGGGCGGTAGGGGCGCACCTCCAGGGCGGGCCGGCCGTGATCGGTGATCACCAGGGGTTCGCCGCTGGCCTCGATCTGGCGGAACAGCTCCAGGGCCTGGGCCTTGAACTGGGATTTGGACACCCTGCGCGGTGTGGCCGGCCCCGGCAGGGACCGGGAAGGAGGACTTTCCACGAACACCAAAATGACCAGAGTCATGAGACTACGATCATTCATGAATTGAGGTGCTGGATCGAGGTGCTGGATGGAGCGGCCAAGGCGCCCTGAAAACACCACTCCCACACCTGGAGACGCCACTAGGCTGATGCCTGATGCGCTGCCATCCGATGCGGACGACACTGCAACTCGATGATGATGTGCTGGCTTCCGCGCGGGTGCTGGCTCGCCAGCGGCGCGAAAGCCTCGGCGCCGTGATCAGCGAGCTGGCCCGCAAGGGTCTGCATCAGCCCTTGCCGCAGGGCACCGGCCCGGCATCGCAACGCAACGACCTGTTGCTGCTGCCCCTCAAGACGGAGGGATCGCCGGTGGATCTGGAGCTGGTGAACGGCCTGCGCGACGAGCTGCCGTGAGCGCGGCTCTCCTGGATGTGAATGTGTTGATCGCCCTGCTCGATCCGCGCCACGTCCACCATGAGCGGTCCCACATCTGGCTGAGCGAGTCGGCGCCGTTGCCCTGGGCCAGCTGTCCGCTCACGGAGAACGCCGTGCTGCGCATCCTGGGGAACCCTCGCTACCCGAACAGTCCAGGACCGCCGGCCGTGGTGGCCCCGCTGCTCGAATGCTGGCGGAGCTTGCCACGCCATCGCTTCTGGCCCGATCGCCTCAGCCTGCTGACCCCAGGCGTGCTGGGTTCTGATCGCCTGCTGGATGCTTCCCAGATCACCGATGCTTACCTGCTCGCCCTGGCCGTGGACCACGGCGGCTCGCTGGTGACTCTGGATCGCCGCCTGCGGCCAGACCTGGTGGCCGGAGGAGCGGAAGCCCTGGTGGTGCTGGATGGCGTTTGAGCCCGTGGCGGGCTGCCCGGCCGCGGCAGCAACCGGCTTGACAGCGATAACCGGCTGGAGGAGCGGTTGGGGGCGAATTGAGGGTTGTCTCTCACGACGTTCGCAGCACCTCCCACTCCCCCTCGGCCACCGGCGCGAAGGGGGCCTCGTCATGGAGCACCCTGCAGCGCCAGGGTGGTCTTGCCCAGCTGGCGGGGTGCCAGCAGCGCCATGGCCGGGAACTGATCCAGCCGCTGCCGGACGACCCTGGGCCTAGATCATTGTCCTTGCAGATCAGGAGCGACGTGCCGGAATTGCAAGCATCAGATTCGGCGGTGTTGGGCCATGGCTGCGCGAGCCTGTTCTCGCCCGCGCCGGACCGCTCTCTCCCCGGCCTGCCCCGTCGTTGGCTGGGCCGATCAGCGGCTTCGCTCCAGTGCTGTCTGCAATCGCCTGGTTCCGATCCAACGGCTGTTGTGAGCCGGTGGCCGTTGGCCCCGGCGCTCGCTGGTGACCCTGGATCGCCGCCTGCGACCCGAACTGGTGGCCGAAGGCGCGGAGGCTCTGGTTCTGTTTGCGGGGGCTGAGCCGTGGGCGCCGCGTCGCCTGCCTGGCTGTCGGCGATCACTCCTGGGCGGGTCCGAGGAGCACTGGGTTCGCCGCAGGAGCCCCAGCGCCACAAGCTGAGACCTGAACGACAACAACACCTGGAGAAGGGCCGTTCTGGTGGTGGATGCCATCCCATCCCTGGCCAGGATCAGTGACGATCTGACGATCAGAGGCGGCGCCCCGGCTCCAGCCACTCCACGTCAGCGATGCCGCGGAAATCGCTGTCCATGGTGTGCAGCCTGGCCTGCCGATCCCGAGCTGTGGCCAGGATGATGCTGTCGGCCATGGGCAACGACAGCGCATGACTGAGATGGGCTGCCGCCAGGGCCAGGCGGCTGTCGAGATCAACCACCTGGCCGGCCTGCATGGCAGCGGCAGCTTGCACGGCCTGGGCCTCGCCGTGTTCGCGCAACACCCATTTGTACACCTCATAGATGGTGATTGCCGGCACCACCAGGGAGCCTGCTGCATCGACCATCAGGGCCAGAAAGTGGTCGGCTTGCGGTCCATCGGTGAACACCTCGATCCAGCCCGAGGAATCCACCACCACGCGGGTGACGGTCACAGGCGATCTCCCTCACGCTGAAAAGTGTTTTTGCCCTTCAGAAAGCCACGCAGGTCCGCCGCAGACCGGGTGGGCACCAGCTCAATGCGCCCCGGCAAGGCGATCACCTGCAGGGTCTGCCCAGGGGTGAGGCCGAACTGCTCGCGCACCCGCCTGGGGATCACCACCTGAAATTTCGGGGAGACGGTGATGACATCCATGCCGCATCCGTCATGCAAATTGCCGATCGATCATAAATCGCTCTACCAGGTGGGGCGCTCCCCTGTCCAAGCGCTCGTCGACGGGCAGGAGAGGCGTCTGGGCCAGGCAGGGGTGGGCCGCATGGCAGCGCACTGCGGCCAGAAGCGGTACGCCAGAAGCGGTATGCCAGAAGCCCGCAAGCGGCTTGATGCCCTGATCGATGAGGTGGGCCCATCCCCCGAGGTGGAGCGGATGGTGCTGTATTACTGCGGAGAAGCCAGGGCTACGGCTCCCGTGAGCGCGGCACTCCTGGATGTGAATGTGTTGATCGCCCTGATCGATCCGCGCCATGTCGATCACGAGCGGGCCCACACCAGGCTGAGTGGTCGGTACTGCGCATCCTGGGGGACCCGCGCTAGCCCAACAGTCCTGGGCCTCCGGCCGTGGTGGCCCCGCTGCTTGAAGGCTGGCGAAGCTTGCCGCGCCATCCCTTCTGGGCCATTTTTCGCTGTCGCCTGACACGCCTCAGCCTGCCGACCCTAGGCGTGCTGGCTTCTGATCGCCGGCTGGATGCGTCCCAGATCACCGATGCCGATCTGCTCGCCCTGGCCGTGGTCCAGGGTTTTGGCATCGGGGTGACAGGGGTGGCGTAAACCGCGTGCACAGAGGAGCGCAGAGCTGGCCTCCGCTGATCCGGCCGCGTCATGCCAGGCGATCCGAGGATCAGGCGCTGAGCCCATGCATCCAAACTTTCGGTAGCGCTTGATACTCTTGAGCTGGCAAGTCTTCGCTGATCTTGTACCACTGGCGTGACAGAAAAGTAACTGGCCTACCCCCCCCCCTGGGCCGACTTGGATGTCTTGGTTCAATTCACCAGGATAGTTCTTTATTGACTTCTCATGACATCAACCTTGTCGTTTAAAATGTTCAAATTGAAAGGTTTTGCTGTTGCCGGCGTAGCGACCCTGAGCGCGATCGCCGCCACGACCTTGGCCGCCATGGGAAGTGCTCAAGCGGCCCCAACAACCTTTAGCTTCAGCGGTGCTGACAATAGCAAAACCTCCATCCTCAAGTCCCTGGATGGCATCACGTTGAAAATGGAGAACTTCACGCCAGGACCCAACACCTTTGCTGACTCTGACGGTTTAGCAATTCTCGCCCCAAACTTTGTTTCACCCCAGAAGCTTACTTCCTTCACGATGACATTTGATCAGCCAGTGAAGCTGCTTAATTACAACCTTGGGTATCTCCAGAATATTAGTGGAATCACCACAACATATTCGCAAAATTCGCTTCAATCGATCCAAGCATATACCACAACTGGCCTCACGTTGTTTACTAACCAGTTTATCGCTCAAGCGAACGTCCCCATATCGGTTACCTCTACTAGCACCACCGCTAATGCGCTCGCTCAAATCAATGCCTTGACCGTGGAAAAGCAAGCTTCCGTGCCCAGCGTTCCCGGCCCCCTGCCCCTGTTCGGCGCCGGTGCCGCTTACGGCTGGAGCCGCCGCCTGCGCCGTCGCCTCTCCAATCCCTAGGCCCAGGCCAAGGCCCTGCCAACGATCGTCTGAGGTCCGCCTTGCCGCTGCCCTGCCCCGGTTCCGCTGAGCGTTCAGCCGGATCGGGGCCTTTTTTCTGCCCTTCTCCCTAATCCTTCGGCCATGCCCATCCGCAGCCTCGGCCTGCTGGCCCTGGTGCTCGTGCTCTTCTTCGCGCTCCAGCTCGTTGGGGCGCTGCTGCCATTTCAGCCCCTCGATCCGGCCTGGCAGTGGCGGTTCAGCAATGCCCTGATCTCCGTCGCCACCCTGCCCCTGCTGGCTCTGGCCCTGCTCCTGATCGCCGGCCAGCTCGATCCGGTCGATCCGCTGCTCAAACAGCGCCGCCGCCTCTTCTCCCAGCTCGCCGTGGCCGCCGCCATCGGCTTCCTGCTCCTCCTCCCCCTGCAGTTCTCGACCGGCCTGCGGCGGCAGAGCGCGGTGGGCAGCGCCCAGGTGCAGCGCATTCAGGCCGCCGAGCGCCGCCTGGCCCAGCTGCGGCAGGCCACCGCCGCCGCCTCCAGCAACGCCGATCTCAACGCCAGCCTGCTGCGGCTCAGTGGCCCGGTGCTGGGCCCGGCCGATCTGGCCAATCCGCTGCCGCTGCTCAAAGCCCAGGTGAATGCGGTGTTCGATCAGGCCCAGGCCCAGATCAACCGCGACCGCGCCGCCCTGCCGCCGGTCACCGCCGCCACCGCCCTGCCGGAGCTGCTGCGCACCAGCCTCGCCTGCCTGCTGCTGGCCACCGCCTTTGCGGGCTTCGCGCGGCGGGCGGGGGCGGAGCAGTCGCTGCTGGAGGAGATGCTGCGGCGGCTGCGCTGGCTGCGGCTCAGGCCGGGCCGCGGCAGGGATCGCTCCGACGCCGACTGGATCCGTGAGATGGCGGGTCAGCGGGAGGGCTGAGGGGGCTTGAGTCCTTGAGTCCTGTGGATCCGCTACGCCACGACGGTGGGCGGGCCTAAGCTCTTGGTTATCAGGTCATCCGGTCATCTGGTTATGCGCATGGTGGGACTGGCCGAGGCCAAGGCGCAGCTGTCGGCGCTGCTCGATGCGGTGGAAGCGGGCGAAGAGGTGGTGATCACCCGCCGCGGCCAGCCGGTGGCGCGGGTGGTGCGTGAGCAGCCCCGTTCAGACCAGGCCCCGGACTGGCCCTCTCGCCTGCGCGCCCTGCATGGCGATCAACCGGGCCCGGCCGGCTCGGCGGTGGAGCTGCTGCGGGAGCTCCGGGATCAGGAGCGATGAGCCGCAGGCGACCCGCCAGCTACGTCGACACCTGCGTGCTGGTGTCGCTGTTTCATGGCGACAGCGGTTACGGGGCCGCGGAAGCCTGGCTGCGTGCGGCGGCGGATCAGGAGCTCTGGATCAGCCACTGGGTGCTGCTGGAGTTTGCCTCCGCCACCGCCGTGCGCCTGCGCCGCGGCGATCTCGCCATCGCCAAGGCCGCGGCGCTGCACAGCGCGCTGGAGGCCTTCCGGCAGGAGCGCCTGGCGATGCTGGAGCCCCGAGGAGAAGACTTTCTGATCGCCCGCCGCTGGATCGAAACCGGTGAAGCCGCGGGCCTGCGAGCCGCCGATGGATTGCATCTGGCCATGGCCCATCGCCAGGGTCTGCGCCTGGTCAGCGCCGATCAGCTCCTGGTACGCGCTGCCCACAGCCTCCGGATCGACGCGGGGTTGGTGGCTTGATTGCGGCCGCCTCGGCCTGCAGGGGCCGGCCACCCCTTGCTGGGCTGAAGCCTTCAAACTTTCGGTAGTGCTTGACACCCTTGAGCTGGCAAGTCTTTGCTGATCTCGCATCGCTGGCGTGACAGGAAAGAGACTGGCTTCCCCCCCCGGGCCGACTTGATGTCTTGGTTGAATTCACTGAGGTGAATCCGTGTTGACTTCTCATGATTTCAACGTCGTCCATTAAAATGTTCAAACCCAAAGCTTTTGTTGTTGCCGGCGTAGCGACCCTGAGCGCCATGGCCGCCCTGCCGGCCCAGGCCATCACGGGGTTCACCGGGCCCTATGCCCCGGCGAATTGGACCTTCGACAACCTTGGCGGCTCTGGCACACTAGACATCACCGGAGCGCCCGGCTCGTTGACTTTGCAGGCACCATACGTTGAAGCCGGCTATCCAAGTGAGGCAGCAACGTTAGATATTATCTCACCAAGTTCTGGTCAGGTGTCTTTCGACTGGGCTCGCTTAAGTACAAATTCAACGGCAAAATTTCTTCTAAACAATGCACCAACTCTTCTTGCTGATTATCATGTTAATAGCACCGGTGCCGACAATTTTTCGGTGTCCAGCGGCGACATTTTCGGCTTCCTTTTCTTGAGCGATGATCTAACCAGGGCATGCTGAATTTCGTTTGTGGGCTTTTCCGACGCGCCAAAGGCGAATCTCTCGGCCCGCAAGCCCAAGCAGTGGCGACCACAGTTTTACTCCTAGAAGCTGACCAAGCAGCTCACAGAAGCGCTGGATGGCGTCGGACAGCGCATAATCCAAGCATCAGGACGTAGACAGAGACAAGAATAGACAAAAAGAGGTGCAGTACCAGGCCCGGGGCCCCCTGCTCCTGCCCATAAGCCAGCAGATCCCGCAGCACCCGCGGACCATCCAGGAGCAAGGCACTCGGAGGAGTGGACACACGTTCGCTGCGGCTGCCGCCGGCGCCAAGGCCGAAGGCCGATGCCGAAAAGCCCCCGCCCCGCAACCGGAAGCTGCGCACCAGTTGCTGGGCCGCCTCCAGCGCTGGCCCCCCTGCGCAGGGGAAACTGGCCAGCACCGCGTCGTAGACGCCATGGAGCAAACGCCCCAGAAGATCCTCTGAGCTGCCCTCCATGCCCAGCGCAATGATTTCGGCGGAGGTCCAGTACCCAGCCTCGCGGGCGTCGGCTTTGACGGCCTGCACCAGGGTGGTCTTGCCGATGCCCGGCCGACCCGCCACAGCCTGGCGGGAACTGCGGCTGCTGCCGATGGTGGTGAGCAGCACCTGCCGCTCCCGCTGCCGGCCCACGAACAGACTCAGCGGTGCGGCCTCAGCATCCGCCCGCAGCGTGGCCTGGAAGAAGGGTGAGGAGCGCAGGTTGTAGAGCCCCCAGAGGTTCGGCAGCGCCATGGCGGGACGTATCAGCGAGCGGGCCTGATCAGCGAATCCTGCCCATGAATTGGCTGATCTGCAAATTCATGCCGATCATGGGCTGGCATCCAGACAGGAGGAGCTGCGAGAGCTGCTGCGGCCCCTGGCGGCGCGGCTGATCTGGTGGCTGGCGCGCTCACGGGGCTGAGGACCTTCGGATCCGCTCAGCCAGCGGCGCCAGCCCCAGCACCTCCACCCCATCGGCCAGCGGGTAGCCGCCCTCCCCGGGGATCACCACAAAGGCCTGCTCCGGCTGCAGATCGGCCCGGGCCTGATGGAAGCCGCGGCCCAGGCGCGGACTGAGGCTGCGCTTCACCTCGATCGCCCACAGCCGCTGATCGGGCCACTCCAGCAGCAGGTCGATCTCGGCGCCGGCGGCGGTGCGGTAAAACCAGCCCCGGCATCCCTCAGGCGCCAGGTTCAGCAGGGTTTCGATCACAAACCCCTCCCAGCTGGCGCCCGCCACCGGATGGCCCAGCACCGCCTCGGCATCGTCCAGCCCCAGCAGGGTGTGCACCAGGCCGCTGTCACGCACCAGCACCTTGGGCGCGCGCACCAGCCGCTTGCCCACGTTGGCGTGAAACGGCGCCAGCCGCCGCACCAGCAGCAGATCCACCAGCAGATCCAGGTAGCGCCCCACCGTGCGGCCATCGACGCCGAGGGCGCGGCCCAGCTGGGCGGCGTTCAGCAGCGAGGCCTGGCCGTGGGCCAGCATCGTCCAGAAACGCCGCAGGGTTTCGGCCGGGATGCGCGGGCCCAGCTGGGGGATGTCGCGCTCCAGGGTGGTGCGCAGAAACTGGCGGCGCCATTCCGCGCTCGCCGCATCGCTGGCGGCTAGTGCGCTGTCCGGGAAGCCTCCCCGGATCCAGAGGCGCTCCTCGGCGGCGGCCCCCAGCTCCAGCACGTTCAAGCCAGACAGGTCCACAAACGCCAGCCGACCCGCCAGCGATTCGCTGCTCTGGCGGATCAGCTCCACCGAGGCCGAGCCCAGCAGCAGGAAGCGGCCGTTTGCTCGACCCTGGCGGCGGCCGGCATCGATCAGGCCCCGCAGGTCGGCGAACAGCTCCGGCAGCCGCTGCACCTCATCAAGGATCACCAGCCGCTCGGCATGGCGCTCGAGAAACAGGGCTGGCTCCGCCAGGCGGGCCCGATCGGCGCTGGCTTCCAGATCGAGATAGAGGCTGGGCAGCTCCCGGCCGATCTGCAGGGCCAGGCTGGTCTTACCCACCTGCCGGGGCCCGAGCAGGGCCACGGCGGGAAACAGCTCCAAGCTGCGGCGTAGAGCCGGGAGCTGCAGCCGCTGAACCCAGGAGGGATTTCCTTGCAAATCAGGCATGACGCGCCGGATTTGCAAGGATGTTAAATCCACTGGCCGCCGCTGGGAGCGATCGGCTGAGACAGGAACAGAAGCATGGGGGGCGTCCGATTCCCAAAGCCCGCGAGGGCTTGAGGCGGTGCTGGTTCGCGTCGAAGCGGGCGCCGACGCAACCCTGATCACCCTGGAGCCTGGATCTGATCGTGCATCCCGACCGCCAGTGCCTGGAGTCCTCCCGCCCACAGCCCCACCATTTCCCATGGTCTGGTGAAGGCGCCAGGCGGCCTGCGAAGGGAAGCCCTGGACAGACGAAGACCGCTGCACGAAAGCACTGCCCTGGTTGAACTCGGCCCGGGTGCTGCAGGATCAGCCGGAGACCCTCACGGGGCTCAGCCCGGCGCCCGAGCTCGAGAACGCCATCAAGGAGTCGTTCTTCAGGGAATTGGCGATCGGCCGGGTGGGCGTTCCGCAGATCAGCGCCGATGGGGTGGCGCTGGTGGCCTCATCCCTCGATCTGCTGGCCACCAAGCTCAAGGTGCTGCTGCAGCGGGCCGAACGCAAGGACTACCAGGATGTGGCTGTGCTGCAGGGCAGCGGCCTGTCACTGGCCAAGGGTCTGGGCGCTGCCGCAGCGCTTTAGGGCTCGCAGTTCCCTGCGCGCGAATGCCTCAAGGCCCTGGTGTATTTCGCCGATGGTGATCTGGCCGAGCTGGGCCTGTTGGGACTCACAACATCGTCTGGTACGCTCGGCACCTGGACCCTTGCAGATACAGGCGACACGATTGAGGTGAAAGTCCTTAATCCAAGTCCACCAACGTCGTCTGTTCCTGGCCCCCTTCCCGTACTTGGCGCCGGTGCGGCCTTCGGCTTCAGCCGCCGCCTGCGCCAGCGCATTCAGCGGAGCAAGGCTGCAGGCAACGCTTGAGGCGTCCCGTCCATTTGTCCTGTGCTGCCCTGGTTCCGCCAGGGCTTTTTTATTCTCTCCTTCTCCCCTTGGGATCTGCTCTTCCTCCAAGGAGGTCGGCGGGGCGGTAGGGCCGAATCTCCTGGGTTGGGCGGCCATGGTCGGTCACCACAAGCGGCTGGCCGGAGGCCTCAATCTCACGGAACAGCTCCAGGGCGTGGGCCTTGAACTGGGATTTGGAAACCTGACGCAGGCGGGAGATCTCCGTCATGGCCCGAGGGGACAGGGAAGGCATGGCGGGGCCCTGAACGTAGTCATCAGACGATGGTCATGATGCCGATAGGTCTAAAGCTGGCGCTCATCGAGGTCAGCTCCATCACCAGCTCGGGTCGAGGGGCGCGACGTCCTCGAAGCTGCAGAACGCCTTCCAGTCTCTGTGGGCACAGGCCCAGCAGCGAATGGCAGGCCAGGGCCTCAGCCCAGCTGCCGTGATGGCCAAGATCCAGGGACAAAAGGAGGGAACCGCGCAGGCGCCCGAGGAGCCCAACGGGTGCGGTGGCGCCAGATCCACCACCCCGCCTACGCTGCTTCCCATGGGATCTTCCCTCGCCACTGGCCTGGAAGCGTTGGCCGCTTGCCCCCTCCCCCCGCCGGATCTCGGCCCTGGGCTGGACGACCCGCGGATCACGGCCGCGCTGGCCGAACTGGGCCGCGACCCGGAGGCGCCCGCCCTGGTGCTCTTTGGCTCCCGCGCCCGTGGGGAGGCTCGCCCCAGCTCTGATCTTGACCTGCTGCTGATCGTCGCTGGTGCCCTCACGCCGGAGCGGGAACGGGCGTTGCGCTCCCGCGCCAGGGCCCTGCTCACGCCTGTTCTGCCCGTCGACCTTGATCTGCTGATCAACGATGCCGCCACCGCCGCCCACTGGGCCGGATCCCGCTGGCATGTGCTGGGCCACATTCACCGGGAGGGGAGGCCCCTTCATGCCGCCTGAGCAGGATGCCCGGGCGATCCTGCGGCTGGCCCTGCGCCACGAACACTCCCTCGCCGCCAGCCTGGATCCAGCCTTCGCGCAAGAAAACTGGGGCTTTCTTGCCCAGCAGTGTGTGGAGAATCTGCTGAAAGGGTTCATCGTGCTGGCCGATGGCCAGCCGCCCCTCAGCCATGACCTGGGAAGGCTGCAACAACTGGCCGGTGTTTCGCTCCCCGAGGATCTGTTGGAGCTGGGAGAGTTTGCCGTCAAAGCCCGTTACTCACCGGAAGACACGCCTTTGCCTTCATCCAGGGAGCGATTGCTGGGCCAGATCCGCCACTTGCGGGAGGAATTCGAGCATCAGATTCAAAGGCGTTGACCGAAACCAGCGACACGCAGTCGGCGCAGCCGCTCAAGTTGACCCATGGCCCAACGTTTCCACGATCGTTCTCCAGAGAACTGCGGAATGTGTGGCGGAAGCAAAGGCGTTGCCCAGCAGCTCGCGGCTCGCCTGGTCTGGTGCCCTCCCCAAGCGAGACGCATGGCATCGTTGCCTGAGTGACCGGCCAAGGGGCTTGACGCGAGACGGCTCGATGTGAATCGGCACGTGGCAGAAGGCTTCGGCCATCCCAGCCCTGACGCGCCCCCTCAGTCCGCCCAGATCTCCTCCAGCTCGATCACCAGCCCCGGACATTCAGGGCCTCCATCCAGGCGGGTGGCCTTCTCAATCCTGGAGGGTTCATGCGGAGGATCAGCAAGCCGCCCCCACACCTCCACCGCCCGCTCGGCGGGAATCAGCAGCCAGCCCAGCCGGGCGCCGTTGCGTTGATAGGCGGCCATCTTCTCTCTCAGAGCCGTGAGCCCGCGGGGGCCTTCGTCGCTGGGGCTGGCAAGCTCCACCACCAGATCGGGGCAGAGGGGGGCGAAGCCGCGGCGCTGCTCAGGGCTGAGGGCCTGCCAGCGGTCGAGGGCCACCAGGGAGGCATCGGGGCTGAGCACGGAGTCGTCCGGCAGGCGGAAGCCGCTGGAGCTGTCGAACGCCTTCCAGCCACCTGTGGCACGGGCCCAGGTCTTGATCTGAAAGAAGAGTTCGCCGTTGCGGGCGCCGGTATCGCTTCCGGTGGGGGTCATGCAGATCAGGGAACCATCGGCGGCCAGCTCCAGCACGGCATCGGGATTGGCCTGGCACAGCTCGGCGAACTGCTCGGGGGTGAGCCGCAGGCTGGAGCTGAGCAGGAGCGGCAGGGTGATCGACCCGAAGGGCTGCTCCGGACTCAGCAGTCCTGGGGACGCCACCATCGAGGCGGGTGGCGCTTCGGGACTGGCTGGGGCGAGCATGGACCCGGCGAGCGTGCTGGCTTTCAGGCTAAGGGCGATGCCGGCGGGTGAGGGCAACGGCTCGCTTGGACGCATGGAGCTTGTGCTCGGAGCGAATGGATCAAGCCCTGGCATTCAGACAAGCTTTCGTCATTCTCCGGTTGACTGGCGATCATGTCGCCCCGCTGACCCGCCGGCTCTGGGCCTTGGTGGCTCGGGAGTTGCCCATGGTGCGGCCCGTGCTGAGCCGGGTCCTGGTGCTGCAGCTGCCGATGGCCACCCGCGAAGACGCGCTGGCTGATGCCGCCTGGGCGGCTGGGGAGGCTGCCCGCTGGCGACCGACGCTGACAGCCACGCTCGCAGGGCCCGGCTGCGACCGCACGGGACCCTGACAATCCACGGCAGGGACTGACGCTTTTAAAAGCGTCCGCCACGCCCCCCCCCCAAAAACATTCCCTACTCTTTTGCCCAGAAAATTGCAGCGAATAAGGCTGCTTCTCCTTGCTTCATAGTTTACCTCACATGAGCCACCCCAACCCTTCACCCTCTCGATCGGCCAGCAGCAGCCGCCGCAAGGGCTACTGCAAGCCAGCAGGCTTGGCCAGCGTGCTGACTCCGCTTGCCCTTGCCGGCGCAACCCTTGATTTTGCCGCGAATCCCGCCCAGGCCATCACTCTCTTTGCTGGCCCCTATGCCCCAGCCAATTGGACCCAAAGCATTGGTGGCGACGGGTTGATCAACACCAGCGGCGCCCCATCCAGCATCAAACTGCATGGTTCTGATGATGGTACAGGGGCCCAAGACGTGGATTTTACCATCACAGCACCAGCCGATGGAATCGTCAGCCTTGACTGGAGCTATAGTACCGACGATTTGAGTGCCGCAAAGGACCCTTTTGGCTATTTAGTAAATGGAAATTTCACAATACTTAGGGCTTGCTGAATTTCGTTTGTGGGCTTTTCCGACGCGCCAAAGGCGAATCT
>JBMSXZ010000011.1:0-33145 GCA_049426205.1 Cyanobium sp.
CCCCCCCCCCCCCCCCCCCCCCCCCCCCCCGCAGCACCGCCAGGCATTCCACATGGCTGGTGTTGGGGAAGAAGTCGATCGGTTGGAGCCACTCCGCCTGATAGGGACCATCGCCGCAGAGCTGGGCCAGGTCCCTGGCCAGGGTGGCCGGATCACAGCTGAGATAAAGCAGCTGAGGCGGGCCGGCCGCCACGATCGCGGCCAAGGCCGCGGTGGCCAGACCCTTGCGGGGCGGATCGAGCAGCAGCGCATCCACAGCATCGCCGCCCAGGTGCTCCGCCAGCACGGCGGCCACGTCCTGGGCGTGGAACCGGGCCCGCTCCGCCAGTCCGTTGGCTTCAGCATTGGCCCGGGCGAGCTGCACCGCCACCGCCTGCTCCTCGCTCCCCTCCACCCGCCAGCCCGCCTGGGCCAGTGGCAAGGAGTACGTGCCGATGCCGCAGTAGGCGTCGATCAGCCGCCCGGGCCTGGAGACGAGGGCCTCGTGCAGCAGCGGCACCACCGCCTCGGCCTGGGCGGTGTTGATCTGGAAGAAGCTGGTGGCGCCGATCCTGTACTCGAGCCCGGCAAACGTTTCCCGCAGCCAGCTACGGCCCTGGATCGCCAGGGTGCGCTCGCCGAAGAGGCGGTTGTCCGGGTGGGGCTGGAGGTTCAGGCTCACACCCACCACCGCCGGGTTGCGCTCCATCCAGGCGGCGGCGAGGTCGTCAAGACCCGGAAGCTCCTCGGGGCTGCGGGCCACCAGGGTGATCAGAATCTCACCACTGCTGGCGCCGACCCGCAACGCCAGGTGGCGCAGGCCTCCGCCCCCGTGCCGGTCCACGGGCCAGCCGCTGGCCTCAAGGTCGTCCTTGAGGGGGGCGATCAGGGCATCGATGCGCGGATCGAGCACCGGGCAACGGCTGAGGTTGACGATGCGGTGGGACCCGCGCCGGTAGAACCCCGCTCGCAGCACCCCCTCGGGGGTGCGCTCCAGGGGGATCACGGCCCGATTGCGGTAGCCCAGGGGCTGGGGGCAGGGCAGGATGGGCCGCAGCGGTGCCTCCAGATGGCCCAGGCGCTGGAGCGTCTGGCGCAGGTGGGCCTCCTTCCAGTCGGCCTGGGCCTGATCGTCGAGGGGTTGGAGGCTGCAGCCGCCGCAGTGGTCGGCCAGGATGCAAGGCGGGCGCCGGCGCTGGGGCGATGGGTCCAGCACCGCCACCAGGGAGGCCCGCCACAGGTTGCGGCGCCGCTCCCGCAGGCGGACCCTCACCCGCTCGCCGGGCAGGGCACCGGGCACGAAGACCACCGAGCCATCCTCCAGCCGGCCGATCCCCTCGCCCTGCAGGGTGAGATCCGCAATCGCGATCTCGGCGCTGCCTGCCGTCACCATCGCTGTCACCCCACAGCACCCGACGCTATCGCTTGCAAAGGGCCGTTACACCTTCCCCGTCGGTCCCGGGATCCCCGGCGGCGCTGGATAGGATGGGGCGGTCCGAGTTCGCTGCAATGAGCGTCGTTCGCGATCTGATCCTCCAGGCTGATGATCAGCTCCGCTACCCCACCAGCGGCGAGCTGCGCTCGATCGTTGAGTTCCTTGGCGGTGGCGAGCGGAGGCTGTCGGTGGTGCGGGTCCTCACCGCCAACGAAAAGCGGATCGTCGATGAAGCGGCCCGCCAGTTGTTCAGCCGCAAACCGGAGTACGTGGCCCCGGGCGGCAATGCCTACGGCCAGAAGCAGCGGGCCCAGTGCCTGCGTGATTTCAGCTGGTACCTGCGCCTGGTGACCTACGGGGTGCTGGCTGGCAGCACCGAGAGCATCCAGAAGATCGGGCTGGAGGGAGCCCGAGAGATGTACAACAGCCTGGGCGTGCCGATGCCGGGGATGGTGGAATCGATCCGCTGCCTCAAGGAGGCCTCCGTTGCCCTGCTCACCACCGACCAGGCTGCCCTGACGGCTCCCTATTTCGATTTCCTGGTTCAGGGAATGCAGACCAGCACCTGAAGGGCATCTCGAAAATGCCGACTCTCACCGTTCCATTCAAGAGACTTGTTGTCTTGACGGACCGTGCTTGATCGTCGTGGCCTGGGCAGGGCGATCTTTCGAGGTTGTCTGACGTTGTCGGCCGACTCGCTTCCCATGCCCTAGCACAGCGCTTGAGGCCCTGAAGGCTGAGGCCCTGAAGGGTGAGAGTCTCCCACCACCCCATCGCCAGGGTGAGCACGACTGGATCTCGATTGTCTTGACCTGGTCCGATTTTGGGACTTGGACGTGGTCTCGGTTGATACGCCGGAGATCTTTGTCTTGGCAGCCCCGCTGCATCCCGTTGCCAGCTGCCCCCTTGCTGACCGAGCCGATGGTCTGAGCAGGGGCTGATCGGCTGAGCGCACGCTGAAGCTTCCACGGCGCGGTGGAGGGCTGAGCATGCCCTCCAACAGCACCAGCCCAGTCAGGTCATTGGTGCTGGTGGTTCAGCCTCTGACAACCCTCAGCTCGCAGATGTTGTCGGTGGACCCGTTGGCGGCTCTCCCGTCTGATCGCCGGGCTTGGACTGGGCCGCTCGGGGAAGGTCGGGGTGCGCAAGCCCGCCAGGCTGATCCATGATTCTCGATTGGGACGAATCCTGAGACCAACAGCTGGTCTTGAGTAAGACTAATGAGCCCTTTCTTTGGTGTTCTCCGGGCGTTTCGGAGGTCCCGGCTGCCTTGCGTCTTGATGGCCAGGGTTTTTGCCTCCTGCTGACGTTCACGCCGTGAGGGCCCGCCCTGTTCGATCGCAGCGGCGCCGTCCGATCTGTTGCGAGGGCGCCATCGATTGCCCGGTGTGACCTGCGCGGGATTGGGGGGATCAGGCTTGGGATCGCGATCGACCTGGCCTCGTGGGTGCGCTTCGGGCGGTGGATCGGCAGCAGCCCAGGAGGGCGGTGAATGCTTTGCGGGATCGGCAGGTGAGTCGAGGCTGTCCTGCCTGTGTCTCGCGTTTGGTCCTGATGCAAGTCTGAGATGGGACGGATGTGTTTGTTCGGTGGTGTTGGCCTTGGCTCCTCCGAGGGCGGCAAGCGGTCCGGCTTGGAGCTGTCTCCGGCGAACTGGGGCTCGGATGGCGGATGTCGCGTTCCGGTGGTCGCCGGGTGACGTGGCTGTGGGCTGCGGCGCAAGGAACTCGCGTGAGCAGCGATCCGACGAGGCCGGCCGTCGATCTGCCGCGTACCTGTGTTTGACACAGGTACGCTTCAAGGAAGAATGCTGTTGTCGCAGCGGTTTTGCCGCGTCCAAAAAAGGGAAAAAGGGTCTGCCCGGCCGCTGCTCCGTTCTTTCGTTGCGCTGTCCGGTTTCGCCGGGGAAGGAAGCCGGGCAGGGGGCGCGCAGCTGAAATCATTGAAATCTGGGTGTATTGCTGATCTCGTCTGGGTCTTGGCATGGGTCCCGCAAAGAGTCGTGTCTGGGACAGGCTGGCATCCTGGCGGGGGCTCGGCAGGGCGGCTGCTGGGGCGGGGTTGACTCGATGCTGGTTGTTTGCACGGGGGAGTCCCCGGTTCCTGGGCTTGGCTGGTGCATTTGGCGGGGCCCCGCCTTGACGTCCTGTGGCAGGGGAGGGGGTTGCCGTGGGGGAAAGGGGGAGGGTGCCCATTCGCTTGGGCTGAGGGTTGCGCGACGACAGGGTCGGCGTTTTGGTCTGTGGCTTCGGGCGGATGGCAGGGGCGCTGGGGAGGCGATCATTGAGATCGAGTGTCTGGTTCGGGATCCTGGATGAGACCAGGTGCGCGTCCTGACTAAGACAGCTGAGACTCCATTGGATTCGTTGTGTCTCGGCTCTGCGGTGCCTGGTCCGCTGCTGGGACGGTGTGTCGCTCTGTCGAGGCAGACGGTTGGCGGGGGCCTGCCGATCGTTGGTGGGGAAGGCTTTGGGGTTCCCCCGTTTCCGCGCCCACCCAGGGCGCCGTCAGTCGAGCTGGGGGCTTCTGACGGTGTTGCTCTCGGGCTGGCGATAGAGCTCCTTGAGCAGCTGGTAGGCCTCATTCAGCCGTCGCATCCCCTCATGGGAGCCGCCCGCATCCGGATGGGTGCGCTGGGCCATCTCGCGATACGACTCCCGGATCTGGGCCAGGGTCACCCGGCGCCCCAGTTCCGCCGGAATTCCCAGCAGTTTGAGGGCACCCTGCAGGGTCATCGTCTGCTCCAGGGTCTGGAACGAGGTGCCGCGGCGGCGCCGCCGGAACCGCTGCACGAATCGGTGAATCAGGCTCGGGATTCGCAGCACCAGGCTGCCGGCACTGAACGGATCCTCGATCACCCCCGCCGTCACGATCACCCGCTCGAACTGGACCGGCTCTTCGCCCCAGCCCTCGACCAGCTCATGCATCAGGGTGCAGGCCGCCGACCAGGTGAACGGCCGTCCCTCCACCGGTTCGGCCTGGGGCCAGATGTCGTGGGCCAACCAGGTCATCGCGGCCTCCAGGACCGCCTCATTCGCCTCGGTGCCATACAGGCTGATCCAATGGTTGCGGGCCGTCTCCAGCGCCAGCTGGCCCATCTCCTCGGTGAGTCGGGGGAAGGGGGCGGCGACCGCTCCCTCCGCGGGGCGGCTTTCGAGGCTGCGGCGCAGTTCGCTGGAGCGACGGCGCACAAAACCCGGCAGATCGATGCCGCCGCCGCCACGGGCTGGCCCCCGGGGCCGGGCTTCCTCGCCGCGGCCGCCGCTGGCCGGCTCGAAGCTGGCGCTGAGCGTGTCCAGATCGCCCTGTTCCACCAGCACCAGCGCACCCTGTTCGTCCAGATCCGACACGAGGTCCGGGTCGTCCGCCGCCAGGGTCTCCGCTGCCGTTACCGCCTGATCGCCGTCGCCCTCGCCCCCCGGAAAGAGGCTGTCGAACAGCCGCTCCAGCACGTCGCCGCGATTGCGCAGCCCCCACTCCCGTTTGAGCGCATCAAGGTGGTCGATCCTCTCGCTGGAGAGTTCGACGCTGAGCCGCCTGCGGCCCTCCCGGGACCTTTCAGCCACGCTGGACCTCTGGCGATGGACTGGGCGGGAAAGGCGCCTTCACGGCGGCGTCTGCAGTGGTTCGGACTGGGGCCGGGAGCCGGCGCGGGGGGGATCCGCCGTCAGGGGTAGGACCAGCGCCGCATGATCGTCTCCTGGGCTTCGACGGCCTGACGGTAGCGATCCACAAGGGGGCTGTCCCGCGGGGAATCCCCATCCCCCTGCCCACGGCTCAGTCGCCTGGGCTGGGGGATCAGCAGGTCGGGTCTGCCGCCGCCAGCGGATCGCGGGCGCAGGGTCAACGGCGGCCGCAGCGGTGTGGTGATGGACGCGCTTCCCAGTTGGCGGGGGGGGCGCAGCGGCTGCGGTGAGGAGCGGCGACCCTGGTTGCCCCGGGACCCCTGGAGCTGGCTCGGCAGGCCCCGGGGACGGCGCGGTGCCGATGGCGCCGCGGCTGCGACCCGGCCCGCCGGGCGGCTCAGCCGCGCCGGCCGGTTCGCCTGACTCAGGGCTGGGGGCGGTGCCAATGGCGGTGGCGGCCGCAGCGGACTCCGGGGCTGGTTGTTCAGCCGCTCCTGCTCAAGGATCCGGGCCAGCTGGACCTCGCTGACCACGCTGAGCAGATGGCCGGGGGTCGCATCGGCGGGATAGACCAGGCTGAGGCGCACCGTCTGTGGCGACTCGGCCTGGAGCTGCAGGGTGGTGAGGGTCAGGCTCTCGCCGGAGCGCAGCCCCACGTGCACGTCCTGCTGGCCCTGGGGAGTGCGGATCTCAATCGAACCCCGGAAGGCCGTAAAGGTTCGGCCCTGGCTGTCGCGGGGGTGGCTGAGCACCAGGGCGTAGCTGCCCTGCCCCCTCAGCTGCAGATCGATGTCGAAGCGAACCCCATAGGTCCCGACATTGTCCAGGGAGGAATCGACCATGCGGCTGACCAGGGGATTGACCTGCACCTCGCCGCTGCCGAACTCGGTGCGCACGGTGCTGGTCAGCGGAACGTGCAGGGGGCCAGAGCGTTCGAGGTCGTGGCTGAGCCTGGCGCTGTAGGCGTCCCCCAGGGCCACTCCGCCGACCCTGGAGAACACCGAGCGGGTCTGGATGGCGTCGAGCTGCTGCAGGTAGGTGCGGCCCGGCGCCAGGCGGCGGCCATCGAGCGTGGCCAGCACAGTGGCCGGATCCCCCGGGGAGGGCGCCGCCACCACGGCCATCGTGAACGGGCCGTCGCTGCGGCCCTTGAGCAGGGCATTGGCCACACCGAGGGCCGGCAGCTTGGTGGTGAAGAGCACGACCCGTTCCTGGGGCGGGATCACCACCGCCTCGCTGAGGCGTCCATCGAGCCGTCCTCGCAGCAGCTGGACGGCGGTGGCATCGCCGGGGCCCGTGTTCCAGGGGCGTGGGCCGAGGGGCTTGACCCCCATCAGGTTGTCTCCCAGGTAGGGCGCCTCGAAACTGTTGCGCACGGCGCCGCTCTCGAGAGTGATGCGCACCGGCCTGTTGCCCGGATTGCTGAGCACGGTGGCCAAGTAGAGCTCCCGCCGTTCTCCGGCCGCCACGAACACCTCAGCGGCAGGGGCCGCGTATTTGTGGTGGAGGTGAAGGCCGAAGGGGCCCTCGAAGCGGTACGTGGCGTTTGGAAGCAGCTCACCGGTCTCGGCCGCCAGGGCCGAACCCTCGCTGGTGTCGATCAGGATGCCGGGCCCGTGGACCTCCTCGGGCTGGTTGGAGTGGAGCACCGGCACCCGGTTGAACTGACCCTGCATCGGTCGGGCGGTCATGCCGCCGAGCAGGGCAACCTCGGCCCTGGCCGCCGCTGGCAGGAGCACTAGCCAGGCGGCCCCGAGGGCCAGGGACCAGCCCCATGGGGATCTGCGGTGGGCCTGGGGCACGGCGGGAAGGGGAGGGGCTGGCGCGATCGGCTCAGGCAGGCTGTTGGCAAGACCTGGCCTCTGACACCCATGGGCGTCAGGGATGCTGGATTCTGCAACGGCATCGCCTCGACTGGGTCCTTTCGGGGTGGTGATCCGCTTGGCTCGGCAGCCCCGGTGGAGGGGGCGCCCTGGCTAGAACCGAACCCTGTTCGCCGGTTCCATCCCGTGTTCCCCTTCAGTTGCGGCGCGGCCTTTGATTCCCGCACGGCCTGGAGCCAGCATCAGGCCCACAAGCTCCGCCTGCTCACCGCCTGGCGTGATGCCACCGAACGGCGTCTGGCGGCCCTGGACGCGGCCATCAGCACCCTGGAGAAGCAGATCGCCCGCGACACCCCCGGTTCCGTCGACTGAGGCATCACCGCTTCGGGCCCAGCCAGCATCGAGCCGATGGCGCAGGCGGTCGAGCCCTCGATGCAGCAGCCGCTGCACCGTCATCGGGCTCACCTTCAGCGCTTTGGCCACCGCCCTGTAGCTCTGCCCAGCCAGCACCACCTGCTCAATCACCTGTCGCTCCCGGGGCTCCAGGCCCGCCAGCAGCACCACGGCCGCAGCTCCCCGCTGTGGCCGGGCCCCGGTTCCGTCCCGATCGCCGGGTGGGCAGGCGATCACCTCCTCATGGTCCGGCAGCAGGGCCACCGGTCGGTTGAGCCGCCGCTGGCGGAGCAGCAACCCGGCCTCCTCCCTGTCGATGCCCAGGGCCTTCAGCTCCGTGCTGAGCGTGCTGGGTGAGGTCTGGAGCCGTTGCCGCTGGAGCCGCAGGAGCTTCTGCTGCAGTTCCGCCTGGCGTCGGGGCAGGCGCACCGCCGGGGCGCAGTCGCGCAGATGGTGCAGGATCGCCCCGCGGATGTGGGGTCGGGCAAAGGCCTCGAACGGCGTGCCCTGGCTGCGCTCGAAGCGTTCGGCGGCCCTGATCAGCCCCAGCATGCCCACCTGGATCAGGTCGTCCAGGGGCTCGGGGCTGCAGCGGCAGTAGTGCACGGCCAGGGGGCGTACCAGGGCGCGGTGGCCCTCCACGAGCCAGTTGCGGCGCTCCAGGGCGGTGCGGCGGCGCAGCCTCCGGCTCAGGCCGGAGGGGCCCGTGCTGGTGGCAGGGGCGGCGGCGTGGGCCAAGGGGGCAGGGGCAGGGGCTGGGACGGTGGCCGTGCGGGTGGTCCCTCGGGTCGTGCTGACCATGGTGAGCGGCGGATTAGGAGTGGATGGAAAGGGTGTTGGAGAAACCGGCTCGGGCGGAAGCAGCCCTGGGGGCATCGCCTTGGCCGGTTGGGGTCAACGGCTCTGGGCCGCGTCCCCTCTTCAGAAAGCGTTCGGAGCCCTGGTCTGCGCAACCGTGAAAGCACGGAATCCCGCTGTCAGCCCCGGTTCGAAGCCCTTTTGCCGCCCGCACCCCGCCAGGGCTCCACGGCGCTCAGCCAGCCGCGAGGATCCTCCCTTCACCATCCGCTGCCACGGCGGCCAGCAGGGCCCAGGGGCCGTTCCGCTCCAGCCAGCTCCGATCGGAGCGCTCGGTGCTCAGCAGGAAACCGGCGAACCCGAGGGCATTGATGCTGAATCCGGCCTCATGCTCCCGCCGTCGGCGCACCGTCAGAAACCAGCGATCGTCGAACAGCAGGTTGTAGGGATGGCGGGGGCGTCCGTCGCTGTCCGGGGTGCCCAGGCCAAGGTCGGCGGCATGGAGTCGGTAGAGCTCCGCCAGGTCGCTGCCCGCACGGGGATCGAGGCGCGGGCTGAGCCGGTAGGCCCAGGGCCAGGGCTGGGCTTCCCCCCGCAACTGGGTTTCCAGCAGGGGAGCGAGGGGGCAGCTGCTCTCCCACGGGCGGCGGGGCAGCACCTGCAGGTGGCGATGGGGCTGGCTGGCGCCGGCGCTGGCCCCGCTGTTGAAAAACCACAGCCCGCCGGTGTCCGCCGCCACGGTCGCCACCGCGCTCCAGTCGGCGGCCTCCAACCAGCCGTCCTGGGGCTTCCAGGTCTGGCTGATCACCAGCAGGTGGTTGGGCTGCACCGGGTATTTGTTGAGCAGCAACACGTGGCTGTCGCCCAGCAGGCCCACCTGCAGGGGGCGGTCCCAGGGGAGGAAGGGATTGGGCTTCGGCCCCTCGGCGAGAAGGTGGCGGGGGGTGCGCGAGACCAGCTGGCGCAGCACAAACGGTTCGAGGCCCGGCGGCGTCAGGACACGGGTTTCAAGCGGCACCAGGGCGGCGCAGCCCAGGGCCGCCTGGGACACCAGGCCGGCCTGCCCCAGCCAGTGCTCAGCCCGCACCGGCCTGGAGGCGGGCCAGGGAGGCCCCCTGGTAGTAACGGCCGAGAATCTCGTTGTAGCGCAGGCCCTGTTCCGCCAGCTGCTGGGCTCCGGTCTGGCTCATGCTGGCGCCGAGGTGGCCGTGGGCCTCCTCCACGATCTGCTGGGTGGCGGCGTAGAGGCTCTCGACGATGCCGCCCTGATAGCTGAGGATCACCCCATGGGTGCTGGCGGTGGCCTCGCGGGTGGCGCTGCTGATGCTGCTCAGGCCCTCGTAGTTCTGCCAGCGGGTGGTGTCCCCCAGATGCCACTGACTGTCGGCGGGGCGGGCCATGTGGGCCAGGGCGTAGGAGCGGGCGGCCACGGCCTGGGCGCGCAGGGCCTCCCGGTTCCAGGAGCTGGGCATCTCGCCGCCGACCACCGAAGCCACGTAGGTTTCCAGGGGCAGGTGGTTGATCACCTGCACGCCGGCAGCGGCCCGCAGGATGCGGAACCGCCCCTCGTAGGCGCGATCGCCACTGAGCAGGGTCGAGCCGGGGCCAGGTTCGAGCCACACCTCCGAGGTCTGGGCCAGGAACGGGGTGGGATCGGGGCGCTCCTGGGCTGAGCCCTGGCGCAGCAGGCGCCCATCCCTGTCGACCAGCCGCCAGGAGCCGGTGGCCCCGAAGCCTGGATTGGCGGGCAGCTTCAGCAGGGCTACCCGGATCTCCAGGGCCACGGCCGGACCCTGGTCCGGCTCCGCCAGGGCACCCTGCCGGGCTGGGGCCGCTTCGGCCCGGTGGGCCTGGATCTGGGGCGGCGTGGCCGCCGCGGGGGTCGCCAGGGATGGGGAGGCCGGCGGGGTGGCGGTGCTGACCGTGGCTGGGGCCTGGGGGGTGGCGATCAGGGCGTCGAGGAGGTCGCGATCCGCCGGCCGGATGCCGGGGCGGAGCAGGGCCTGGGCGCCGACGCCGGCCCCGACCGCCAGGGCCGCCAGGGGGGCGCTGATCAGCACCGGGTGCCGTCGGATCAGCTGGATCACCCGCAGTGGGTCGCTGTGCGCCAGGCGCTCAAGAGCTCCGCGGAACCGCTGGCCTCCCCGTCGTAGCCGTCGCAGGCCGGAGCGGCTGGTGCGTCCGATCCGCTGCGCAGGATTCCATCCCATAGGAGATGCCCGGATCCGAATAGGCGGATCATGCCGGAGGATGCGGCCTCACAGACCATCCCCCCCGGACGGTCGGAACATTGCCAGCCCACCACCCGGGCTCGCCCCAGCCGCTGGTGCCACCAGGGCGCCACCAGGGCGTGGGCCGAGCCGGTGACCGGATCCTCGGCGATGCCGAGTCCAGGGGCAAAGAAGCGCAGCTGGTAATCCGCCGCTTCGCCCGCCAGCGACGGTGGGACGGGGCCGCTGGCCCCCACGGCCTGGCTGGCCCTGGCCTGCGCTGCCGTGGCCGGGAGAGCCTCGCTCCGGGGCTCCGGGTTTCGGGGACCCGCGGCTCGGTGCCCTTCGCTGCCGGCCTGCAGGGACTGCATCAGCACCAGACCAAGGCGCAGGGGGCCCTCCAGTTCGGCAGCCGGAACGGCCATGGCTTCCAGCTGGGCCGTGGGCGACAGCAGGGCGACGCTGTAACCCAGGGCGGATGATGTCCAGAAGCCCTCGGCTTCCCCCAGCCCGTGGCGCTCCAGCAGGGCCCGCAGCGGTGGCGGAGGGGGCTGGGGGACCAGCCCGGGCGAGGGCAGCAGCAGCGACCCCCAGCCGGGGCGGAGCGGTTCGAGGGCCACCTCCAGCACGCCGCTGCGGGTGTGGAAACCCGTGCCCTCCCCAGGCCGCAGCCGACCCCAGTGGCCCAGGGCGAGCAGGGCGGCCAGGGTGGCGTGACCGCAGAGCTTGACCTCGCAGCTGGGGGTGAACCAGCGCAGCAGCCATCCCTGTTCCGCCTCGAGCAGAAAGGCGGTTTCCGACTGGGCCAGGCTGCGGGCGATCCGCTGCATCCAGGCGGCCTGCATCGGTGCGCGCAGGAGCACCACCGCGGCGCCATTGCCCGCACCGGCGCTGCTGCTGAAGGCCTCCACCAGCACCGCCGGCAGGCCGCCCGGATCAGAGGCCATCGCCGATCTCCGGTCGTGGATCCCGATCCATCAGGGCCCGCACCGCCCCCCTGGCATCGACGCGGCGATCGAGCAGCAGCACCACCTGTTCGCAGATCGGCAGCCGCAACCCCCGCTGCCGGGCCAGGGTCAGGGTGGCCCGGGCCGTGCGTGGACCCTCCACGGTGGCCCCGATCCTGGCCAGCGCCTCCGCCTCGTCGAGGCCGGCGGCCAGCAGGGAGCCGCAGCGCTGGTTGCGGCTGAGGCTGCTCGTGGCGGTCGCCAGCAGGTCCCCCAGGCCCGCCAGGCCGTAGAGGGTGGCGCTCTGGCCCCCGAGGGCCTCCAGGACCACACCGATCTCGGCCAGGCCCCGGCAGAGCAGGGAGGCCCGGGCATTGGCGCCCAGCCCCAGCCCGTCGCTGACACCGGCGGCCAGGGCGATCACGTTCTTCAGGGCCCCCGCTGCTTCGGTGCCGATCGGGTCGCTGTTGGTGTAGAGCCTCAGGTTGGCCGTGCGCAGCTCCGCCTGCAGCCAGGAGGCCAGCTCGGAGCTGCGGGACGCGATCACGCTGGCTGCCGGCAGGCCGCGATCGAGTTCGTCGGCCAGGTTGGGGCCGCTCAGCACCGCCACGGGACGTTCACCCAGCTCCCGCAGCCAGAGCTGGCTGGCGGTGCAGAGGCCGTCGGGATCGACCCCCTTGCTGCAGCTGAGCAGGGGCAGATCCTCAGGCCAGTGGGGGGCCAGGGCGCGGGACAGGTCGGCAACCGCCGCCATCGATACGGCCACGACCACCAGATCGCAACCGTCGAGAAGCTCCCGGGGGTCTCCCCCATCCCGTCGCGACCAGGTGCGCAGCGCGTGACCCCGCTCCCTCCAGAGCCTCTCCAGCGTGCTTCCCCAGGCGCCCCGGCCGATCAGGCTGATGCGCAGCGCCATGCTCCCTCCGATGCCATTGGCGAAAGGCCGCCGGGCCGTTGCTCATGGTGGAACTGCCATCATGCGCCATCTGCCGCAGCCCGGTGACCCCCTCCCCAACCAGCTCCCTGAGCCAATGGACCGGCCATGGGCTGGTGGTCGGGCTGGGCGGCATCGGCCAGGCCCTGGTCGATGCCCTCGGGCCGTTCGCCCCGGGATTGGAGGTGCACAGCGCCGGCCCCAGCCGCGGCGACCATCGCCTTGACCTCTGCAGCGACGCCAGCCTGGCGGCGTTCGTGGCGGACCAGGGCCCCCGGCTTCGGCCCTTGCGTCTGGTGGTCTGCACGGCCGGCCTGCTCCACGGTCCGGATCTGCAGCCTGAGAAGCGCCTGGCCCAGGTGCGGCGGCAGGCCCTGGAGCGCAGCTTTGCGGTGAACGCCTTCGGGCCGCTGCTGCTGGCCCAGGCCCTGGAGCCCCTGCTGCCCCGCGATCAACCGGTTCACTTCGCCTGTCTGTCGGCGCGGGTGGGCAGCATCGGCGACAACCGCCTTGGCGGGTGGTACGCCTACCGGGCCGCCAAGGCGGCCCAGAACCAGCTGCTCCGAACCCTGGCCCTGGAGTGGCGGCGGCGGTTGCCCCTGGCCACCGTGACCCTGCTCCACCCCGGCACCACCGCCACCGGCCTGTCGGAGCCGTTCCGCGCTGGTGTGCCGGCGGAGCGTCTGTTCAGCCCCGAGCGGGCGGCGCTGCAGCTGCTGCGGGTGCTCGACGGCCAGACCCCGGAGCGCAGCGGAGCCTTTCTCGCCTGGGATGGTCAGCCGATTCCCTGGTGAGGGGGGAGGCGCCTCAGGGCGCGGCGTGGCGCTCCAGGAGCTCCAGGGGAATCACCTCCAGGGTGCTCTGGTCGCAGGCCTCCAGCCGCACCGGTGGCGCCATGCCGTCTTCGTAGGCCTCCAGCCAGCGGCTGGCGCAGATGCACCAGGCATCGCCGGGGCGGAGTCCCGGAAAGCCCCAGGCGGGCGCCGGGGTGCTGAGGTCATTGCCCTGGGCGCGGGTGTAGCTGAGGAAGGCCTCGTTGACCACGCAGCAGACCGTGTGGCGCCCCAGGTCGGCTGGATCGGTCTGGCAGTAGCCGGTCCGGAACCAGCCGGTGAGCGGAGCGCAGCTGCAGACCTGGAGTGGGCCGCCCAGCACATTGCGGGCTGTGACGCCTGTGGCCTCCATGGGAGCGGGCTGATCCGGGGCAGAGGACATGGTGGCGGAGGCGATGGGGGCTGGGGAGTCTGCAAGAAAAGGGCACAAAAAGCTGACGGGGAGTTGACGGATTCCGGGGGGTAGGCGTTAAAGGTCTTTCATCCAACCTGACCTCCGTCCGCGCGCGCGCCCTTCATGAGCTGGGATTTCACCGAGGATGCGGCCTTTCTGGCCCTCTGCGACGCCTACAAGGAAAGTGGTGAACCCTCCGCCATGGAGTTCCTTGCCCATGGCGAAGGGGCGTTTCACTTCCAGGAGCTCTGCCAGAACGCCGCCGGCGAAGGCATGGACCTGAGCGACTCCGACGATCTGGAAGACTTCCAGCAGGAGGTGATCGATTCCCTCGAACAGCTCTGCTCCTGATCCGCCGCTGATCCGCTGGGGTTCCTTGTGGCGGGAACCGCAGCGGACCGGATGTCGGCCGCAATCGGGGTCAGCCGTAGAAGAACGCCACCTCCTTGTCTTTGAGTCCATCCCAGCCAGCCTGTTGCAGCCGGGCGTCGAGGGTGGCCTGGTCGAAGTGCTTGGCGCCGGTGCGCACGATGCGGTTGCGCATCGATTTCTTCACACCGCTGCGGGCGCGTGCGTTCTCCAGGGCCATCACCTCGTTGTAGAGGGCGAGCATCGGCTCGGGAAGCGGGGTGCCGTCGAGATCGAGGCCTGCGGCGATGGCGTCATCGACGCCTGAGGGTCCGGCAATCGCCATGGGGGTCTGGGGGAAAGCCAAGAGCCTGCCATGGCAGGCGGGGCCGCCGCTGCTGGGAGGCCCCGCCGCTCAGGCGCTGAAGTAACGGGCCCGGCTGTGGAGGGCCACCAGGGCCGTGGTGCTCTGCTCCGGCTCGAGCTGATCGCTCTCATCCATCCGCAGGCCGATGCGGTCGGCGCCGAGCCAGGCCAGCTGCTGGCGGGAGTCAGCCACATTGGGACAGGCCGGATACCCGAAGGAGTAGCGGCTGCCCCGGTAGCGCTGGGCCAGCACGTCCCGCAGCGCCATGGTGTCGGGGTCGGGCCAGCCCAGCTCGCGGCGGATGCGGGCATGCACCCACTCGGCGAGGGCCTCGGCCATCTGCACCGCCAGCCCGTGGAAGTAGAGGTAGTCGCTGTAGCGGTCGGCGCTGAACAGCTCACGGGCGAACTGGGTGGCCGTCTCACCCATGGTCACCGCCTGCATCGGCAGCACATCGCTGGGGCGGCCAGGGCCGGTGCTGGCGGGCTCGAGATCGTTGTAGAAGTCGGCGATGCAATAGCGATTGCCGCCCCGCTGGCGGGGAAGCTCGAAGCGGCCGAGCAGGCCCCGGGCCTGCGCCAGCGGCGCCTGGGGCTCCATCCCGGTCGGATCGAACACCAGCACCGCATTGCCTTGCCGGCCGCAGGGGAAATAGCCGTAGGCCACCCGCGGTGTCAGCAGACCCTCGGCGAGGCAGCGCTGCTTCCATTCCGCGAGCACCGGCTCGGCCTTGGCGGCGAGCATGGCGTCGTAATCCTCGCGGCTCTGCTGCTGGGCCTTGCGCAGCTGCCATTGGCCGGCGAAGAGGGCCTGGCGATCGAGGTAGGCAAACACCTCCTCCAGGTCGATCGCGCCTTCATCAAGCACCAGGGAGCCCCAGAAGGGGGGCGTGGGAGCAGGTTCGGGGGCAACCGCGTCGGAGCGGTGGTCGCTGGCCGGCGGGGCGGTGCTCGTCGCGGCCGCGGCCTCGGTCTCGCTCGCGGTCTCCGGGGCCGCGGCGCCCTCGCCCGTGGCAGCATCGCCGTTGTCGGCGGCGGCCAGCCCCAGGCCCTCCGGGGCGCCATCGAGGAAGCCGAGGCGGTCGTCCCAGCGACCGGCGGCCTTGGCCTCCATCAGGCCATCCATGAAGCGCAGGTCCGCGAAGGCATCGCGGCCGTAGATCACCTGGCCCTCGTAGGCCTGGCGGCAATCGCCATGCACGAAGCGGGGGGTGAGGGCGGCACCCCCTAGGATCACGGGCACGCGGATGCCAGCCTGGTTGAAACTGACCAGGTTTTCCTTCATGAATGCCGTGGACTTGACCAGAAGTCCGCTCATGGCGATGCAGTCGGCTTGATGCAGCTGTTGGGCTTCGATGATCGCCTCGACGCTCTGCTTGATGCCGAGGTTGATCACCTGATAGCCATTGTTGGTGAGAATGATATCGACCAGATTCTTGCCGATGTCGTGAACGTCACCTTTGACGGTGGCAATCAGAAACTTACCTTTGCCGGCGCTGGCCTCGCCATTCTCCTGCCTCTCCATGTGCGGCTCAAGGAAGGCTACGGCGGCCTTCATTGTTTCGGCACTCTGCAGCACGAATGGCAATTGCATCTGTCCCGAGCCGAATAGATCCCCCACCACCTTCATGCCATCGAGAAGGAAGGTGTTGATGATCTGCAGCGGTGGATAGCTGGTCAGGGCCTCGGCCAGGGCGGTTTCCAGGCCGATCCGCTCGCCATCGATGATGTGCTGCTTCAACCGCTCCTCCACCGGCAGATCGGCCAGGGAGGGGCCCGAGGCCCTGGCTTCCTTGGCCGACACCCCTTCGAACAGGGTGGTCAGGGCCGTCAGGGGGTCGTAGCTGCAGATGCCGTTCTCGAAGCGGCGACGGTCGTAGATCAGATCACGGCAGACCTGCTGGTGCTCCTCGCTGATCTTGACGAGCGGCAGGATCTTGGCCGGGCTGACGATGGCCGCATCCATGCCGGCCTGGCAGCAGTCGTGGAGGAAGACGGAATTGAGCACGATCCGCGCCGCCGGCGAGAGGCCGAAGCTGACGTTGCTGACCCCGAGCACCACATGCACCCCCGGCAGCTCGCTGCGGATCCGACGGATCGCTTCAACCGTGGCGGCTCCGTTGAGGCGATCTTCTTCGATGCCGGTGGAGATCGGCAGGGCGAGGGGGTCGTAGAAGATTTCGTGGGCAGGGATGCCGAATTCCAGGGCATCGCGATAGGCGCGCTGGGCGATCGCGAATTTGCGTTCGGCGCTGCGGGCCATTCCCTCCTCATCGATCGTGCCGATCACCACACCGGCGCCGTAGGCGCGGGCCAGTTCAAGGACGCGGAAGAACCGCTCGTCGCCATCTTCGTAATTGGTGGAGTTGAGGATGCATTTGCCACCGGCCACCTTCAGACCGGCCTCCATCTTCTGCCATTCAGTGGAATCGAGCATCAGCGGCAGGTTGACATTCGTCACCAGCCGACTGACCAATTCCTTCATGTCGCGCTCACCATCGCGGCCGACATAATCAACGTTCACATCGAGGACGTGGGCGTTCTCCTTGACCTGGTTGCGGCCCACGGCCACCAGGCCATCCCAGTCCTCGTCGGCCAGAAGTTCGCGCACCTTCTTGGAGCCACTGGCGATGAGCCGTTCGCCAATGATCAGGAAGGAATTGTCCTGGTGGTAGGGCGTGATCCCGTAGATCGAGGCGGCCGCAGGCTCGTAGCGCAGCGATGGTCGCGGTCCCTCGGCTGCCAGCGGGCTGGCGCTGCCAGCACCGCGCACCGGCCGGGTGGCGGGATGGAGTTCGGCGGCCAGTTCGGCCAGGGCGCCGATGTGGGCCGGGGTGGTGCCGCAGCAGCCGCCGATCACCTGAACACCGAGGTCCTCAACGAAGTGCAGGAGTTGCATCTTCATTTCCAACGGCGTCAGCCGGTAGTGCGCGACGCCGCCGATGTTCTCCGGCAGGCCGGCGTTGGGGATGCAGCTCACCACGAAGGGGCTGTGGGCACTGAGATAGCGCATGTGCTCCTTCATCTGCTCCGGGCCGGTGGCGCAGTTGAGGCCGAGCACATCGATGCGGAAGGGCTCCAGGATCGCCACCACCGCCGCGATGTCGGAGCCCACCAGCATCGTGCCAGTGGTTTCCATGGTGACGCTGACCATCAGGGGCCGGCGCTGACCGGCGGCGGTGAAGGCCTCCTCGATGCCCTGCAATGCCGCTTTGATCTGCAGCACGTCCTGGCAGGTCTCGACGATGAACAGATCGACATCGCCGGCCAGCAGGCCGGCGGCCTGCTCGCGGAAGGAGGCCTTCATCGTGTCGAAATCGATGTGGCCGAGCGTGGGCAGCTTGGTGGTGGGACCCATCGATCCAGCCACGAATCGCGGTTTCTCGGGGCTGGAGAACGCATCGGCCATCTCACGGGCCAGCTCAGCAGCGCGCTTGTTGATCGCGTAGGCCTGATCCTGCAGGTCGTATTCGGCGAGCACGATCGAGGCGGCGCCGAAGGTATCGGTCTCGATCACATCGGCCCCCACCTCCAGGAACTGGCGATGGACCGCCTGGACCGCGTCGGGCCTGGTGAACACCAGGTTCTCGTTGCAGCCCTCCAGGGCCGCTCCGCCGAAGTCCTCGGCGGTGAGGTTCATCTGTTGCAGGGAGGTGCCAGTGGCGCCATCGAACACGAGCACCGGCCTGGAGGGGTCGTGCAGTCGTTCCAGGAAACCGACCCGGCCGGTGCTGGTGGCGGTGGCGGTCATCAGGATGCGAGGCGGATACGGGTCACCCAATGCTCATAGTCGGGATCGCGGCCCAGTGTGATCGTTGTCAGACGGTCTCTCAGCCCCTCCATGACCGGGCGGTGGGTGGGCAGATCGGTGGTTTCCAGGCGCCGGACCGGGGTCACCCTGGCGGCGGTGCCGCTGAGGAAGACCTCATCGGCCACGAACAGCTCGGTCTTGTCGACCGGCCGCTCCAGCACGGGGATGTCCATGGCTCGGGCCAGTTCGAGGATGCTGGCCCGGGTGATGCCCTCAAGGATGTCCTGGTCGACCGATGGCGTGATCAGCACTCCATCGCGCACGATGAACAGATTCATGCCGCTCGCCTCGCTCACCTTGCCGCGGCTGTTGAGCAGCAGGGCTTCGTCGAAGCCGCTCTTCACCGCTTCCGTCTTGGCCAGGGAACTGGTGATGTAAGCGCCGCTGATCTTGCCCCGCAGCGGCAGGGAGCGGTCCTCCTGGCGGGTCCAGCTGCTGAAGCGACAGCTCACACCCTCGGGCGAGAGGTAATCGCCCATCTCGATGCCGTAGATCAGGAAGTCGGTCTCGACATCGTGCAACCGTGGCGAGATGCCGAGGCCGCAGGTGTAGATGAAGGGTCGCAGATAGAAGGGCTTGCGGGGCCGGTTGGCCTGCAGGAAGGCGTGGATGGCGCCGTGCACCGTCTCCTCGCTGAGCTCGGTGAGCAGCAGTCGGGCGCTCTGGGTGAGCCGGCGGGCGTGGCGATCGGCGCGGAACAGCAGCACCTCGTCCGGGTCGTCCGGGTTGGGCAGGCCGCGCATGCCCCCGAAGGCGCCGGTGCCGTAGTGGAGCGCATGGGTGGCCACCGAGAGGGTGGCCTCGGCAAAGGGGACGCAGGCTCCGCCGAACCAGGCATAGGGGAGGAATTGATGCATGGTGGCGGTTGCAGGCGCTGCGATCTTCTCACCGCACCCAGCAGGATGGGGCCATGCACAGACTGGCGGCGATACCGGGCCTGGCCGATGGCCCCGGCGGCGATGGCCGGAGCGTGGCCTATGTGGAGCAGCCGCCGGCCCCGGTGCTGCTGCTCAGCAGCGCCGACACGGACCTGGTGGCGGTGGCGGCGCTGTTGCGGCAGCGGCCCGGGTTGCTGCCGGTGGAGCTGCGGGCCCTGAACCTGGCGGCCCTGGCCCACCCGGCGGTGATCGACCACTACCGCGCCACCACCCTGCCCCAGGCCCGGGTGGTGCTGGTGCGGTTGCTGGGGGGCCGGGGCCATTGGTCGTACGGGATCGAGCAGCTGCGGGCCTGGGCCGAGGAACCGGATCCCCGGGGGGGCCGCCGCCAGCTGCTGCTGGTGGCCGGCACCGCCGAGCACGACGAGGAGCTGGCCCGCCTGGGAACGGTGCCGCCCGAGCTGGCGATCGCCCTGGGGGGATGCCTGCGCCAGGGAGGGCCGGCCAACCTGGAGGCGGTGCTGGTGGTGCTGGCGTCCCTGCTGCGGGGCGAGAGCCCAGTGCCCCCCAAGCCCGCCCCCGCCCCCGATCCCCTGCCCCACGACTGGCGCCAGGAACCGGGCCCCAGGGTGGGGGTGATTCTGTATCGCGCCCTGCTGCAGGCCGGCGACACCGCCCTGATGGAGGCCTGCCTGGCCGAGCTGCGGGAGCAGGGTCTCTGTCCCCGCGGGCTCTGGGTGAGCAGCCTGCGGGATCCGGCGGTGCAGCAGGGGGTGGGCGATCTGCTGGGGCGGGAGCGGGTCGATGCGGTGCTCTGTGGCACCGGCTTCGCCTCGGTGCAGTTCGAGGAGGCTGGCCTGGGCGCGCCCCTGTGGGATCAGCTCGGGGTGCCGGTGCTGCAGATGCTCTGCAGCGGCCGCTCCTGCAGCGACTGGCAGAGCAGCGCGATCGGCCTGGGGCCCCTCGACCTCAGCCTGCAGGTGGCCCTGCCGGAGCTGGATGGTCGGATCGGCACCCGGGTGGGCGCCTTCAAGGAGCTGGTGGAGGCCAGCACGAGCCTGGCCACGGCCCTGCAGCAGCTGCGGCCGGAGCCGGAGCGGCTCGCCTGGATCGTGGCGTTGTGCCGGGCCTGGATCAGCCTGCGCCGCACCCCGGCCCGGCAGCGGCGGCTGGCCCTGGTGCTCGCCAACTACCCCACCCGTGACAGCCGCCTGGCCAATGGCGTCGGTCTCGACACCCCGGCCAGCACCGTGGCGATGCTGCGCTGGCTGGCGGAGGCGGGCTACGACCTCGGCACCGCGCCGCTACCGGAGAACGGCGACGCCTTGATCCACCGGCTGCTCGAGGGCCGCAGCAACGATCCCGGCAGCAGCCACCGCCCGCCCCTCTGCCACCTGCCGCTGGCCACCTATCAGCGCTGGTACGACGCCCTGCCCGGCGAGGGCCGCCAGCGCCTGGAGCGGCTCTGGAACGGTCCGGAGGCCGATGCCGGATTGGAGGCGGGCCCCGACGGGCCGGCCTTCCCGGTGCGGGGGCTGCGCTTCGGCAACGTGGTGGTGGTGATCCAGCCGGAGCGGGGCTACGACCGCGACCCCTCGCTCAACTACCACAACCCCGACCTGCCCCCCACCCACGCCTACCTGGCCCAGTACCTGTGGCTGCGGCAGAGCTTCGCCGCCGATGCGGTGGTGCATGTGGGCAAGCACGGCAATCTCGAATGGCTGCCGGGCAAGGGTGTGGGCCTTTCCGCCGACTGCTTCCCGGAGTGGGCCCTGGGGCCGGTGCCCCATCTCTACCCGTTCATCGTCAACGACCCCGGCGAGGGCAGCCAGGCCAAGCGCCGGGCCCAGGCGGTGATCATCGACCACCTCACCCCGCCCCTGGGCCGGGCCGGGCTGCACGGCCCGCTGCGGGCCCTGGAGGCGCTGCTGGATGAGTACTGGGAGGCGGTGCAGCTCGGCGGCGAGCGGGCCGGGGTGTTGCGACAGCGGTTGGCGGAGCAGCTGGCGCAGCTGGATCTGCCGGTGGCCAGCGGCGTTGCCGATCTGGAGGCGCGGCTGGATGCGGCCGATGGCTACCTCTGCGAGCTCAAGGAGGCCCAGATCCGCCTCGGCCTCCACAGCTTCGGCCAACTGCCCGAGCAGCCGCTGCTCACCGAGCTGCTGCTCTGCCTGGCCCGGGCGCCCCAGGGGGGACGTCCGGGCCTGACCCAGGCGATCGCCCGCGACCTGGGCCTGGAGTGCGATCCCTGGGCCGATCCGGAGGAGGGGCCGCTGCTGGAGGCGGATCGGCTGCGGCTCGACCTGCCCGGCCATGGCAATCCGTCGACCCTGAGGCGGGTGGGGGATGGGGTGGCCCTGCTGGAGGAACGGGCCCTGGCGTTGCTGCGGCCCCTGGTGCTGGCGGGGGCGTGCGGCACGGCCGGCTGCGGGTCGGATGGTTCCGCCGGCGGTCCGGAGCCCGACGCTGGCCCGCCGGGCGCTGGGGCGGCCAGCGAGCCGCCGCCGGGCCCGGCCACCGCAGCGGCCCTGGAGCACCTGCGCCTGGACGTGCTGCCCCGCCTGCTGCTCTGCGGCGAGGCGGAACGGCGGGCCTTCCTGACGGGCCTGGAGGGCGGTCGGATCGCCGCCGGACCCTCCGGGGCCCCCAGCCGCGGCCGACCGGATCTGCTCCCCACCGGGCGCAACTTCTACAGCGTTGACCTGCGGGGTCTCCCGACGGAGGCGGCCTGGGATCTGGGCCGGCGCAGCGCCGAGCTGCTGCTGGATCTGCACCGGCTCGAGCAGGGTGAGGATCTGCGTTGCCTGGCGCTCTCGGTGTGGGGCACGGCGACGATGCGCAACGGCGGCGAGGACATCGCCCAGGCCCTGGCCCTGATGGGGGTGCGGCCGGTGTGGGATGGGCCGACGCGGCGGCTGGTGGAGGTGGAGGTGATCCCCCTGGCGGCCCTGGGGCGTCCGCGGGTGGATGTGACCCTGCGCATCTCGGGCCTGTTTCGCGATGCCTTCCCCCAGCTGGTGGGCTGGTTCAACCGGGCCACGCGGTTGGTGGCCGCCCTGGCCGAGGAGGGTGCCGCCAACCCCCTGGCCGCCGCCGCCGCCCGGGAGGGGCGCTGGGGGCGGGTGTGGGGATCGGCGCCTGGGGCCTACGGGGCAGGCCTCCAGGGGCTGATCGACAGCGGCCAGTGGGAGGAGCGGGCCGATCTGGCCGAGGCCTACATGGGCTGGAGCCAGTGGCGCTACGACGGCGAAGCCATGGCGGCCGGGGGTGGGGCCGGCGATCTGCAGGGGCACCAGGATCGGGAGGGTCTGGAGCGGCGGCTGGCGGCGGTGGAGGTGGTGCTCCACAACCAGGACAACCGTGAGCATGATCTGCTCGATTCCGATGATTACTACCAGTTCCAGGGCGGGCTGAGCGCCGCGGTGGAGCGCCAGCGGGGGCAGGCCCCGGCCCTGTGGTTCGGGGACCATTCGCGCCAGGCCCGGCCGCGGCTGCATCGCCTGGAACGGGAGTTTGACAAGGTGATCCGTTCGCGGCTGCTCAATCCCCGCTGGATCGAGGCGATGGCTGGCCACGGCTACAAGGGCGGCTTCGAAATGGCGGCCAGCCTCGACTACCTGTTCGCCTATGACGCCAGCACCGGCCGGGTGCCCGACTGGAGCTACGGCGCCCTGAGCCGAACCTGGCTGGCCTCAGAGGCGGTGCTGGACTTTCTGCGCCGCAGCAACCCCTGGGCCCTGCGGGACATGGCCGAGCGGCTTCTGGAGGCGCACCATCGGGGTCTGTGGCAGGACCCGGCCGACGACGAGATTGACCGGCTCAAGGGCCTGGTGCTGGAAAGCGAGGCCCTGATCGAGTCGGTCTGAATGGAGCGCCTGAGTGGAGCGATGGCCCGGGCGGGCCCGGTTCAGGCCTGCAGGTCCCTGGCCATGGCCTTGAAGGGGTTGATGTCGCCCGGCTTGCCGCCCGGTTGGCTGCTGCCGGGCTGGCTGGCGCCGGCATCGGCGCTGGCCTTGCGGGCCGCCGGCGCCGCGGCGGGGGCGTTGACCGCCACGGCAGCTCCCTTCTTGCGCTGGTCGAGCTCCGCCTGGGTCATGGGCTGGGCGAAGGTTTTCTTGACGGGCTTGGGCACGCCGCCGGTCAGGTTCACCGCCGTGTCGTCGTTGAGGGATTCGCCGGCCAGGCCGGGGGTGCTGGCCTCAAGGCGGGCCTCCATCGACGCCACCTCCAGGACCAGCTCCTTGTTGCCCGGGCTGTCGGCATTGCCGGGGAAGGTGCGGCGGATGCGGTTGGAGCGGCGCATGAACTCCACGTTGCCGAGGCTGCTGGAAGCGTCGGAATCGAGGAAGAAGGTGGTGTCTTCCTGCTTCGGTTTGGAGACCGGTGCAGGCTGGTTGGCCTTCTCGGAAGCGCGGGAACCCAGGAGGCGATCGAACAGACCCATCGGCTGCAGGAAATCTGTCAGCAAACCCTAGCGGCCTTGAAGGGCCAGACCGTGGGTGTCGGTGCCGCAACTCAGCAAAAGGCCACGTTTGCCCAGGTCCGCCGCGATCGCCTCACACACCAATGGCGTCGCCTGCCAGGCGGATCCCATGGTGTAGTCGTAAAAGGCTTCGGCGCCATCGAGGCCGATCTCGGCCGCCGCGGCGATCAGGCGGGTGTGGGGCAGGCGGTAGCGGGCCGGGTGGGCCAGCAGGGCAAGGCCCCCGGCCGCCCGGATCGCCCTCAGCACCGCCTCCACCCGCAGGGCCGGCCCCACCGCCGCCGCCCCCTGCAGATAGGGCTCCAGGGGGCCGTGGTCATCGCTGAAGCCGAGGCCGAGCACATGGACCAGACAACCCTCCAGCAGGCAGCTGATCTCAACCCCCCGCCAGAGGGTCGGAACCGCCGCGCCGGCCTGCCGGTGGCGCTCCAGGGCGGCGGCGATCCGGTCGTGGGCGGCGAGGGTGTGGTGGTCGGTGATCGCCAGATGCTCCAGGCCGATCAGCAGGGCCTGCTGGGCCAGCAGCTCCGGCGCCAGGCTGCCATCGCTGCAGGTGGAGTGGCAGTGGAAGTTGAGGCGACCCGGGCAGCTGTCCGGGCCCACCTGGCGCAACACCGCCGCCAGGGGGTGATCCCTGGCCTCAGCTCGCAGCATGGTCGCGCTCTCCGCCCTCGGCGGCGGCCGTTGCCGCCAGGCCTTCGGCCCGGAGGCGGCGCCAGCGGGCATAGAACTGGATCGAGGCCGCCATCGCCACCACCAAGGCCACCAGGAACCAGGTGGCGGCGCCGGTGGGGAACTGGTCCTTGAACACCACCAGCATCACCACCACCACCAGCAGCAGGGTGGGGAGCTCGTTGAGGGCCCTGAGCTGGCGGCCGCTCCAGAGGCAACGGCCGGCCTGGAGCTGGCCCATCAGCCGGTAGCAGAAGGCGTGGTATACCAGCAGCGCCAGCACGAAGGCCAGCTTGGCGTGCATCCAGCCCTGGTGCAGCCAGGCGGGATTGACCGAGAGCAGACCCGCGGCCATGGCCACCGCCACCACCATGCCGGGGGTGGTGATGATGTTGGCCAGACGCCGTTCCATCACGGCGTATTGCTGCTCGAAGGCGGCCCGCAGGGGCGGCTCCAGCTCGGCGGCCTCGCGGTGGTAGATGAACAGCCGGACCAGGTAGAAGAGCCCGGCAAACCAGACCACCACCCCGACGATGTGGAGGGTCTTGAACCAGAGATAGGCCTCCGGGGGCCAGGTCAGGGCCAGGGTCATCAGGCGGATGCTTGCCCGCTCAGGCTAGGCGGTTGGGTTCGTTGTCCATGGAGGCTGTCGTGATCGGCTCCCCCAGGTGGGCGGCGGCGGCGGCGCGGATGGCGGCGAGCTCCGCCGGCTCCAGGCGATCGAGCTGCTTGATCACCAAGGCCATGCGCGGGTTGGCGCGGAGCAGCTCCCGATGGCGGGCCAGGAAATCCCAGTAGAGGCTGTTGAAGGGGCAGGCGCGGGGGCCCTGACGTTGTTTGACGTCATAGCGGCAGCCCTTGCAGTAGGTGCTCATCCGGTTGATGTAGTTGCCGCTGGCGGCATAGGGCTTGCTGGCGAGCACGCCGCCATCGGCGAACAGGCCCATGCCGATCACGTTGGTCTGCATCACCCAGTCGTGGCCATCGATGAACTGGCGCTGGAACCAGTCCGTCAGGGCCTGGGGATCGAGCCCGGCGATCAGGCCGTAATTGGCCAGCACCATCAGGCGCTGGATGTGGTGGGCATAGCCGCTGGCGCGCAGCTCCTTCAGCACGGTGTCCATGCAGGCCATGCCGCTGCAGCCCAGCTCCTCCAGCCAGGGGGGAAGGGGGCGCTGGGCGCCGAAGTGGTTGCTGGCCGGATAGGTGGGCCCGAGCCAGTGGTAGAGGCCGAAGGTGTATTCACGCCAGCCGAGGATCTGGCGGATCACGCCCTCCAGGCTGGCCAGGGGGATGGCGGCGGCGGAGCTTGGCTGGGGGCCTGGCGCTGGCTGGCCGGAGGGGAGGCGGCCGGTTGGAGGGTCGCGCTGCGGCGCTTGGGCCGGTGGCGGGGTGCCACGCGGCGGTTTCGTGCCCTGAGCTTGGGCGGGGGGCGCGTCTGGGGCGCTCCATGACTGGCGGCCGGCCTGCTCCAGACGGCGGATCACGGCAAGCGGCTCGAGCAGGCCGAGGTTGATGTAGGGGGAGAGCAGCGAATGCCAGAGGGTGGGCTGGCCGCTGACCATGGCGTCCTGGTAGGGCCCGAAGCCGTGCAGGCGGGTGGCGATGAACTGCTCCAGCACCTGGCCGGCCTGCTGGCGGGTGACGGCCCAGCCGAAGGGTTCCAGCTCGCCGGGCAGGGGCTGCAGGCCGGCGGCGGCGCGGCGGATCTCGATCGCCTGCACCCGCTCGATCACGGCGCGGGTGATCGCATCGGGCTCGAACCACAGCGGTGGCGGTCCCTCCAGCCCCCGGACCGGCGGGCGGCGGTTGTCGTGGTCGTAGTTCCACTGGCCGCCCAGGGGCGTGGCAGAGGCGCCGCTGCCCTCGATCAGCACCCCGAAGCGGCGCCGCCCCTCGCGGTAGAAGTGCTCCATCCGCAGCTGGCGCCGACCGCGGGCCCAGGTGGCGAAGGCAGCGGGGCTCCAGAGGAAGGCGTTGGACAGATGCCAGACCAGGGTCGGCGCTGCAGGCGCGGCGGGTCTGTCCCAGCTGGCGAGGCAGCGTTCGATCGCCTGGCGCACCGGCCGGTCGGCGGGCTCCATGGCGTGCAGTGCTTCGATCCGGTGCTCGCTGCACCACTGCTGCAGGGCCGCGGCGAAACTGTCGGCGGGGCGATGGTCCACGCTCCAGCCGGCCTCAGCCAGCTCCAGGGCGACATGGCGCTGGGCGCTCCAGCGCAGCACCAGCCGCTGGCGGTGCAGGGCCTGGCGCTCCAGAGCGCCGCTGCTCTCCACCAGCAGCACCCGGCAGCGGCGCCGGGCTTCCGCCGCCCCGAAGCGCTCCTCCATCGCCAGCAGGGCCGCCTGGCGGAGCGAGAGCTGATCGGAGAGAACCAGGATGCCGAGGGTCATGGCAGGGTTCGGGCTGGTCCGGGCCAGGGCCGGCGGCGAGGGGGCATCATCGGCACAGGGTCGGCTCTGTCAGGGGGGCGGCCAGCGCCGCCCCGGCATCCTCGATGGTCTCCGCCACTCCCGCTTCCGATCGCCAGCCCCCCAGGTTGCGGCTCTGCCAGGGCGTGGCCGCGCTGGCGCTGGCGCTGCTCCAGGGCGCCGGGCTGGCGGCGCCTCAGCCTGCGGCTGCAGGCGATCCCGCCCCCGCCCCTGAAGCTTCCGGTTGGGTGGCCCCAGCTGCTGCGGGGGGCCCAGGGGTGGGGGCGGGCCCGGTCACGGCGGTGGCGTCGGTCGATCTGGAGCGCTACGTCGGTCTCTGGCATGAGCTGGCCCGCATCCCCAACCGGTTCCAGCGGCAGTGCGTCCGAGAGAGCCTGGCGGTGTATGGGCTCCAGCCCGACGGCCGGTTGCGGGTGCTCAACCAATGCCGCCGGGCCAGGGGCCGGGTTGATCAGGCCCGGGGGGTGGCGCGGGTGGTGGATCCGCTCTCGAATGCCCGGCTGCGGGTCAGCCTGGTCGATCTGCTGGGCTGGCGACCCTTCTGGGGTGATTACTGGATCATCGGACTCGATCCCGCCTATCGCTGGGCGATCGTGGGCAGCCCTGACCGTCGCTATGGCTGGATCCTGGCGCGCCGCAGGGGGCTGGAGCCGGAAGCCTGGCGCACGATCACGGCGATCCTTGAGCGCCAGGGTTATCGGCCAGCGGCCTTTCAACCGAGTCCGCCCTGAAGGGTCCGCGCCATTCAGCGGGGGCTGAGGGATGGGCTGTCCTCGGGCGCGAGCATCAGGTCCTCGGCTTCGAGCGATTCCACCTGTTCGGCCCCGGCAAGACCATGGGTCCAGATGTCGACGCGGCTGTCGATCGGGCACTCGAACAGCCAGTTTTCGAAGGGGAAGATCACCTTCTCATGGAAGAAAGCCTGGGGGCCGATACAGCGGAGGATCACCATCTGGCTGCTGCTGTTGCGATAAAGACAAGTACCCACGTCGGCCCCGGCTGAGCGTTGGAGCCACCATGGCGAAGCGCGCCGCTGCGTTCCGTGACGGATCTAACCGGAACGGCAATTGTCCACGGATTGGCGGCGTGGTGCTGCAGCTCCGAGCCTCGCCTCAGCCCTCGCCTGCCAGCCGGCAGGCCCGGCGGGCCACGGCGCCGGCATAGCCCCGCTCCACCAGCCCCTGGCTGGGGCTGAGGGCGCCGCTGCGGCAGTCGACCACCAGCCGCTCCCGGTGGCCCTGCTGGTCGCTCAGCCGCAGGCGGAGCTGCCAGTGGTACTGGGCGCTGCGGGTGAAGTCGTCGCCGCAGACGGGTCCGACGCAGAGGCCAGGGGCCGCCGCCAGCGCCGTGGGCCAGGCGGTGAGCAGAGCCACCAGGACCAGCGGAGCGAGCAGGGTCGCCAGCCCCAGCCCGGCCCCGTCCAGGGACCGCCACCAGGTCTGCCACCAGGCTGGCACCGGCAGCGGCCCTGGCGAGGCGGGGGCCGCCGGCGGGCGTGGGCATGGCGGCGGGGAGGGCAACGGATCGGGCCGCAGGGATGGGGGGGCATCCTGGCGCCTCAGGCGGCCGTTCCGGGCAGGGCCTCCGGGGCCGGAGCGATCGGGCCCTCCCCCTCCTCCTCCTGGGGATGGAAGTACTCCCACACCTGGCGGGCCAGGGCCGGCCCCATTCCCGGGGCCTGGGCCAGGGTCTCGGGGCTGGCCAGCTGGATCGCATCGATCGAACGGAAATGGGCCAGCAGTTCCTTCACCCGCTTCGGCCCCAGGCCGGGGATGTCGCTCAGCCTGGAGCGCTTCATCCGTTCACCGCGCTGCTGGCGGTGGTAGCAGACCGCAAAGCGATGGGCCTCATCGCGCAGCCGCCGCAGCAGCTGAACGCCCAGCTGGTCGGCCTCGCTCTCCAGGGGCGCCTTGCCCCCCGGCACGAACACCTCCTCCCGCTGCTTGGCCAGGGAGCAGACCACCAGATCCTCGTGCAGGTCGAGTTCGCGCAGGGCCTCCATCACGGCCGAGAGCTGGCCCTTGCCGCCGTCGATCATCACCACATCCGGCCAGTCGTTGAGACCGCCGGTGTGGAGGGCGGTATCGGCGGCGCGGCGCAGGGCGACCAGATCGGCGCCCTCGGCCTTGGCCTGGGCCCAGCGGCGGAAGCGGCGGCGCATGATCTCGGCCATCGCCATGAAGTCGTCGGAGTGGCCGGCGCGGATCGAGCTGCTCTGGATCCGGTAGCGGCGGTAGTGCTGCTTGGCCGGCAGCCCATCGATGAACACCACCTGGGAGGCGACGGCATCGCTGCCCTGGATGTGGCTGATGTCGAACCCCTCGATCCGCCGGGGCGGGGTGGTGAGCTCCAGCAGCTGGGCCAGATCCTCCGTGGCCAGCAGCTGCTGCTCGGCGCCGCGCTGGGCCCGCTCCAGCTCGTAGCTGGCGTTGCGCACCACCAGCTCGATCAGCTCCGCCTTCTGCTGCCGCTGCGGCACCACCAGCTGGACGCGGCGACCGCGGCGCTCCTGCAGCCATTCGCCGATCAGCTCCTGCTGGGGCAAGGGGTGCTGCAGCACCAGCTCCGGCGGGATCTCCACCGGTTCGACCTGGCCGTAGTGCTCCTCGACGACCCGCTGCAGGATGCGGCCCGGATCGGTGGCGCTGCCATCGGCGGCGAGGGCATCGGCGGTGTAGCCGAGCCGGCCGACCAGCTTGCCGGCGCGCATCTGGAACAGCTGCACGGCGGCGACGCGGTCGTCGCTGGCCAGGGCGATCACATCGCGGCTGATCGAGCTGTCACCCAGGCTCATCTTCTGGTCGGCGGTGAGGGCATCGAGGCCCTGCAACTGGTCGCGCACCCGGGCCGCGGCTTCGAAATCGAGCCGCTCGGCGTAGCGCTCCATCTGCTCCCGCAGCAACTGCAGCAGCTCGTCGTTGCGGCCTTGAAACACCATCGCCACCTTGCGCAGGCTGCGGTGGTAATCCTCGGAGCTGATCTTCTCCTGGCAGACGCCCGGGCAGCGGCCGATGGCGTAGTTGAGGCAGGTGCGATCGCGGTAGAGGGGCTGGGGGCGCTGGCGCAGCGGAAACACCCGTTTGACCAGGGCCAGGGTGCGCCGCAGCAGGCCGACATCGACGTAGGGCCCGTAGAAGCGGTCGAGGGGAGAGCGGAGCCGCCGGCGGCGGGTGATGAAGATGCGTGGGTAGGCCTCACTCCAGGTGATGCAGAGATAGGGATATTTCTTGTCGTCCTTCAACAGCACATTGAAGTGGGGCTGGTGATGCTTGATCAGGTTCGACTCCAGCGCCAGCGCCTCCGCTTCGCTGTCGGTCACGATGAACTCGATCTCGCACACCTGCCGCACCATCAGGGCGATGCGGGGGCTGTGGGCATGGCCGCCGCCGCTCTGGAAGTAGCTGCGCACGCGGTTGCGCAGCAGCTTGGCCTTGCCGATGTAGAGGATGCGGTCGTCGCCGTCGCGGAAGAGATAGCAGCCGGGTTCGGCCGGCACCTCCTTCAGCCGGGCCCGCAGCCGCACCGGTTGCTGCTGCAGCGCCACCGCGGCGGAGGCCATCAGCCGCCGTACTGCCAGCCGGTGCCGGCCAGCTCCAGGGCGTCGCCGTCGCGGAGCAGGGTGGCGGTCTTCACCTCCCCCACAAAAATCGTGTGATCGCCGTGGTCGACCGTGCCCACCAGCTCGCATTCGACCCCGCCCAGGCCGTCCTCCAGGATCGGCAGGCCGAGGGGACCGAGCCGGAACGGCGCCGCGTCGAAGCGGCCCCCCACCGCCGCCTGGGGCTTGAAGAACACCGCCGCCAGGTCCTTCTGATCGGCCCGCAGCACGTTGAGCGAGAAGCGGGCGGTGCGGCGGATGATGCCGTTGCTGGTGGAGTCGGCCCGAACGGCCACCACCACCAGGGGCGGCTCGAACGATCCCTGGGTCACCCAGCTGGCGGTGAAGCCGTTGACCACCTCGCCTTCGGCGACGCCGCAGATGAACAGGCCGTGGGGGATCTTGCGCAGCAGGGTTTTCTTGGCGGCGGCGTCGAGGCTCACGTCAGTCATGGCGGTTCGGTCCGATCCCGGGAGGGTCTGGAGCGACTCTAGGAAGAAGCCATCCGATCGCCTCAGCCATGCGCGCGCTCTACCCCGGCAGCTTCGATCCCCTCACCCTGGGCCATCTCGACCTGATCGAGCGGGGCGTGCGGCTGTTCGACGGGCTGGTGGTGGCGGTGCTGGAGAACCCGGCCAAGCGGCCCTGCTTCAGCCTGGAGCAGCGGCTCGGCCAGATCCGTGATGCCACCAGCCATCTGGGCGGCATCGAGGTGGCCAGTTTCGACGGGCTGACGGTGGAGATGGCGCGGCGCTGCGGGGCGGGGGTGATCCTGCGGGGGCTGCGGGCGATGAGCGATTTCGAGTACGAGCTGCAGATCGCCCACACCAACCACAGCCTGGCGCCGGATCTGGAGACCCTGTTCATGGCCACGGCGACCCACCACAGCTTCCTGAGCAGCTCGGTGGTGCGGGAGGTGGCCCGCTTCGGTGGGGATGTGCGCCACATGGTGCCGGCCGGAGTGGCGCAGGACCTCGGGAGGCTCTTTAATCGGTCAACCCTTCCCGGATGACATGAGCGAGGCGCGGATCACGGTTCTCGATCAGTTGGACCAGCTCGAGGACATCGTTCTTGAGGGCAGCCGCATCCCCTTCAGCGGCGGTCGCCTCGTCAACGAGCAGGAGGCCATCGAAATGATGGATGCGCTGCGGGCCGCCCTTCCCTCCCAGATCACCCAGGCCGACGACCTGATCCGCAGCCGGGAGGAGTTCATCGCCAAGGCCCGTCAGCAGGCCGAGGAAATCCTCTCCCATGCCCGCCGGGAGCGGGAGACCCTGATCGCGGCGGCGGCGGTGCGGCAGGAGGCCGAACGCCAGGGTGCCGAGCTGCGCGAGCAGGGCCGCCAGCAGGGGGAGCAGCTGATCCAGGCATCGCGCCAGCAGGCGGCCCAGATGGAGCAGGAGATCCAGACGCGCCTGGCCCAGCTGGAGCAGCAGTTCGCCAGCCGCCGCCAGCAGCTGGAGCAGGAGGCCCAGGCTCGCTTCCAGTACCTGGAGCAGCAGGAGGCTGAACGCAAGCGGCTGCTGGAGGAGCAGCACCAGCGGGCCCTGCAGCAGGCCAATGCCGAGCTGAACGCGATCCGTCAGGAGGGACTGCGGATCCAGCGCGACAGCCAGGCCGAGGCCGAGCGGCTCCACAACGACGCCCTGCAGTTCCGCCAGCAGACCCAGCAGCAGTGCGAAGCCCTGATCGCCCGCAGCCGCCAGGAGGCGGCCCAGGTGCAGGAAGGCGCCAACCACTACGCCGAGCAGGTGCTGGGCGAACTGGAGGGCCGGCTCAAGGAGCTCAGCCAGGTGGTGCTCGGCGGTCGCCGCGAGCTGGGGCGGCTTCAGGTGGGTGACGCCGCCGCCGCCGCGGCGCGGGGTCCGGAGCCTTCGCCCCTGGCCGAGATGCCCCAGCCGATCGACCGCGCCCGCCGCGCCGCCGGCCGCCTGCGCCGCGCCGCCTCCCGCGGCCTGGCGAGCTGAGCTGGCCAGCACCTGGTCATCCTGCTGGCTGGCCAGGTGCTGGAGGCGCCCTGGGGTGGGGCGTGTCAGTGATGTTTTGCCGCTAACGTTTGTCGATCCAGGCGATCGAGAAGTACCGCAGCGCAGTTCATTCCGGCTGCCTCGAACAGGGTGAGGCTGCTGATCGTCTTTACGGCGTCGAGATCTGATCCCATCAGGAGGGCGAGGGTCTGGCCAGGCTGCTGCAGCTGATCACCGACTGTCTCTATCACGCGCTCCAGACGCTCCGCCAGGAAGGGATCAGCCAGATAGGCCTGGGCTTCGGCGAGATCGTTGATGCCGTCGTGCTGGCTCGTCGGTGAACAACCAAGGCCGCGGAGCTGGGGCAAGACAAACCAGATCCAATGGCCCTGTTTTCGGCCGTTGCGCAGTTCAGCCAGAGCACGTTCGTAGGCGCAACCCCGACCGTGGCCCTGGGCGTCATGGTGGCCCTGGAGCTCTGAACCATGCCAGGACTCGATAGCTACCATTGGTATGCACCAAGCGATGCCAGGTCGATGGATACGGCTCGTTTGTTTCAGTCCGGCCGCAGCCAGGCGGTGCGCTTGCCCAAGGCCTACCGCTTCAGCGGCACGGAGGTGATCGTGAAGCACTTCGGCAATGGGGTGCTGCTGCTGCCGATCGAAGATCCCTGGCAGACCCTGGAAGCCGGGCTCGCCGCCTTCGAGCCGGGCTTTCAGCTCAGCCGCGAGCAGCCCGAGCAGCAGCAACGGCAGGCGCTGGCGCCTTGATCCTGCTCGACACCAACATCTGCATCCACATCATCAACGCCAAGCCGCAGGCGGTGTTGCAGCGGTTGAAGGGCTACCGCATGGGGGAGATCGGACTCTGCAGTTTGGTGGCGGCGGAGCTGGCCTATGGCGTCACCAATCGCGGCTCGGCGAGGAACCGGCAGGCTCTGGATCTGTTTCTGGCGCCCCTGGCGATCCTGCCGTTTGATGAGGCGGCCCTGTGGGCCTATGGCGATCTGCGGACTGATCTGGAGCATTAGGGCACACCGATCGGTTCCCTCGACACCCTGATCGCCGCCCATGCCCTGAGCCTGCAGGCCACGCTGGTGACCAACAACATCAGTGAATTCGAACGGGTGCCGGGGCTTCAACTCGACAACTGGGTTCCCAGCTCCTAGTGTGCCGTCCCGGAGATTTGCGAGCAAAGTCGCTGGAGCTTCTCCAGGAT
>JBMSXZ010000012.1:0-32882 GCA_049426205.1 Cyanobium sp.
ACGCCTGGGACACCGCCGCGACGTCGGCGACGTGAGGTCTGGGAGCGGGCCGTTGGCTCCAGCAGAGAATTCGCGGCAATCCCCAGACCCAACCAGGCTGCAAGCTCATTACATTCAACTGCTTTCTGCAGCACCTCCCTTGCTCGTTCACACAACACGATCCCTGCTCCAGGCTGGTCTCGCCATCGGCTTCAGCGCCCTGGCCAGCCAGCCAGCCCTGAGCAACCCGCTGAGGCTGCCAGCGCCCAACACGGCACCGGCAGCGGCCATCCAGGCCCCAACCCCTGCACCGGCAGCAGCGCCAGCCGACTCGGTGCAGCGGATGGACACCACCATCGGCGAGGCGGAGATCCTCAAGGCGCAGCAGGTCTGGTGCAACGCCCTGCTCGGAATCAGCAAGGCTTACCGCAACGGTGGCGAGAAGGCCGCCCGGGCCGCCGCCATCTCCGCCCTGGACAGCGCCTATGGCTATGCCTATGGAGCCGTGGCCTTCAAACCCACCCTGGCCACGGGTCAACAGACCTTCCGCCCCACCAAGACTGGTGCCCTGGCCTATTTCGTGGGCGGTGATCCCCGCTATCCACTCGACAAGGGTTTCGCGCTCCAACCGTGGACCAGCTGCAGCATTCGCAACCAGGTGATCCAACGTCACGGCCAGATTGCGATCACGATGGGAAACGTTGATTTGATCGACAGCAGCGGCAAGCTGACCACAGTGGACAAGACCTGGGGCTTTTTGCGAGAGCCGGATGGGGAGATCCGCATCGTGCTGCACCACTCCTCCCTCCCATACGCTCCGGCGCGCTGACGCCGTGGCCTGATCAGGGGGGCAGGCCGCGGTTGGGCGTTGGCTTGCGGCGGCTGGCAAGGCGTTGAGCTGGCGCGATGATCCAGACGTCCGCCCCTGCCCCCATGAGCGCCAGCGGCCTCCGCCCACACCGGTTCGCCACCGCCCTGCAGCTGGCCCTGCTGCTGCTGCTGGCCCTGCTCGTGCTGCTTCCCCTGCTCTGGCTGGTGAGCACGTCGCTGAAAGGACCCGGCGAAAACATCTTCACCAGCCCGCCGGCCCTGTTGCCGCGCCAGCCAGATCTGGCGGCCTACCGCCAGCTGTTCGCCTCCCAGCCGATGGCGACCTACCTGCGCAACAGCGCCATCGTCAGCGGCCTGGCGGTTCTGGCCAACCTGCTCTTCTGCTCCCTGGCCGCCTATCCCCTGGCCAGGCTTCGCTTCAGGGGGCGGGGACCGGTGCTGGCCCTGGTGGTGGCCACGATCCTGATCCCCTTCCAGGTTGTGATGATTCCGCTCTATCTGCTGATGGTGCAGATCGGTCTACGCAACACCCTCTGGGCCTTGATCCTCCCCCAGGCAGCCACAGCCTTCGGCATCTTCCTGCTGCGTCAGAGCTTCCAGGCGGTCCCCGTGGAACTGGAGGAGGCCGCCCGCATCGATGGCTGCACGCCCCTGGGGGAGTGGTGGAACGTGATGGTGCCGGCAGCGCGGGCTGACCTGATCACACTGGCCACCTTTGTGTTCATCGGCACCTGGAGCGATTTCCTCTGGCCGTTGATCATCATCGACGATCCATCGCTTTACACCCTGCCGATCGGTCTGCAGCAACTGGCGAGTAGCTTTTCCCTCGACTGGCGCTTGGTGGCAGCTGGTTCGGTGGTCTCGATCCTGCCAGTGCTGCTGTTGTTTGTGATGTTGCAACGCTATATCGTTCCTAGCGCCACCGCCGATGCCGTCAAGGGCTAGTCCGGCCGACAAGGGCTAGCCCGGCCGATCGATCCCCAGGGCCGAATCGGCGCCGTCAGGGGATCCAGACACCATCGGGAATCCGGCCGAGGCGGCTCAGCACGCCAGTCGCGATCCCCAGGTCAACCCTGCGGTGCCAGGGCTGGCTCGCCCCCTGCCGTGCCAGGTCCTGCTGAGAGGCCCCAGGACAGACGATTCTCGCCGCTCAGGGGAGTTGCGATGGCGGCCGCAGCGGCATCGTGCCGGCGGCGGGAGCCTGGTAGGCCCCCTGGAGGCGCGGTGCCACCGCCGGGGTCGGCATCGGCACCTGCGGCGCGATGCCGGGGGTGAGGCGTCCGGGCCTGGGGTTGGAGTGCAGCTCCAGTAGCTGCTGCTCCAGCCGTTGCCGCTCCCGCTCGGAGGCCTGCAGACGCCGGGAGACCACCTCCTCCAGGGTCTGCACCCGGCCAATCACCGATTGGATCTGCTGGTCCTGAGCCGCACTGCGATCAAAACTTCGGTTCGCCTCCAGCAGCCTGATGCGCTGCCGCAGTCGCTGGGTCTCGATGCTCTGCTCGCGGCTGCGCACCAGGCTCACCGCCAGCAGAACCGCCAGCATCGTGGTCAGGCCCACCTGAAGCCAGGTCAACCAGGGGGGCGCTCCAGGGGGAGCGACAACGCCCATCGGCATCGGTGGCCGACCGGGGCCGGGGCCGATCATCGAACCCAGAGGCAGCCGTCCCGGGCCGTCGGACTCCTCCGTGGCCCGTGGGTCGAAGGGGGAGCGCATGGCTTCAGAGAGGAGGGGGGCTGCCAGGAATCTTGGCTCGCCCATCCCCTTCGACGCCAGATCGAGGTGCGCCCTGCTGCAAGCTGGTGCCAGTGGTCTGCGGAATCCATGGCTCCTCCAGCAGGCTCACCCGTGTCTCTGTTGGGGTATGCGGCCGCCACCCTCACCACGGCAAGCTTTTTCCCCCAGGCGTTCAAAACCCTGCGGGGAGCCGATGTCAGCGGCATCTCGCTGCGCACCTATGGCCTGCTCACCGTGGGGATCGCCACCTGGGCTGTTTATGGTCTGCTGCTGCGGGATGGTCCCCTGATCGCCGCCAATCTGGTGACCCTGGTGCCCGCCTCGGTGGTGCTGCAGCGACGCCTGGCGCTGGAATGGCAACGGCGCCGGCCCCCGACAGCGGCGCAGCGGGTCCGCCCTAGGCGCTGAAGGCCCGGCGAGGGGAGATCGGATAAGGGATGCGGCGGTGGCGCATCCGGCGCCAGACCCGCACGAAGGCCTGGATCACCAGTTCCAGTTCGGCCCGGCCGATGCCACTGTCCGCCAGCTGACCATCGCTGCGGCGCGCTTCGACGATCCGGCGCACGGTGGAACGGGCCTCGGTCTCGCTCGTGCCCGGTGGCAAGGCGCGCAGGGCGGCCTCGCAGCCATCGGCCAACATCAGGATCGCCGTCTCGCGACTGCGCGGCACTGGCCCGAGATACCGGAACCGCTGCTCAGGGATCGAGGGGTCGCGCTGACGCGCCTGATGGAAGAAGTACCCCATTTTCAGGGTGCCCTGATGCTCAGGGATGAAATCAGCCAGGGGGCGAGGCAGGCGATAGCGCCGTGCCAGCTTCAAGCCGTGATCCACGTGGGCCTGAAGGATCGCAGCGCTCTGGAGGGGATCGTCGAGTTGCTCATGGGGATTGGCCCCCTCCTCCTGGTTTTCGATGAACCACTGGGGACCATGCAACTTGCCGACATCGTGATAGAGAGCGCCGGTGCGGATCAGATCCACATCGGCCTGGATCGCCCGCGCACCCTCCTCTGCCAATCCGCAGATCATCAGGGTGTGCTCGAAGGTTCCGGGCGCCTCGGTGGAAAGCCGGCGCAGCAAGGGCCGCTCCAGGTCTGCCAGCTCCATCAGCCGGGCGCGGGTGAGCAGGCCGAAGGAGATCTCCACCAGCGGCGCCAGCAGCAACCCGGCCAGGAGCAGCCCGGCCACCAGCAGCGCCTCCCCGAACAGATCGACTCCAGCGGCAGGTGAGCCCCCGGCTGGTGCCGACGGCCAGCCCGGCAGATGGCGCACAATCGCCTGCAGCAGGACGGCCCCAAGAGGAAGCAGCAAGGCGAGCTGGAGGAGCTGGGCCCGGTTGCGCTGGCGCGCCGCCAGCACCGCCGCGAAGGCCGCCACCAGGGCGGCCACGAGCAGGCGAAACTCCAGGCCGGCCCCCAGGGGATAGGGCCACAACAGACTGGCCACCGCCAGCCAGGCCAGGGCCGCAGGCGTTCCCAGCCCCTGGGCCAGCAACAGCGTCGGGGGAAGCAGCAGCGCCATTGGGCTGACGTGGTCCCCCAGCCAGAGCTTGCAGGCCTGCACCACCAGCAGCATCGCCAGGGCAAGCAGGGCCTGGCGAGGTTCGAGGCTGGCTCGCCAGCGCCGCATCACCAGCAGCATCACCCCGCAGGCCGCCAGGGCCTCCAGCAGCTGCACCAGCCACGGAAAAAGCAGGGGTCGCCGGTTGATCAGGGAGAAATGGTCGAGCACATCGAAGGCCTGGGAGCTGATCGGCTCCCCCTGGCGGGTGATCAGCTCCCCCTGGCGCACGCGCAGGCTGGGCAGACCCTGCATGGTCAGCAACTCCTCGATCCGCCGCTGGCTGAGGGAAGGATCGTTGCGCAGGTTGCTGCGCCCCTGCAGGCCCTCGGTGATCAGGCGGCTGCCCAGACTCCTGGCCTGGGGCGTCTGATCAGCCAGCTGCAGGGCGGCGGCGTTGAGGAGCTGCTCCTCCGCCACCGTGGCGATCACCCCCTGGCTCAGCATCCGCAGCTGGGCCTGCCGCACGGCCTGCTCCCAGCCGAGCAGCTGCAGGGGCGTCAGCGCCGCCAGCCAGCGACGCTCATCGGCCGTGAGGTTGAGGGAATCGACCCGCTGCAGATCCAGGCCATGGCGTTCGCGCACCTCCGCCAGGCGACGCCCGAGATCGGCCTGAAAGGCCTGACTGGCCTGGTCATCCACCACCTGCACCTGGGCCCGGGGGACGATCCGACTGCGCCGTCGCTCCAGGGCGGCGCTGTCGATCACCAGGGCATCCGTCGGGGCACGGACGGTGAAGGGAGCGGGAACGCCGGGACGGAGGCTGGGCTCCACCAGCAGCGGCCAACTGGCCAGCAGCGCCACCAGCACACAGAGCAGCAGCACTGAGACAGTGCCCAGGCCCCGCCAGGGCACCAGGGCCTGGCGGGGGCGCTCCAGCCGTAGCAGGGCCCGGCCCAGCTGTCGCAAGGTTGGCGGCAGGACAGGCCAGGCACGCAGACGGCCAAGGGACGGCAGACCCAGCCGCACCTGCTGCCCGCGCCCTTCGCTCCCTTGCGCCATCAGGCCACGCTAGCTCCGTCGCGTCCCCGGGCTGCCGGGGTGGCGCCCGTTGCAGCCTTCGCCATGCTGGAGCGAGTTGCTGCGCGGGCATGGCCACGCTGCTGGACGGCCGCACCCTGGCCGCCACCATCGAAGGGCGCCTGGCCCAGGTGATCCAGGCCGGGCTGGCCAGGGCCGGGCGCCCGCCGGGCCTGGCGGTGCTGCGGGTCGGGGACGATCCGGCCAGCGGGGTGTATGTGGCGAATAAAGAGAAGGCCTGCCAGCGGGTCGGCATCCGCAGCCTGGGGGCCCACCTGGCTGCCGACACGCCGGCGGCGGCGCTGCAGACCACGATCGAGCGTCTCAATGCCGATCCTGAGGTCGATGGCATCCTTCTGCAGCTGCCTCTGCCGCCCGGCCTGGATGACGCCCCCCTGCTGGCCGCCATCGATCCCGAGAAGGACGCCGATGGCCTGCACACCCTTAATCTCGGTCGGTTGCTCAAGGGGGAGACGGGACCCCGCAGCTGCACCCCCGCCGGCGTGATGGCCCTGCTGGCCGCCGCCGGCATCGAGCTGTCGGGGAAGCGGGCGGTGGTGGTCGGCCGGAGCATCCTGGTGGGCCAGCCCATGGCGCTCATGCTCCAGGCCGCCGATGCCACGGTGAGCGTGGCCCATTCCCGCACCCGTGACCTGGCCGATCTCACCCGCCAGGCCGAGGTGCTGGTGGTCGCCGCTGGCCGGCCGCGGCTGATCGGCGCCGAGCACGTTCGCCCCGGGGCGGTGGTGGTGGATGTGGGCATTCATCGGCTGGATCCCGATCCCGCCGATGGGCCCGGCGCCCGCGGCAGGCTCTGCGGCGACGTGCGCTTCGAGGAGGTGGAGCCGATCGCGGCGGCCCTCTCGCCCGTTCCCGGCGGTGTCGGGCCGATGACGGTGACCATGCTGCTGGTCAATGCGGTGACCGCCTGGTGCCATCGCCACGGACTGGCGGCCCCGACCCTCACGGATCTGCGGGGGTAGGGCCCCGCATCTGCAGCGCCACCCCATCGCAGCCGCCCCGGCAACCGAGGCTGGATCGAGGGAACGGCCTGGAGGAAAGGCAATGATGATCGACAAAACGACCCCCCTGCGCCACCCCGGCGTGCTGCTCGGGCATCGGGAGGCCAGCCCCGAGAAGGGCGCGCCGATGGCTGCCGCGATTCTGTGGGTTGACAACGCCGCAACGCGCATCTACTGGATCAACGAACAGGGGCTCAGCGGGGAAGGGGCCCAGTCGATCAGCCACTGGCTCAACGGTGAGATCACCCTGCACAGGGAGAGCAACGCCACCCCCTATCTGGCCAGGATCGTGGCGATGCTGGAACGCATCGAGCGGGCCCTGCTGATCGGCCGGCGCTCGGAGGGTGAACGGGCGGCTCCCCAGCAAGCCGCCAATGGCCATGGCAACGGCAACGGCGGCGCTGCACCGACCCGGGAATGGGAGCTGCGGCGGGTGCCCGATCAGCACGAGGGGGGTCGGCGCTCGCTGCTGGTGCCTGCGGGGACGGGAGGGCTGGAGCGCCTGACCCGCCTGTTGGAGCGCGACCGCCCGGACCTGCACCGGCGGGTGGTGGCGATCCTGGCCCTGGAGACGGAGCATCTCGACGATGCCCTGTTGTTTGCCCTGGCCCGCCGCTATCTCCATCCCCAGCCGGGCCCGGGCCGCCGCTGAGCCGCCGCGGCCGGCGGCCTGAGAGAATCCGGCCAGCGCGTAGGCATCCATGACCGCGGCGGTGACGACAGCCCAGCACCCGGTTCCCGGCTCGTTCGATTTCGCCGCCTATCTGGAGGCGGCCAGGCTGCGGGTGGAGGCCGCCCTCGACGCCTCCCTCGCTCCGGAACGTCCGGAATCCCTGCGGGAAGCGATGCGCTATTCCCTGCTGGCCGGTGGCAAGCGGCTACGGCCGATCCTCTGCCTGGCGGCCTGCGAGCTGGCCGGCGGCAACGACGAGCAGGCGATGGCCACGGCGGTGGCCCTGGAGATGATCCATACGATGTCGTTGATCCATGACGACCTCCCCGCCATGGACAACGACGACCTGCGCCGCGGTCAGCCCACCAACCACAAAGTGTTCGGCGAGGCGAACGCCATCCTCGCCGGCGATGCCCTGCTCACCCGCGCCTTCGAGATGGTGGCCCTGCGCAGCCCGGGAGTTCCCCCCGAACGGCTGCTGAAGGTGGTGGGGGAGCTGGCTCTGGCCTCCGGAGCGCCGGGATTGGTGGGCGGTCAGGTGGTGGATTTGGAATGCGAGGGTCAATCCGTCGACCTGGACACCCTCGAATACATCCACCTCCACAAGACCGGCGCCCTGCTGCGGGCCTGTGTGATCAGCGGTGCCCTGATCGCCGGGGCCCCTCAGCCCCTGCTCGATGCCCTGGGCATCTATGCCCGGGGTATCGGTCTTGCCTTTCAGATCATCGATGACATCCTCGATGTCACCGCCAGCAGTGAGGTGCTGGGCAAAACCGCCGGCAAGGATCTCACCGCCGACAAGACCACCTATCCCAAACTGCTGGGACTGGAGGAATCGCGCCGTCGCGCCGATGGCCTGGTGCTCGAGGCGAAGAACAGCCTGGAGCCCTGGCGTGAGCGGGCCGCCCCCCTGCTGGCCCTTGCCGACTACATCACCAGCCGCGACCGATGACCCCTTCTGTTTCTTCCGATTCCGGCCACCTCCTGCTGATGCTTCGGGATGTTGCTGACAACGCCGTGCTCTGGTGGGGTTTGGCGGCCTGCGGCGTCGCCCAGCTCTCCAAGCTGGTGGTGGAGGCGGTCGTGCATCGTCGTTGGAATCCGGCCGTGCTGGTGGAGACCGGCGGCATGCCATCCAGCCATTCGGCCCTGATGACCGGCACCGCGGCTGGTGTGGGCTGGTACCAGGGTTTTCAGGATCCCCTTTTTGCCCTGGCCGCGGCCCTGGCGTTCGTGGTGCTCTATGACGCCAGCGGGGTTCGCCGCGCCAGTGGCGAGACCGCGGCACGGCTCAATGCCCTGGTCCAGGCCCAGCCCACCTCGGCGGCGGCGATGCCATCCCGATGGGCCACCCCGCTCAAGGAAAACATCGGCCACACCCGCCTGGAGGTGCTGGTGGGGTCTCTGCTGGGCCCCTTGGTGGCCCTCCCCGGGCTGGCCCTGGTCGGGTCGCCCCTTCACCTGGTCCAGCGCCTCAGCCACACCCTGCCGGCGGCCCTGGGGTGAGGCCCGATCCATCGGCTGAATCCCCAGGCGGAACCGACCCCGGGGCCCCAGCCCTCACCGCGGACCAGCGCAGTGCCGCCAAAGCCTTTGCCCTTTGGCTGGCATCACCCGAGGATGGCGCCCCCTTCGTGATGAGCGGCTACGCCGGCACCGGCAAGACGTACCTCAGCATGCACCTGCTGGCCCAGGTGGAGGCGGCCGGCCTCTGCTGGACCGTGGTGGCTCCGACCCACAAGGCGGTTGGGGTGCTTCGCTCCCATCTGGCGCTGGCGGGACTGCGGCCCAGCTGGTACCCCTCCACGATCCATCGCCTGCTGCGGCTGAAGCTGAAGCGTGACCGGGACCGGGAGCGGTGCGAGGAGACCGAACAGACCGCTCTGGCCCTGGAGCATCTGGCCCTGGTGCTGATCGACGAGAGCTCGATGGTCGACAGCACCCTGCTGGAGATCACCCTGCGCTGCGCCCATCCCTTCCGAACCAGGCTGGTGTTCGTGGGGGATCCGGCCCAGTTGCCACCCGTGGGTGAGGAGCGCTCACCGGTGTTTGACCTGGCCCGGGCCCGTCGCGTGGCGCTGCAACAGGTGGTGCGCCACCAGGGCCCCGTATTGCGCCTGGCCACCGGCCTACGCCAGGGAACCCTGCCCCTGCGCCCGCCGCCGCAGCTCCATCCCCTGCGGACGCCGCAGGGGATGGTGTGCGCCCTCGATCGCTCCCGCTGGCTGGAGGCCGCCCAGGACGCCCTGCGGCGCAGCGCCAGCACCGACAATCCCGATCTGGCCCGCATCCTCTGCTACACCAATCGTTCGCTTGAACAGCTGGTGCCGATCGCCCGCCGCGCCCTGCATGGGGCGATGGCTGATCAGATGCCGGTGTTGCCAGGGGAGGTGCTGATCAGCCGCAGTGCGGTGATGGCTCCGGCCTGTCGCGGCGGCGAAGAGGGGGCCGAGGAGCCGGACATGGTGCTGGGCTCCAATCGCGAGCTGGTGGTGCGGGATGTGATGAGCGAGCGCTGCGACCTGGCCGACTTCGGCCTCAGTTCCGTCGACCTCGGTGGTAAGGAAGTGCCCCGCATCGATACCCTGGCCGTCGTCGTCGATGGTGGCGAGAGTCCGCTCACCCTGCGACTGCTGCCGCCCCTCGGCAGTGCAGCCCGGGACGCGCTGGAGGTGGTGCTGCGGCAGCTGCGCCAGGGGGCTCGGGAAGCCCCGAAACAGGAGGGACGGGGCCTGTGGCGGCGTTTCTTCCTGGTGCGCGACGCCTTCGCGTGGCTGGGCCCGGCCGCCGTGCTCACGGTGCATCGGAGCCAGGGAAGCACCTTCGCTGAGGTGTTCGTGGATGGCGACGTGTTCTGGGCGAAGGATCCGCTGCTGCGCCGTCAGTTGATCTATGTGGCGGTGAGCCGGGCCAGTCGGGCGGTGAGTCTGGTGGCCGGGGGGGGCGGCGAGCGGGAGCGGGCCCTCTGGCAGAAGGTTCTCCGGGAAGGGCAGACAGGGGCTGGAGCTGGACCGTCGCCCTGATTGGAGCGGAGTCGAGGTGGTGAAGCCCCCCTGGCCTTGGATGAAAGCATCCAAACGGGCATCCCGGCCAGGTGAGCGGGATGTCTCAGGGGCGGATCTCGAACCAGTCATCCCCCCGTCCGGGGATCTGGGTGAACTCCACGGCCGTCACCTGGGCCTTGAGAGGACCGCTTTCGCACCAGAGGCGGAACTCCCCCAGCAGCTGCGGTGACCCCTCCGCCTCCACCTCCACGCAGCCGTCGGGACGATTGCGCACCCAGCCGCCGACCCCGAGCTCCTTGGCGCGATGGCAGCAGCTGGCGCGATAGCCCACTCCCTGCACCCTGCCCCGCACTAGCAGGCGCCAGCGTTCCTTGGGCGGTCCCGGGCGACTCTCGCTGGGCTGCAGAAAGCGGCGTTCGTCGGCGGCAAGCCTCCGGGCCCGCAGGCGCCGGGCCGGGCCGAGGCCATCACCCGGCATGCCACCCAGGGGACTGTCGGCCAGGCGGCGGGAGCGCTCGCTGCTGTCCATCGAGGCAGGTCAACACCCCTGCAACCTGGCACAGGAGCGGCTCCGTCGCCAGGGTCGGCGCCGGAGCAGGGGACAAGCGCGCAGTTGGTGTGATGGGATCGGAGCCACTCTTCTGAACTCCCCACAAAGGGAAGAACGCCTGGGCTACATTCGACCCACATCAGGGTAGGCAACGGTGACTACACTCGGGATCAATTGTCGAGATCCTTGGTTGCCTGAAGGCGCAAGGTCAAGCGCTGCGGAGTATTCTCACCCAAATCTTTTTGATACAATTTTTACAATTAGGTTGACTTTAGCACCTGCTCACGATAGGCCCCCGGGCACTCAAGCCAAAAATTATTCGCTTGTCTTGAAGCGCTTACGCATCACTCATGCTCGCCCGGCGTCCCTAAACTCTTTTCTTCTGGACGGCCTCATGAGTGACAGCCCAGGCCGTCGCACGAACCACGTGAGGTCCATCGCTCTGAGCCCCAATCCGTTCCTCCAGCTCCGGTGGATGCCTTCATGGCACCCCTGCTCGGCAACTCCAGACAAGACACGACTGTTCAGATACGCAGCACTGACGACCGTCGGGGCGCTGATCTGTGACCTGAGCCGTCCGTCGTTCGCCAGCCCCCTGCCGACTCCAGCCCCGACCTGGGCCCCCTGGGTTCTGGGAGCCGGCCTCATGGTCGCCTTGGCAGGTGTCCTGCTGTTGTGGTGGAAGCGGGCCTGGCTCACAGCCTGGTGGCGTTGGTTGGGGGATCTGTTCAGAGATCTGGGAGCGGCCATGGGATCCAGGCACCACGTGATCCACGACCGGCGCTACCTCGAGCAGATCATCAAGGCTGAACTCGAAAGCGAATCCCAGGCCTTGCGGACGGGACGTGGTTACCGTCGGTTTCCAGACCACGGCGATCCCCGTCCCTCTTCCAGATCCCTGCTTCGATCAGACTCGCGCCGGCGCCGGTAGTCCGGTTCAGTCCCTCTGGGCAGCGACCCAAAGCCGGGCCTCCTCAGCCAGGCGGCTCACCATCACAGGCACTCCAGCCCAGTGAAGATGCAGCCAGCTGGCATGGAGCTGGCGGCTCCCCCATCCCTCTAGGCGACAGGGACTCCCCCAGCCTTCCAGCTGCCAGAGCGACGCCAGCGCTCCCCCCATGCCTCCAGCCCGCTGCTCCAGCCCTGGGACCGGCGGGCTGCTGAGCTGCCAGCGGTGAAACTCATGGCCGGGATAGCGCTCACCCGTTCGCACCAGCAGACCATCGGTGGTGGGGCTCGCCTGGCGGTAGCCAAGGCTCAGCTCACCCCGTGCCGCCTGGAAGGGCAGGACACCCGCCATGGGATGGGGCCGGCCTTCGCCATCTTCCAGGCTTGTGCCCAGCAACAGCAGACCCCCACACTCGGCCACCAGTGGTGTCCCCCGTGACGCCGCATCCGCCAGGCTGCCGAGACTGCGGCGGCACTGACCCAGCCATTCGGCATGGAGCTCCGGGTAGCCCCCTGGGAGAACCACGGCCCCGGAACCGGCCGGCAGGGGACGATCGGCCAGGGGGCTCCAGGGGATGGGCTCGAGACCCACCGCCTCCAGAAGCTCAGCGGTTTCGGGGTAGCGGAAATGGAGGGCGGCATCGCCGGCCAGCGCCACCGGAACCCGAGGCCCCAACGCGGTCTCGGCGAACAGGCTGCGAACGGGATCGAGCGTGGCGCAACCTTGTGGGGGTGGAGCCAGCAGAGGCCAGAGGATCTCAAGGTCGAGGTGGCGCTCGGCCAGATCGGCCCAGATGGCCTGACGCTCGCCCAGATCCGCCAGTTCGGCGGCGGGCAGCAGACCGAGGTGACGAGAGGGAAGAACCAGGGACGGGTGGTGGGGCAGCACTCCGAGCAGGGGTACGGCGATCGAGGCCAGGGCTTCCGCCAGAAGTTGCTGGTGACGCCCGCTGCCGACCCGGTTGAGCACCACCCCCGCCAACCGCACCTGCGGCGGGCCATGGTCGCGGAACCCCCGCACCAGCGCCGCCAGGGATCCCGCCTGGCGGGAGGCTTCCACCACGAGCACCACCGGCAGGTCCAGGCGGGCGGCCACGGCGGCGGAACTGCCCTCGCTGCCCGACCCACGGCCGTCAAAGAGGCCCATCACACCTTCCACCAGCACCCGCTCAGCCCGGGCCCCATGCCAGAGGAAACTGCGCTCCAGCCAGGTCTCACCGCAGAGAATCGGATCGAGGTTGCGGCAGGGGCGCCCCGCCACCGCCGTCAGCAGCTGAGGATCCAGGTAGTCCGGACCCACCTTGAAAGGCTGCAGCGTCTCGCCGCGGCGCCGGGCCAGGGCGGCGAGGCAGAGACTGAGCAGGGTCTTGCCGCTCCCGCTGCAGGGCGCGGCGATCAGACAGGCCATTGAGTCCGGTCCGCCGCAGGCAGGTGACCCTGCAGCTTGCCAGCCGGACCCTCCCTGGAGGCCCCTGCAGAGAGGAGGCTCCGGCTGAGACTGGTGCCCGACACTGTTCAGCCAGCGACGGGGATGGGGTCGGGCAGCAACTCCGCCGCCAGGGGGGCGGCGGCGGCCAGGAGAGGGTTGGTGGAATCGTGGCCGCCCGAGAGCAGACGAGCCATCTCCATCTCCTCGTTCTCCTCCGGCAGGGGAACCAGCTCCTCGGCCAGCTCCAGGGAGGCCATTCCGCCCGATTCCAGGCGCATGCAGCCCCCTGATTCGGAACAAAGAATCACGCAGAGCGGAGGTCGGCTGGCGGGCTCGCAGATCAGCCGCAGGCCGACGATCGCGCCGGGATGCTGCTTGGGCACCCCCACCGGCACCGTCATCAACCGGAACCGCACGGTGGCGCCGTCGCTGCGTTCGAATTCGGCGGCGATGCCTCCGTCGCTTCCCCCCGGCTCCGGGGGAATGGCCGTGCTGGCGACCCGATGCCAACCGAGACGGTCGGCGATCCAGGCAGCCAACAACAGCCCCTTGACCGGGTGATCCCCCTCCACGTCGATGTCGAGCTGCACCACATGGGCCAAAGCATCGCGACGGGAGGGTGGATCGAAGACCATGGCCAGGGATTCCCGCCAGCTGCGCAACCGCAGCCAGTTGAGGTCGTTCACGGCCTGGCCGGCCCTGATCCGCTCCACCAGAACATCGAGACAGCGGCGGGGTTCACCGAGGGAGGTGTCGATCACCAACCGCCGAGGAATCGGAGCCAGGGCCTCCAGCATGTCGTGGGGCTCATCCAGGCTGCTGTTCCACCAGACCCAGCAGGGAAGTTCATCCCCCACCAACGGCTGGATCAGGTGCAGGTTCTGCTGCAGGGCCCCCATGCCACCCCGCAGCACCACGGCATCGCCGCAGGCATCGCCGGCGCCACCCTCCTCCGGCAACGGACAGTAGGCCGCCACCATCGTTTCCAGGGGCCTGCCCGCATCGATGGTCGGTGCCAGGGTGATCAGCCGGCGGGGCCGGTGGACACTGATCGCACTCTCCACAAACTGGCCCCTCAGGTCGACGCTGGGGCGATCGCCGGGGCGCTGACCCAGGGCCCAGGCCAGACGCGGATCACAAGGGGCGGTGCTGAAAGGAAGGGCACAATCGCTCACCGCCTGGCGAGCGGCGACCATCACATCCTCCCGGTCCAGCCCCCGGATCGGGCCCTCCACCAGGCCGGTGCGCACCATCTGCTGTTCCAGCCAGGAGGGCTCCCAGACCAGCAGGGTGAAGGTGGCCGCTCCGGTGGAGCCCTCCAGGGCCCCCTGCCAGAGGCGATCGAGGTAAGGGCTGACCTCACTGGGCGGCACCTCCTGAGGAGCCTGAAGGGTGAGCTGGGCGGCCATGGCGATCGGGCGAAGGGGCAGGTGGGGAAAGGGGATCGGGGGCGCTGCGGCGTCAGGGACGCCGCCAGATCAGACCGTCGTCGGCCAGCAGGTTGTCGGCAGCGGCCGGACCCCAGGTGCGGGCCTCATAGGGATGAACCGGGAGCTGCCAGGGGGCTTCCTCGATCAGCTCCAGCAGGGGTGTGTAGAGCCTCCAGGCGGCCTCCACCTCATCGCTGCGGGTGTAGAGGGTGGGATCGCCGAGCATGGCGTCAGCCAGCAGACGCACGTACCCCTCGTCGGAGGGCTCGCCGAAGGATTCGTCATAGGAGAAGGCCATGTCGACAGGTCGGCTGCGCATGCCGGATCCGGGTGCCTTGACTTCGAACTTGATCTCCGCTCCCTCGTCGGGCTGGATGCGCAGTATCAATTGGTTCGGGGTCGGGGCGCCGCCGGCGGCATCGAAGAGGTGGACCGGGGCCTCGCGGAAGGTGAGCACCACCTCCGAGATCCGCTTGGGCAGCCGCTTGCCGCTGCGCAGATAGAAGGGCACGCCCTGCCAGCGCCAGTTGTCGATGAAGAGCTTCATCGCCACATAGGTTTCTGTGGTGCTGGTGGGATTGACACCCGGCTCCTGGCGGTAGCCAGGCAAGGGCCGGCTGGCGGTGCCACCCGGGCCGTACTGGCCGCGCACGCAGCAATGCCAGGGCTCCTGTTCATCGGCGAGGCGGGCGGCCTGGAGCACCTTGGCCTTTTCGTTGCGGATCGCCTCGGCATCGAAGCGCCCGGGAGGCTCCATCGCCGTAAGGGCGAGGATCTGGGTGAGGTGGTTCTGCACCATGTCGCGCAGGGCACCGGAGCTTTCGTAGTAGCCGGCCCGATCCTCAACCCCGACCGTCTCCGCGGCCGTGATCTGCACATTGGCGATGTAGTTGCGGTTCCAGATCGGCTCGAAGATGGTGTTGGCGAACCGCATCACCAGGATGTTCTGGACGGTCTCCTTGCCGAGGTAGTGGTCGATCCGGAACACCTGGCTCTCCTTGGCGCAGGCCTGCACCACCTTGTTGAGAGCCTGGGCGCTGCCGTAATCGCGGCCGAAGGGTTTTTCGATCACAACCCTGCTGCGCTCTGAATCGGCCAGCAGCCCGGCCGCGGCGAGGGCGCGGCAGCCGCTGCCGTAAAACTCAGGCGCCACCGAGAGATAAAAGGTGCGGTTGCCGCGGGTGGCCCGCTGGCGGTCGATGCCTTCAAGCCGACCGGCCAGGCGCACAAGATGGTCGCTCTGCTGCAGATCGACCGGTTCGTAAAAGAGGCCCTGACTGAACTGCTCCCAGGCACCGGGATGGTCAGCGATCTCGCTGGCGAGGGAGTCGGCCATGCGACGGCGGAACTCCTCATCGCTCCAGGGTCGCCTGGCGCATCCCAGTACGGCGAATTCACTGGGGAGGCGCCGCTGCCGAAACAGCTCGAACAGGGCCGGCACCAGCTTGCGGTGGGTGAGATCGCCGCTGGCACCGAAGATCACGATGCACTGGGGCGAGATCACCCGCTCCTGCCGCAGACCCACCCTGAGGGGATTGGTGAGCAGGCTTGTCATTGGAATGCTCGGCAGCCGTGTAAACACGGTTTAACGACGGCCGGAGCAATTGGCTGCAGGTGGGGGCGATGGGGTAAGCCTCTGTGAGGGATCGCCCATCGCCCGCGATGCAATGGGCTGGTGTCAGTAGGTCTCGACGTGCCAGCGCTCGGCCTTCTTGAGCTGGGGACGCAGCTCACTCCAGTTGAGGCCCTTGGCTGCGGCAGCGGCGGTCATGGCCTCATCGATGCCAGGCTCCATGCCGCGCAGACCACACATATAGACGTGGGTGCGGGGATCTTCGATCAGGGCGAAAATCTCTTCGGCATGCTCAAGAACCCGATCCTGGATGTACATGCGACCACCCTTGCTGTTCTGCTGCTCGCGGCTGATCGCCTTGGTGTAGCGGAAGTTATCGGGGTATTCAGCCTCGTAACGGTTGAAGTCGTCGTCATAGAGGAGGTTTGCGGTTTTCGGTGCCCCCATGAACAGCCAGGCTTTGCCACGGAACGTCCAGCCATTGGCCTCGCGCTCGGTCGGCTCAAACATGCGACGAAGGTAGGTGCGCATCGGCGCAATGCCAGTGCCGGTGGCCAGCATGATGATGTTGGCCTCCTCGTCGTCGGGAAGCAGCATCTCCTTGCCAACAGGACCGGTGATCTTCACCTTGGCACCGGGCTGGATATCACAGAGGAAGGTGGAGCAGACGCCATAGATCGTCTGACCATCCTTTTCGTACTCGAGCTGGCGCACACACAGGGAGACTGTGTTGTCCGCCATGTTGTCGCCATGGCGGGTGCTGGCAATCGAATAGAGCCGGAGCTTGTGCGGCTTGCCAGCGGCATCGGTGCCATCGGGGATAATGCCGATGCTTTGACCCTCGACGTAGTGCAGCTGGGGGTCACCACCGGCCAGATCGAAGGTGATGTGGTTGACGCGGCCGATGGCTCCGTCGGCCAACAGGCTGTAGTTATCAACAACAGTGCCGATGAAGGGATCCTTCGGCTTGTAGAGATTGACGGGGACGTCGGCGTGGCTCACGGGGGCTTTGGCGGCGGGCTTGGTGGGGGCGGCTTGGACCGCGGCGGCCTCGGGGTGGGTGGTCGGCGCTGGAGCTCCGGCCTGCTCTGCGCCGGCGACGGGGGCTGATGCAGCAGCAGACAGGGCTTCCTGACTGACCACCCGGATCCGACCACCGCTGCGGGCGATGGTCTGCATCAGGGGCTGGAGCTGGGAGAAGGGGACGTTGAAACGACGTTCGGCCCGCCGCTGGACGCCGGTACCCAGGGACTCCACCACAACGGTGAAGACGCGGTCGTCGGCGCCGGATGCCTTGGCAGTGGTGACACGCATCGCTTCGAGAGGTCCCGGACAGGCGCCGATCATAGGCATCGACTGACAGCCGCGAATCCGGAGGCACCCCCGCTAGGTTGTGACGTGGTTAACAGTCCCCGTCGCTCCGGCTCTGTCTCCCCACTTGGCGCAGCTTCTGAGCTCCTTTCCCTCCACTCTTCCCGACCGTTCCCCCGAGCGCCCGGGTAGTTCCGCCTGCGGCCTGGACACGATCCAGCAGGCGATGGAACGACTTCCCCAGGGCGTCCGGCGTCTGGCCGTGCAGCTCCGTCTGGACCTCGACCCGACCTGGTTGTGGACCGTGCTCACCGATTACGAGCACCTGCACGACTTCATCCCTAATCTGGCCAGCTCCCGCCTGCTCTGGCGCCACCAACGTCAAGTGGCTGTCGAGCAGGTGGGAAGCCAGCAGTTCTGCGGCCTGCGCTTCTCGGCCCGGGTGCAGCTGGAGATCACCGAGCAGCCCGAGCAGGGCCGGTTGGTGTTCCGGATGCTCGATGGAGACTTCCGGTGTTTCGAGGGTTCCTGGTGGGTGGGGGCGGATGCGGTGAGCACCTGGCTTCTCTACGAGTTGACGGTGCAGGGCAAGCCTGGAATGCCGCTCGGTCTGATTGAGCAGCGCCTGCAGCAGGATCTGGCCTCGAACCTCAGGGGGGTCCAGCAGGAGGCCCTGCGTCGTTCAGGCCGCCAGCGCTGACACAGGATCCAGGCCGGCTTGACCGTTCACGCGGGGTCCGCGTCAGTGCGGACAACGGACGTGCCGATCGGCAATGGTGAAAAGTGTGTGTTCGACTGGGAACGGTCCAGCCCCATGGGAACTTTGGGTGTGGTCGACACACCCACCAATACCCCCAAGGGGATTCGAACCCCTGTCGCCTCCGTGAAAGGGAGGTGTCCTAGGCCTCTAGACGATGGGGGCGAGGCCGCCGGAACCATTGCTCCGACGTCATGGAAACTACGGGTCAGCCCCGCCCTTCGTCAAGGAGGCCGGAACCCTGGGAACGGCTCAAGGGTGCGCCGGGCAGCTCGGCGGAGGGGCTGCTCTGGCCACTCCAGACGGGGACGGTGAAATGGAAGCAGGCCCCCTCACCGGGTTCAGAAGCCACCCAGATGCGCCCGCCGTGGACCTCGGTGATTCGGCGACAGACCGACAGGCCAACCCCGAATCCCGATGTGCTGCCGGACGTCTGAGGCAGTCGCACCCGGTCCTGGAAGATACGCTGGTGCTCCTGGCGGGGGATTCCGGGGCCGCTGTCGCAGACGCTCACCTGCACCCACTGGCTGGTGCGGTGCAGCAGGGTGAGGCTGACGCGGCCTCCGTCGGACGTGAACTTGAGGGCGTTCTCAATCAGATTCAGCAGCACCTGCCGCATGCGGCGCTGGTCGGCATAGACATCGGGCAGGTCAGCCGGGATGTCGGTGACGAGCTCCAGCTGGCGACCGACCCAGAGCTTCTCGAGTTCGAGGATCGCTTCGGCCGCGACCCGACCCAGGGCCAGGCGCTGCGGGTTGAACAGGGCCTCCCAGCGGGTGGTGCCCACCTCGAGCAGATCGAGGGACAGGGCCTCGATGTCGTCGAGGCGGCGGTTGAGAACGTCGCGGAAGCGGTTCTCGTCGATCTGGCCGAAACCGTGGCTCTGCAGCGCCAGCTTGGCGGCGGTGAGGGGGGTGCGCAGCTCGTGGGCCACCATCCGCAGCAGTCGCTCCTGCACCCCGAGGCGCTCGATCAAGGTCTCGTTCTCCTGACGCAACACCAGCAGCTGGTCCTCGAGCTGCAGCTCACGCTGGTTGCGACCGCCATCGATCTGCACCGGCCGCATCCGCAGCCCCAGGCTGCTGACGACCTCCATCTGCTTCCAGCGGGGCAGCCAGCTGCGCAGCTGCTGGGTGAGCGTGGTGCCGGCAAAGACCTGGCGCGGGGCGGGTTCCAGCTTCACCAGCGACGGCGTGGCCACCAGGCGATGAAGCTCGAGCAATTCAGGACGGCGCGCCGGATCGGCGATCTCCAGCATCACCTGAAAGCCGCAATCCTCAGTGTTGAGAAAGGCCAGCAGCTGGCGCAGATCAGGATTGGCCAGGTGATGGGTGGCCGCGATCAGCAGCAGCTTCAGAGCCGGGCGAGGGCTCGCCGGCTCAGGGGCGTCGGGGCGGGGCCCGGAGCGGTTGGGGTTGGGGTTGGGGTTGGGCCCTGCAGCGGGCACGGCATCGATCGCACGTCTCGCCACCCTATGGGCAGTTTGGGCATTCCGCAGCAGAGATGGCTATGACAAGGGGGTTGCCCCGCTCCCTGGCCGGCCTGCGCCATGACCCTCCCGATGCCGCAGGACAGGTCGATGCCCAGCTCTCCGCCCCTGCCGGGCCACAGCCCCTCGCCGGCGATCCGGCCCGGCGCAGGCCCCTCGAGCCGGATCCAGCTCGATAACAGCCTGCGGCGCTGGTTTTCCCGCAACCTGGGGCTCTGGCGCTCGCGACGCCTCTATTTCTTCCCGGACGAGGAGCCGATTCGGGTCGACATGCTGTTGCGAGTTGAGAGCTTCAGCGAACCGATCGAAGGGGAAGCCGCCTATCGCTTCACCTGGTGGCCAGAGAAGGAATACGACTTTTTTGATCGCAAGCCTCGCTACGTGCGCGAAGGCGTGATGGAGGCCTATCTCTGCGGTCACCAGCTGCGGCGCAGTCGCGGCTATCTGTGCGGCTCCCCGACCAAGAGCCAGATCCGCCAGGTGGATGAGCACGAAATGATCTTCGAATCCCATTACCTGGAATGGGACATCCTCGAGCAGATCCGCCTGGTGGATCAGGATCGTTTCCGATCGCGATCGATCTATTCCTGGTGCAATGGCGATCTTGACCTGGCCGAAGTTCACCACGAGATCCGTCTTGAGGGTCCCGCCGGCCACGGCGATGCGGTGGCCTGAGAAGCGACTGGCACAGGCGGAAGCTGCCGCTCTGCGAAGCGGGAGATCAACTGCAGCACCTGTGGCAGAATGGGGGCCCAAAACGGAAATGCTTTGATCCGCCTTCGAACCGTCGCGGCCCTCTCCACCGTTTGCATTGCCCTGACCTGCGCGGAAACATCCCTTGCTCCGGCTTATGCACAGACGGCTCCTCCACCCGTCACCAATCGCAATCCGCAGCCCGCAGGCAAAGCTCCCAGCCCAGGCTCACAGCAACCCCCGGCAACGCTGATCACCCTAATCAACCTGCAGGTAGCGGGCTTTGTGATGGCTTGCGATGTTGCCATTACCCACAAAGTACCCCTCAATAAAGCCATCTCTTCCGCCTTGGCCGGCCAACTTGCCAGCCTCAGCATGGTCAATAATTTGACTATCCAAGGCATTGGTCAAGTCCCCCTGATGTCGGCCCAGGAGGAAATGGCAATTCGCACCATCAAGTCGGTCAAAGAATCAAAGGAATGCTATTCCAAGCTGCCTGACAGTGATCGGAAGTGGCTGGATGGCGAAATTGTCAAGATCGATCAAGCCATCAAGGCCCGAAAAGAAGCCCAGAAGGGCAAGTGATCCCAGGACGGGACGTCAGCGTCTACACCTGGCCAAGCGCAATCAATCAGCCGCTCCCGAATGCCTCGATCGAGCAGCTCCTTGGTTCGTCTGGTCAATCTAGCGAGCGAGCTACTCTTGAAGCCAACAATATGACCTTGACCAGATGGCTGCCGTCCGCCTTGCCGACTACCGGCCAGCCCCTTTTCTGATCGATCGCACTGACCTGACAGTGCGCCTCCATTCCGATCACACCCTGGTTGAGGCGATCCTGGCCTTCCGTCCCAATCCGGCGGCTCCCCCAGAGGTTTCCCAGCTCCTCGAGCTCAAGGGCGTTGATCTGCAGCTTGAGGCCCTGAGCCTTGATGGCCATCCCCTTCAGCCGCCGGCCTACCGGCTCGAATCAGACCGGCTGGTGCTGGTGGATCCTCCCCAGCGCCCATTCCGGCTGGAGAGTCGGGTTCGCCTTCATCCCGAGACCAACACCACCCTGGAAGGGCTCTACCTGAGCGGAGGGCTGTTCACCACGCAGTGCGAGGCCGAGGGCTTCCGGCGAATCACGTTCCACCCGGATCGCCCTGATCTGCTCAGCCGTTTTCGGGTGCGCCTTGAGGCTGACCGAAACCGCTGTCCGGTGCTGCTGTCCAATGGAAACTGCATCGAGACAGGGACACTGCCGGTTGAAGCCGGAGACGGTGGACGCCATTATGCCATCTGGGACGATCCCTTCCCAAAGCCCTCCTATCTGTTCGCCCTGGTGGCCGGCGACCTGGAGGAGGTGCGGGGCAGCTTCACCACCATTTCGGGACGCGATGTTGCCCTGCGATTGCATGTTGAGCATGGCGATGCTGCCAGCACCACCCATGCCATGGACAGCCTGAAACGGTGCATGGCCTGGGATGAACAGGTCTACGGGTTGGAATACGACCTGGATGAATACAACATCGTTGCAGTGCGCCACTTCAACATGGGCGCAATGGAGAACAAAAGTCTCAATATCTTTAATTCGAAGCTCGTCCTTGCCGATGCAGAGACGGCCACCGATGCAGAGCTTGAGCGGGTGGAAAGTGTCATTGCCCATGAATACTTTCATAACTGGACCGGTAACCGCATCACCTGCCGCGACTGGTTTCAACTCTCCCTGAAGGAAGGGCTGACCGTGTTTCGCGACCAGTCCTTCAGTGCTGATCTGCATGGTCAGGCTCTGAACCGCATCGAAAACGTCGCCGTATTACGCAACAGTCAGTTTCGTGAAGATGCTGGTCCAACAGCCCATCCGGTACAACCCTCCAGCTATGAGGCGATTGATAACTTCTACACCACGACCATCTATGAGAAGGGGTCTGAATTGATTCGGGTCCTCCACACCTTGCTGGGGGAGGAAACCTTCCAGCGCGGCATGGCCCTCTATGTGCAACGCCACGACGGCAGCGCCGCCACCTGTGAGCAGTTCGTGCAGGCGATGCAGGATGCGGCCGAGGCGGAGTTTGATTCGGCTGATGGAAACGGAAGCCACGGTGGCGGTGGTCCCCATCGATTTGATTTCCAACGCTTCCGCCTCTGGTATCACCAGGCCGGCACGCCGCAGCTGCGCATCCAGCGCCATTGGGAGGCCGAAACCGGCCGGCTGGAACTGCGAATCGAGCAATTCATCCCTCCAACCCCCGGTCAGGACAGCAAAGAACCGATGGTGATCCCCCTGGCCCTGGGGCTTCTGGACCGCTCCGGTTCGGCCCTGTTGCCGCAGCTGGAAGGGGAAACGATCGAACAGGCCGCGGCGGCCACCCTGGAACCGCAGCGCTGGGGTCAGCTGACCCGGCTCCTGGTGCTGCAGGAGCAACAGGAGCGGCTGGTGTTCGAAGGTCTGCCGCGGCAGGCCCACCCTCCATCGCTGTCGCTGCTGCGTCACTTCTCGGCGCCGGTCCGTGTGGAGATGGGACGACCGGTGAGTGAGCTGGTGCATCTGGTGGCCCATGACAGCGATGCCGTGGCCCGTTGGGACGCTGCTCAGCTGCTGCTCCGGGAGGCCGTTCTGGCCCGAGCCCATGGCAGTCCCCGCGCCGAGCTGGAGGAGGAGCTGATCGATGCCTTCGGCCGCATCCTGGCCGATCCCTCCCTGGCCGAGGCCAGCCGGGCTGCGCTGCTCAGCCTGCCTGGTCTGGCGGAACTGGAGGATGCGATGGCGGCCAGCGGCCCGACCGATCCGCCGGCCCTGTTCGAGGCCCAGCAGGCCCTGCGGCGGCGCCTCGGCGAGGCCCTCGCCGCCCCACTGGCGCAGGCCCTGGAGCGGATCACTCCCCAGTGGCCCCTGGCCTGGCCCGATGGAGCCGGCGACCGCAGCCTCACGGGCACCATCTGGCGCTGGCGGGTCGCGGCGGATGATCGGGGCGCCATCGCCGCCGCCCTGGCCGCCGTGGAAGGCAGCTCGATGACCCTGGCCCGGGCTGGGCTGCGGGCCTTGCAATGCCATCCGATCCCGGAACGTCAAGCGGCCATGGATGCCTTTTATGAGCGCTGGCAGGAGCGACCGGTGATTCTCGATTCCTGGTTCGCCCTCGAAGCCTCCGCCCCCTTCCCCGACGGGTTGGAACGGGTGGAGCGGCTGTTGGGCCACCCACGCTTTGATCCGATGGCGCCCAATGCCGTTCGGGCGGTGCTGGGGGGCCTGGCCGGCAACCCACCGGTGTTCCACGCCGCCGATGGCAGCGGCTACCGCTTCCTCGCCAACCGCATTGCCGAACTCGACAGCCGCAATCCGATCACCGCCTCGCGGCTGGCCAAGGTGTTCAGCCGCTGGCGCAGCTATGGGCCTGAGCGATCAGCGCAAATGCGGGATGCGCTTGAGCAGCTGGCTGCGGCACCGCTCTCGGCCAACAGCCGAGAGGTGGTCGGCCAGTGCCTGGGGGTGTAAGCGGCCGGGGATCCAGCTGCGGAAGGCTGCACCAGGGCTGAGTCAGCGAACCAGATCGCCAGCGGCCATGACGCAACCAGAGTCGCGGTCGAGCATGAGGTCTAGCTTCGCGAAGAATGCCGAGATTCCGTGCAAACATCCGTGACCGAATGGATCTTCAGCCCATTCCACAAATCAGTGTTCAGGGCATCGGGGCTTGGCTTATTGACGATCTTTGTGATCACAGCCTTGAGCAGCTTGTATCCGCGCCCAAATCTGCAGCAACCGACCACTGTCCTGGCGCTCATCGATCAGATCCTTGCCCAGAGCCCGTTTCTTTGCCTTGGCCTGCTGCTGCTGTTGCTCTCCCTGACGGATCTTGTGCTGGGCCTGGGGAGTCCCGGAGAACGGTCTCGCCAGGGAGTGCGCGATCGGATGCTGGTGCGTGGCAGAGCGCTGGTGGGGCTGGCGGCTGTGCTGTACCTGGCGCTGATCCCGATCACGCTGATCCAAACACAAACGCTGAAGAACATGAGTGATCGTGCGCTGAACCAGCAAGTTCGAATGGTCGAGAGCCAGATCACACCCATTAGCGAACAGCTGAACCGGAGTTCAGAAGCGCCATCTCTAGCCACGCTAAAAAAGCAGTATCCCTGGATCGGCAAAGCTGAGATTCAGAATCTTGATGAACTGAGACTGGCCATGAAGAAAATTCAAGCCAATGCCAGGATCTACCAGGATGATCTCCGCAGGTCTGGGCATCGCAAGCTGCTGATCCGAGGCTTGCGACTCTGCTCCCTTGAGGGCCTTTACGCCGCTCTAACCGGTTATCTCTGGTTTCACTGGCCCAAGCCGGGTTTTGTCGATGAGATCAGACGCAAGAGCAAAGATCCTGGTCTGGGCTTCGAGTTCTAGGCGCATTTTAGCCCAAGATATTGGGCCCATTCTCGCCGGCTCGATCCTGCGGCATCCACCGCGGGGGCGAGCGGGCTGATGGGATGATCTGGGAGTCAGCCATTGCTCAGTCAGGCAATGAATCGGGCCATGTCATTGAGAGCAAGCGAGGCTATTCCCTGCAGCAAAGCGAGGCAGACCTGAACCATTCTCGCTTGATCAGGCCAATACTCTAATGCGCTCTAATTAGGTTGTCGGAGTCCACAAAGACTCAGCTCTGATGACACCTTCAAGCGTTAGATCTTGGTCCAGAGTCTTCACAAAACCTCGCTGGCGCAGACGACTCCTGGCTACGATTGCCGCATCATCCGCTGTGATGACCTCCCCGGCGATGGCAGTCACAGATTACGACAAGGTCACATTGACCTATCAATGGCTGGTAGGCGAACCAGGCCTCGTTCCCCTCCCCTACGTGACGGAACCGAACGGCATCGGCGACCTCCAGGACGTGATGAGTGCCTATTTGGAGAACATCGATGGCGATAACGGCGTTAGTGTTACCTTGACGCCACTATGGCCGGGTCCAAGTGATCAGAATGTGACACAGGTTGCCTTTCAGCTCTACGAATACGACGACAATGAAGTTCTCCAGAAATTCGTTGCTGGCGATGTGAGCTACTCCTCTACAGAGGGAGAAGGATGCCTGCCTTCACCCGATGGCGCGGTTCAATGCTCGCTGACAAGCATTGCTTTCGACAAAAAAATCAATGGAGCCGGCACCAATGACGTCAATAATCTCAACTTCTTGATCGACTTGCCACCTGGCCCTGGCGGTGACAGCGGTGGCGGCATCGCACCGAGACTCAGCACAGGTGAAAGCCTGACGTTGTTGTTTTACGGCGCTCAGGGCAAGAATCTTCGTGTCAATAATTTCATGACTCCGGCAATCACCAACCCCTCTGAACCGCCTCCCTACTACAGCTGCGCCCACATTCAGAGCATCAGCACAGGAGGTGGTGGCCAGGAAGGTAGCCGCACTGTTTGCGCCACAGAGTTTGAGGAGGCTGAAACGCCCAGAGAAGATGTGCCCTCTCCGCTTGGCGTCCTGGGCGTTGCCGCCGCCCTGCGCAGCAGCCGCCAACTGCGCAAGCGCCTGGGGAACCGCATGCTGGAGGGGCGGCACTCGCTCCATGGCTGAGCGGATCTGACGCCACGAGCGCCGGATCCTGGCTGGCCTTGTCACAACTCCCTGCGGCCCATTCCGCAGGGGATCTCGGCCCCGCCTACAGGCGGGGCCTTTTGGGCGAGTGCCGCAACAGCTGGGATGGCGCCAGATCAAATTCGCGCCGGAAGTCGGCACTGAACCTGGCGGCATTGCGGTAACCGCTCGCGGAGGCGATGGCGGCCACGGTGTCATCCGGAAGCGGATGCTCCAACCGGCGCCGGGCCTGCTGAAGCCGTTCCCGACGCAGCCACTGCATCGGCGTGCAGCCAAGGCGATCGCGAAACACCACCTGCAGCTCCCGGCGCGAGCGCTGCGCCCAGGTCTCCAGAACGCCCAGGTCGATGGGCTCGGCCAGGTGCGTGCGGATGCGGGCGAGCAGGGCTGCAAATGTGTCGTCCCGAGGTGAATGCACAGCAACGTCGCTCGCCAGTGCCAGACCTCCCAGGCCGGTGGCGGCCGCCACCAGCAACGTGGCCAGCAGGCGCTCCAACAGCTGGTCAAGCTGCAGAAGCACCACCAGCCTGGGATCGACACTCCGAATCCGCACAAACAGGCTGAGCAGGCTTTCCATGGCGCCCACCAGGCCGCTGACCAGGGGCGGGCCGGTCCGACCGCAGAGCAGGGGGCATCGCAGCAGCTCTTGCCATCCCCCCACGGCATCCACGGGGGCTGCGAGATTGTGAATCTGCACCTCCAGCCGACGCGGTTCGAGGGCGATCGCCACCAGGGAGCAGTTGCCGCAGCGGAGGCGATAGCCACCCCGACAGACCACCAGCAGCCACCCGGCTGGAAGCGGCCGAAACCGGCCCTCGCTTTCCCACTCCACCGTGCCGCCCTGGGGAAGCAGCAGGGTTGGGGGGCTCTGAGGGGCCGCCACGATCTCCACGGCGGTCCCCACCCAGGCGGCGACCTGATGGGGCCCAAGCCAGTCAAGGCTGAGTTGGTGGGCGGCGGCATGGGCTGGGACGCGGGAGGTGATCGAGGCCATCCCGAAGGGCTGGGCGAGCCGTTGCTCCAGGCCTGCTGTATCAAGCACGGGTGACTGGGGGCCCCAAGGGAAGGGGTGGAGCAATCCGGCGAGGCGCAGCTGGCCATGGCGGGTGCGGGCCTTGGCGGTGGCTGGGCCAGGCCCACTGGGGTTCGCCCGGGTGGGGAGCGGCTCGGTTGGCACCGCGCCGCTGCTGGGAGCAGTTGCGGAGGGGACGCCGCGATGGGCCCCTGGCTGTGACACTCGGGCGGCTGACATCTACCAACGCTTTATCCAGGCCAGCGGCGCTCGATCGGCGCACCGGTGGATCCGGCCAGGATCTGCCCCGTGCAAGGGGCAGCGCACGCCACCGCTCAGACGGCGGCCCAGGGGGAGCGAGCCAGCATCTGCTGAGCGTCGCCGAAGGCGGAGGGGACGGCAAGCCAAGGTTGATCGGCAAACAGCCCGGAGTTGGGGCTGAGCGGAACAGAGCCCAACGGAGCAGGGAGGGGTGACGAGGGGCCTGCTGACGGGAGCGGCGCCGCAGCTGCGAGGGAGGGGGCGATGACGCTGCCGGCGAACCAGGGGGACGCCAGGAGGGGGGCATCGGGAAGGGCTGTGGCTGTGGCTATGGCTGTGGGGCCAGCGGCGCCAGTGAGGGGATCGGAGGCGCTGGCAAGGGATGAAAGCGAGCGCGATGCTGCGGCCTGGAGCGGAGCCTTCGCGGAGGACAGCGTGGCTGCTGTGGTGGCTGCGCTGGAGGCTGCACTGGCGGCTGGGCTGATCAAGGACAGGCTGGTGGGTGTGGTCAGCGGTGTCGAGGTGGGTGAGGTGGTCGTGGTGGTCGTGGTGGTTGTGGTGCTGAGCTGGGTGGTGACGGCGGCGGCGCCGATGATCGTGCCGCTGATCAAGTAGTTGCCGATGCTGCCGTAGTCGCTGTAGCCCGTCGGGGGATTGATGGTTGGATTGCCGCTGCCGACACCATCGAGGCGAAGCACATAGCCGCCAGCGGTCAGGTTGGACCAATTCAGGCTGGTGGCCAGACCAGGACCATCGACACTGCCGAGCAGCACACCGCTGTCGCTGAAGAGGGAGACGGCAAGATCGAGATTGGTGCCGCTGTCGGCATAAGGGGTGGCGGTGTTTCCATCGCTGACTGGAGCGGTGTACTCCAGGCTGCTTCCACCCCAAAGGCCATCACGATCAACAAAACTGCGATACCAGTAAGGATCGAACTTGAGGTTCAGAGATCCGGTGCTCTGGAGCGTAAATGAATAGTAGTCGCTGTCAAGCGCTGTCTCGATTCGGCCGAACTGGGCAACCTGACCATCCGTGATCAGCAGCGGCGTAGCCGTCGTGATTCCGTTACCCACCAAATCGGGCTGATAACCAAAGCCGTTATAGCCGGTGATCACAGCCAGATCATTGGGCCCACGCCCATAATTGGCCGTCGACGAGCGATTGTTGCTGCCGTAATAAGTGCCATTGTCAAACTGAGTGACATTCTTATTGTAACCAACCCCCATAATAGGCGCCCAACTTGTTTCACCACTGCCATGGCCATAATAATAGGACCCAGTGCTGGTGCCGTCATGGGAAAGCCCGAGGGTATGGCCCACCTCATGGCTGATCGCTTCGGCCACGCCGGTGAGTGACTTATTATAAACGAAGCAGGGTGTGTCGGTCGATGCTGTGAACGTATTGACCTTGGCAATGCCGCCTGCCGTTGATGAGGAAGGGCCAAAACTTGTGATCACCACACGCATGCCGTAGTTGGCATCTGTTGATCCACTTTTCATCAGCCAGTCCGTGGGGGGAGCCTGGGTGGTGACATCCACTTGAAAGGGTGCGTAATCAGCAGCCACCCGTTGCCAGATCTGCTGGATGCGGCTCAGTTCCTCATTGCTGAAATTGGCGCGGTTGCCATCGATGTCATAGGCAGGAGAGTAGAAAGATGCGCCCATGCTGGCATTCCAGCTCGTGCCGGTCGTGGTGTGGCCGTCGAAATCCAGGTAGATCACCTTGCTGGCCGAAGGCGAGGAATGGAGCTGGAAGGTCCAGGCCAGATCCATCAGTGGCAGGGTGCTGATCTGATTGGAACCATCCACCAGGATGGCTTCCTGCAACTGGCAGTCATCCAGCTCGCCTTCATCATCAACCCCCAGGAAGTGGGGATCGGGGTCCCGACCTGGATCACCAGCTTGAGCGGGGTGGGAGTCGCGGGCTGGTGCCAGTGCGCTGCCGCTCGCCTGCTGGTGCAACGCCGGATGCGTCACCGATTCGGTGCGCCCGAGTTGAGCCCCTTCCTCCGGCCCGTTCGTCAGCGTGGCATCGGCCATGGCGAGGCCGGTAGGGCGCATCGAGAGGGAGCGGATGACGTTGCTCAATGGCTCCCTGGCGCCAGGCTGTGCGACGTTGGCCGCCGCCCCCCGGGACTGCGCTTCCGGCGCCTGAGCCGGGCCCAGATCCAATCCCTGCCGCGCCGTGGGGACGCCAGCCAGGGTGGCTGGAGCGGAGGGTGCTGGGGTCAGGGGATCTCCCGACCAGCGGCGCCGACTCATGGATGGCAGCAGGCGATGATCTACAGGCAATGGACGACTTGTGTTGGCCAAGGGATGTGCTGTGAACCGTCTGCACTGTTGAACCCGATATGCAGCGGATCAGAGGCTTGCGAGCGCTTTCTGTGCCGTACCCGAATGCCCTACGCCAGCCGTTTTCGTTGGCAAGTGGTGGGCCGATGCTCTCGAACTGGCGGCGATGTTGCGGAGAATCGTCTCGCTGACAGGGAGGGCGGATCTCGCGAGTTCGTTGCTTCTGGCGGCCGATGAACGGATTCGCGGCGTTTTTTGTTCCTTCCTGGCCTCCGCCAGTTCCGCTCACCCCACCGCCGCCATCCCTCTGGCCGCTCTCGGAGCCCCACCCCTGGAGGTCGCGGCGAAGGGGGCTGACGCTCGGTGGCTGTCAGCCGGGAACGATCGCGATGGCCCATCAGGGATCGAGGCCGGGCCGGCCTGATGACAAGCCACAGAACCGGGTCGGGCCCCAGCCTCCGAACCCGCCCTCGACACCAACCGTCAGGGCAAGGGGGGCAGGGCGGGCGGCGACTGGGGGCGCGGTGCCAGGGGGGTGGCGGATTCGGGCCCGCTGGCCGCTGGTGGCTCGATCCCGGGCGGCAGCGGGGGCAGCGGCGGCGGTGGTGCTGGCTGGGCCAGCAGGGGCGGCGGGGGCGACAGGGGGCCCGGCAGGGGTTCGGCGGCAGGAACCCGGGCAGGGGCCGGGGCCGCGGTTGTCGGGGCGGTCGCAGGGACGGGGCGAAAGGAGGGCAGACGGCCGTTGGCCCCCTCGCCGAACAGGGCGGCGTGGAGATCGGCGAAGGCGGCCCGGCGGTAGGCCCCCCCCTCCCGGCCGGCGTGGCTGCCCCAGAGCCCCTCCCAATAGAAATAGATCACCCCATGGCCGCGCTGGGCGGCGAGTTGCACCTTGCGGCTGAGGATGTCCATGGTCGGGGTGCGGGCCCCGAAACCAGCCAGCACACCAATCTCAACCGGAATGCCCCAGGTGCGCGCCTTGATCAGGGCGGGTTGGTCGAGGTCGCGGGCAAAGCCCTGCAGGGAGTAGGCGTAGTTCTGCACCACCAGGTCGTCGATCAGGCCGCCCAGGGCCCACAGCTCCCAGTCCTGCAGCCATTGGTTGTAAGCGAAGCGAAACGGCCCCGGCGACAGGCTGATCACCAGGCGACGCGGACCGGAGATCCTGTTGAGCTGGGTCCGCAGCTCCCGCAGCAGGCTGGTGAGCTGCTGGCGACGCCAGCGCATCCAGAAGCGGTCATTCACGTCCGCCGGCGGCTCCTGACCGGTCTCGCGGCGGTAGAGGTCACGGGTGGTGTCGTCATAGCCGAGATCGACAGGCCAGGCGAAGTGGTCGTCGAGCTGGATGCCATCAACGCCACAGCGTTGGACGATCTCGCTGATCAGGCCGATGAAGCGGGCTCTGACTCCGGGGTGGGCGGGATTGAGCCAGACCCGCAGGTCCTTCAGGGGCGAAGTGCTGAGGCTGGCGCCGTGCATGGCGTAGAGGGCGCTGCCATCGGCGCGCCGCAACACCCAGTCCGGGTGCTGGCGGACCACCTCGGCATCGCCTGGCTCCATCAGGCCGTACTCGAACCAGGGCACCACCTGCATGCCGTGGCGGCGGGCCTCCCGGCTGAAGCTGCAGATCGGATCGAGATCGGGGTTGCGCTCGGCCAGAACGGGCTCAATCGGGGCCCAGCGGCTGCGGTGGAAGGTGGCACCGCGGCTCCAGACATTGGGATAAAGCGTGTTGAAGCCACTGGCAGCCAGGGCATCGACCGCCGCCCGGATCCGGCCGGCGTCGTAATAGAGGGTGCTGGGGCTGTTGGTGAGCCACACCCCAACGCGCCGCTCCGGCGACTGGGTGGCAGTGGGGGTGGCGGATCGCACCCGCTCGCGGGCGCCAGCGAGGCTGCCCGCCAGTTGCAGCAGGGTGGTGAGCGCCAGGGTGAGGCTCACCGGCAACAGGCGCTTGAGGTGGGCCCGGCGCGGCAATGGCGCCAGGGGCAGTGGCGCTGCAGGGGGATCGACCTGGGGCAGGGTCACGCGACCCTCAGCGGAACATCGAACTCACGGAGCTCTCCTGATGGATCCGCCAGATGGCCTCGCCGAGCATGTTGGCCACGGAGAGCACCCGAAGCTGTGGAAAGCGACGCTCCGGAGCCAGGGGGATGCTGTTGGTGACCACCACTTCTTCGAACAATCCAGGTTCGGCAAGGCGCTCCACGGCCGGTGGCGAGAACACGGCATGGGTGGCGCAGGCCAGCACTCGGGCGGCACCGCGGGCGCGCAGCAGTTTGGCGCCTTGGCAGATGGTGCCTCCCGTGTCGATCATGTCGTCGATCAAGATCGCCGTGCGACCGCTGACATCACCGATCACCGTGAGGCTTTCCGCCACATTGTGACCAGACCGGCGCTTGTCGATGATGGCCAGAGGGGCATCCTTCATTTGCTTGGCGAAAGCCCGGGCCCGGGCAACGCCGCCCACGTCGGGGGAGACCACCACGACATCACCGAGATCGCGGTTGCTGAGGTAATCGACCAGCACCGGAGATCCGTAGATGTGATCGCAGGGGATGTCGAAATAGCCCTGGATCTGTGAGGAGTGAAGATCCATCGCCAACACCCTGTCAACGCCTGATTTCACCAGCAGGTTGGCGACAAGCTTGGCGGTGATCGATTCCCGGCCAGCCGTCTTGCGATCAGCTCGGGCATAGCCGTAGTAGGGGATCACGGCGGTGACCAGGCGGGCCGAGGCGCGCCGGCAGGCATCGACCATGATCAGCAGCTCCATCAGATGGTCGTTGACCGGAGCGCAGGTGGGCTGAATCAGAAAGACATCACAGCCGCGGATTGATTCCTGAATCTGGATGTAGAGCTCGCCATCAGCGAAGCGCTTGATCACCCGAGGACCATCGGGGATGCCGAGGTAAACGCCGATCTCCCGCGCCAGGCCTTGATTGGACGTGCCGCTGAACAGGCGCAGGCGGCGGGTGTCGTTGAGCTGAGCCGCGTGTCCGGGTCCCGCAGCGAGCCGGGTCGTCAGGCTGGGGCTGTCGGCCGGCATGGACCTGGCTGGGGCGGAGGACCGGTCGGCAGTCGAGGACATGTCGGCGGTCGAGGACATGGTCACGGCGGTCGCAGGCGCAGTGGCGCTTCCACGATGGTAGAAGCGAGCCGCCCCCCCGGCCGATGCGGCCCGTCCCCTTGACCCACCCCCCGCTGCCAGCCCTGGTGCTGGTCACCCTGGGGTCCACCCAGGACCCGACCGGTCCCGCCCAGCTGCTGCCGGCGGTGGCCACCCGGCTGGGTGGCCTGACGGGCCTGCCCCTGGCCACGATCTCTGATCCCAGCCACGCCCCCGGCGCCCTGGCCCGGCTGACGGCCCAGCCAGGCCCCTGGCTGGCGCCCCTGCCCCTTGATCCGGGCCTGTGGTTGCCCGACGGCAGCTGGGTGGAGGCGCTGGGGGCCTGGCGCCAGCCCTGCCTCCTGGCCTTCGCCGCCAGCCAGCTGGCCACGGGGCTTCCCGCCGCAGCCACCGCCCTGCTGGAGCGCTGGAGCGTGCCCCTGGTGGGGCTGATTCAGTGGGAGGGGGAGTGGGATGGGGCCTGCCGGCGGGCCGATGGCCTGCCCTGGCTGGGGCGCCTGGGGGCTGAGGTGGTGGAGGGCTGGAGGGATGTCCCGGCCGTGGGGCGCGCAGCGGTGCCGGCGAGGCCAACGGGAGCGGCAGCAAGCGCGCTGGCGCCGCTGGCTCCACCCGCCGGCCCCC
>JBMSXZ010000013.1:0-31990 GCA_049426205.1 Cyanobium sp.
AGAACGAGGAGGCGATCCGCGCCACCGGCCGCCGCTTCCGCGACACCGTGCTCAGCGAGGGTGGCAGCCGCCATCCCACGGAGGTGTTCGCCTCCTTCCGCGGCCGGGCCCCCTCCACCGAGGCCCTGATCCGCCACAGCGGACTGGTGCCAGCCGGTTGACCGCCGTCCCCCCATCCCCCACGACGCTCGCGAGTCGATGCAGAGCCAGGACGACGGTCTCGAGGGCCTGGATTACGGCAACGCCTGGGCGCTGCGCAGCCCGCTCCAGCCCTCCAGCAACTGGTTCGTGGGCGACCATCCCGCCATTCCCCCGCAATCCCTGCGCTTCCTCCGCCATGGCGATCCCGGCGGCCAGACAGGGGAGAGGCTCTGCAACCTGGCGGTGAAGTGGTTTGAGCACCAGCCCGGCGACGATCCCCGCTGGGGTGAGGCCAAGCCGCTCAGCAGCGGCCGCACCCTGTCGCTGCTGGCCGGGCCGGGCGCCTTCGAGCTGTGCTTCCGGCAGGGGGATCGCCACTGCCGGCTGGTGCTCGATACGCCTGGCGATTTCGCCCTCTGGGGCGAGGGTCTGGAGCACAGCTGGCGGGCCCTGCAACCCTCGACCGTGCTGACCGTGCGCTGGTCCCTCGCCATCGACCGGGCCGCTGCTGCTGATGTCCGCCCCGGGGAACCCTGAGATGCCTGACACACCGCCCGCCATGAGCGAGGACTGCCAACCCCTGATCGAAGCGGCCACCTTCCTGGATCGCACCATCCGCCTGTTCCTCAGCCAGGAGGGGGCCCTCCAGGTCGAGACCTGGATCGTGGCTGTAGCCCGGATGGCCGGCACCCTGATCCTGATCGACCGTCTGCCGGAGGGCGGTTTCGCAGCGGCCGGCAGCACCGTGCTGGCGGAGGCCGTGGACCAGGAGGGGCCACGGCTGGTGCGGCTGATGCTGCTGACCCTGGCCCACCTCGGCACGCCCCTGGAGGAGGGGGAGATTGAGGCTCCCGAGCAGGGCACCGCCCTGGCCCAGCTGAGCCTGGAGGACACCCGCGAGAAGCTGGAGCCCCTGGTGTTCGCCTGCGGGCGCAGCCATGGGCTCAGCCTTGGCTCCACCGCCGATGCCCTGATGATCGCCACCGCCCTGGCCATCCACACCAGTGCCGAGCTGCTGGCGCCAAGCCGCGGCGCGGGGCTGGCGGTGGCGGGCCTGGTGGAGGGCGCCAAAACCATGCCCGGGCCGGGCAGCCCTGAGGACTAGGGCCGCAGCAACTCCGCAACCACCGGATCCAGCGAGGCCGGCTCGGCCATCAGCCGGTTGTGCCAGAACACCGGCAGCGGCCGCCGCACCCCCACCGGCAGCACCGCCTCCCAGCCCGGGAAGACGGTGAGATCGGTGGGGCAGTAGAAGCTGCAGCAGTCGATCCCCTCCAGCAGCGGGTCGACGGCGGCGAGGCGCCGCAGCAGGGCGCTGCCGGGTTTCATGTCATCAATGCCGGCCAGGGGCCAGCGGGGCCAGGGGAGGGCCGCCAGGGTGCCGCGCTGGGGGCTGGCGACGCTGGTGAAGCGCCGGGTGCGGCGGTGCCCCCCCTGCAGCTGGATCCAGGTGCGACCGATCACTCCTCCCATCGAGAAGCCCATCAGGTCCAGGGGCTGGTCGGGGCCGAAGGCGGCCTCGATCTGGCGGCCCAGCTCCGCCGCCAGCTCCTCCAGCGGCACCGAGCCCAGGGCATGGGGCAGATGGGGCACCAGCAGGGGGGAGCGGCGTCCCCCAAGGCGCCAACGCAGACCGTCGAACAGCCGGGGGGTGTCGAACAACCCGTGGACCAGCACCAGGGGCGGGGAGGCCGGCTCGACCGCTGGGGTGAGGCTCATCCGGGGCTGGGCGTGGAGGGGGAGGGTGGAAGGGAGCCTGGCCCACTCGGACCCGGGCCCTGGAGAGGTCTTGCCCCTCGCCTGACCATCATGATCAGCCCGCCCGTTCTGACGACCAGGCCGCTGCGTCGGAAAACCGTCGAGGGTGCGCCCTGGAGCGCAGCACATCCCCAACAGGAGCCAGGACAGGCCTCGACGCAGGAAAGGCCTGGACGGCGAACGGCGTTCAGAAGCCGCCCAGGGGATCGCCCCCCGCTGGCCAGCGCCGCTGGCGCCGCACCGCGACGCTGCCGCCGAAACCCGCCACCGGCACCTGGCACTTGCGGATCTCCAGCGCCAGGCCCACCGGCCCATGGAGCGCCTCCAGGGCATCCAGCAGCCGATCGGCGCTGTGTTCGAGGGTGCGGCAGCGCAAACCCCGCGCCAGCCGTTGCAGGGCGGCAATGGCCAGTCCGTAGTCGTAGCCGCCTTCGAGGTCGTCGCTGCGGGCGGTGGCGGAAAGATCGGCCGCGATCGCGAAGGAGATCGCAAACCACTGCCCCAGGCGCCGCTCCTCCTCCAGCACCCCCACATGGGCCCAGACCCGCAGATCCCGCACCAGGATCCGGTCGCCCTCGGCCCCCGGCTGGGTGCTGGCAGTGGCGGCGTGCTGGGGGGCGGTCTGGGGAGGGTGGGGAGGCGGGTTGGTCACAGGGGCAGGGGCAGGTGGCGGAAGGTCCGGGCGCCGGTGGCGTAATCGGCGGCGATGTGGCCCTCGCCCCGCAACCGGTAGCGGTAGGTGACCAATCCCTCCAGGCCGACCGGCCCGCGGGGCGGCAGGGTCTGGGTGCTGATCCCCACCTCGGCGCCGAAGCCATAGCGGAAACCATCGGCGAAGCGGGTGGAGCAGTTGAGATACACCCCGGCGCTGTCGACGGCGGCCAGGAAGCGATCGGCCGCCCGGGGGTCGCTGGTGCAGATGGCATCGGTGTGGCGGGAGCCGTGGCGGCGGATGTGCTCCAGAGCCTGCTCCAGATCGTCCACCACCCGCACACTGAGGATCAGGTCGGAATACTCGGTGCCCCAGTCGTCCTCGCTGGCCGCCTGGCTCACCCCGAGGCCGCAGGCCGCGGCGTCGCCGCGGAGCTCCACCCCGGCGGCGGCGAAGGCCGGGATCGCCAGGGCCAGGAACGCCGGGGCCACGGAGTGGTGCAGCAGCAGGGTTTCGATCGCGTTGCAGGCGGCCGGGTACTGGGTCTTGCTGTCGATCGCCACCCGCAGGGCCTGCTCCAGATCAACGGCGGCATCCACGTAGAGATGGCAGATGCCATCGGCGTGGCCGAGCACCGGGATGCGGGTGTGGTCCTGGATGAAGCGCACCAGGGCATTGCTGCCGCGGGGGATGATCAGGTCCACCAGGCCGTCGAGCTTCAGCAGCGCCAGGCTTTCGGCGCGGCTGGTGAGCAGCTCCAGGGCCGCCGGATCGATGCCGCTGGCGGAGAGCCCGGCCTGCAGGGCGCGATGGATGGCGGCGCAGCTGCGGCTGGCCTCGCGACCCCCCTTGAGCAGGGCGCCGTTGCCGGAGCGGATCGCCAGGGCGGCGATCTGCATCACCGCGTCGGGGCGCGCCTCGAAGATCACCCCCACCACCCCCAGCGGCACGGTGAGGCGCTCCAGCACCAGCCCCTGGTCGAGTTCGGTATGGAGCTGGCGGCGACCGATCGGATCCGGCAGGGCCGCCACCTGGCGCACCCCGGCGATGGCGGCCTCCAGCTTGGCGCGATCGAGCTTCAGGCGGGCGACCAGGGCAGGGGCCAGGCCCTCGGCGTTGGCCGCCTCCAGGTCGCTGCGATTGGCCGCCAGGATCGCTTCGCCATCGGCCTGGAGGGCATCGGCCATCGCCTGCAGGGCCGCCTGGCGCTGGCCGTCGCTGGACTGGGCCAGGGCCATGGCGGCGTGGCGCACGGCGGCCGCGCGGCTGAGCAGTTCGGGGCTGGGATCCGGCACAACGGCGGGATCGCTGGTCTGGGGCGCAGTGGTCATCGGTCCATCATCCAACCCGCGGGCTGCTGGTGGAGACCGTGGTCACCCCGACCAGCCGACGAACCAGCCCACGCCCCGCGGCATGGTGCAGGCGGACCCAGGGATCCCTGCTCACGGGTCGCTGGTCCTGGGCGGCGGCGTTGCGGACTCCGAGTCAGCGGGAGCTGGAGCCGCTCCAAAGCTCCCCATCAGCGGGATGGCGGGCAAGGCCTGGACACAGCGATGGGCGGGGGGGCCGATGGGTTGATTCGGGTCCGGGCTGCGCTCCAGTGGAAGCGATGCCGCGTTGGTTGAAGGGGCTTTGCTCAGGGTCGGCATTGATCGGTGGCGGCGATAAGCCCATCGAGGCTTGCTTCGGCCCGCTGTTGGAGGCGCAGCACGGAGCTGTGCGTGAAGGATGCAAGGGGTTGGTGGGCTACACACAAGGAGTCGACCCTCGAACACGATGACGCCGGCTACAAGCTGCCTAGGCAGTCGTTTGGGGCCCTGGCCAACTTCAAGCCCAACGAAGCTGAACATTACAGCTTTGCACAGCTTTCCTGGTGATGCGGCAACTCCAATCGCCGAAGCTCGATCTCGAAGCGCAGTACCGGCCCATGGTCTTCAATCTTGGGGCGCGCAACCAGGATGATCACATCAAAACCATGGCCTTTCGGACAGCTGGAATCAGCAGTGGTTGCGGTGATCAGATCCCTGCTGTTGGCTGCCGCCAGCGTGCGGCGCTGCTTGCTCGCTGGGCGTGGCGTTCCATGGCGATGATGGAACCGTCTCCCCGTCCCCTGCCATGACCCTCACCCTGTACGGCGCCGCCCGCAGCCGGGCCTCGATCGTGCGCTGGTATCTGGAGGAGAAGGGCATTCCCTACGCCTCGGTGCTGCTCGACCTGCGCAATGGCGAGCAACGCCACGAGCCGTTCACCACGATCAACCCCTTCGGCAAGGTCCCCGCCCTGATCGATGACGCCTTCAGCGGACCCGATGGGGAGGCCCTGAAGCTGTTCGAAAGCGGAGCGATCCTGCTCTATCTGGCCGAGCATTACGGCGGCGAGTTCCAGAGCGATGGCCCTGCTGGCGACGAGGCGGCCGCTGCTCGCCGTGCCCTCACGGCCCAGTGGATCCTGTTTGCCAATGCCAGCTTCGGGCCGGCCATGCTCCAGTCGGCGTCGCGACCGGAGGAGCTGCAGCGCCTGTTGGCCACGCTGGAAGGGGTCCTGGCCAAGGGAGAGCATCTCCTGGCCGGCAGCTGGGGGGATCCCGGCTGGGGCGCCGCCGATTGCGCGATGCAGGCCTATCTGGCCTACCTGCCGCTGTTCTGTGCCGACCTCGATCTGACCCCCTACCCCCGGGTGCAGGCCCTGATCGCGGCCACAGCGGCCCGACCCGCCTACGCCAAGGTGATGGGGGCCGCTTGAGCGCAGCCGCGCCCTCCCAGCCCTTTCTCTGGCGCGGTCACCGCCTGGAGTTGCTGGCGGAGCGTGGGGTGTGGGATCCGGGCCAGGGGCTGCTGCTGCTGGCGGATCTGCATCTCGGGAAAGCTGAATGCTTCCAGAGCCAGGGGATCGCCCTGCCCAGCGACGGTGATCGGGCCACCCTCAATGCCCTGCTGGAGCTGGCCCACCGTTTCCAGCCGCGCCAGGTGGTGGTGCTCGGGGATCTGGTCCATGGCCGGGCCGGCCTGACGGCCGAGCTGCGCGCCAAGCTGCGGGCCCTCCCCGAACTGCTGGGCTGCCCCCTGCGGTTGATCGAGGGCAACCATGAGCGCGGCAGCTGGTTGGAGGGGTTGCCGCAGGAGCCCTCCACCGCCCTGGGGCCCCTCTGGCTCAGCCATGCCCCCGAACCCTCGCCGGGCCGACTCAACCTCTGCGGCCATCTCCATCCGGTGGCGGTGGTGGGTCGGGGCGCGGACCGGCTGCGGTTGCCCTGTTTCGCTTACCACCGCCGCACCGAACAGTTGCAGCTGCCCGCCTTCGGCGCCCTGACGGGGGGCCATCCCTGCGCCAACGCCGACGCTCTCTGGTTGCTGGCGGAGGGCCGCGTCGTGCCCTGGCACCAGGCCAGCTGATCCCAGCCCAGCGGGCGCCGGGGCCCGCAGCCGTCGCTGCAGACGCCGGTCGGCCGGCTAGCCAGCTGCCGCCAGGGCGCGCACCACATCGCCCCGGGTCAGCACCCCCACCGGCCGGCGCTCCCCGTCCAGAACGAACAACCGTTGGGTGGAGCGGTCATGCAGCTGACGGGCCGCTTCGGGCAGGGCGGTGGCAGCGGGGCAGGAATGGGCTTTGCTGCTCATCACATCGGCCACGCTGCTGCCGAGCACCTGGTGGACCTGCCGATCCCACTGCAGGGGATTGCGCAGATAGATCACGGCGTCGAGCAACATCACGTAAGGGCCGGTATCGAAACCGCTTTCCCGAACCATCAGATCGGTTTCGGTGAGCTCGCCCACCAGGTCACCCGCCTCCCCCACCACCGCCAGCCCGCTGACGTGGTGGTCGCTCATCAGCTGCACCGCCTCCTGAAGCGGGGCCTCCGGGCGCACGCTGAGCACGGGGCTCGTCATCACTTCCGCCACCGTCCGTTCGATGACCATCGGCTCCAGCTCCAGGCTCTGGCTTCATTCTGGCCATGGCGGGAGCCCGCCAACCGGTGAAGGGCAGGATGGTCACACGCCTGAATGCACCGCCATGCAGAGGTCGTCCACCGTGCTGCGCCGCCTCGCCGATCTGCTGACCCTCGGCCGCGCCGTGCTCGGCCTGCCCCTGCTGCTCGCCCTCGCCGATGGCCGCGAGGGTCTGGCCTGGTTGTTGCTGCTGCTCGGCGGCCTGAGCGACGCCGCCGATGGGGCCCTGGCCCGTCGGGCCGGAGGTGGGTCGGTCTGGGGGGCCCGACTCGACCCACTCACCGACAAGATCCTGATCCTGGCGCCCTTGCTCTGGCTGGCCTCCCGGGGGCTGCTGCCCCTCTGGGCGGTATGGCTGCTGCTGGCGCGGGAGCTGCTGATCTCCGGCTGGCGGGCCGGGCAGGGCAGTGGCGGGCCCGCCAGCGCCAGCGGCAAGGCCAAGACGATCCTGCAGTTCAGCTCCCTGCTGCTGCTGCTCTGGCCCAGTGCCTGGAGCCTGGGCCTCGACACCACTGCCAGCATCGGCCTGCCGGTGCCGATGCTGCTGCGGTTGATCGGCTGGTGGCTGTTCTGGCCCTCGCTGCTGCTGGCGTTGAGCTCGGCCTGGGGCTATCTGCGCCGGCGCTGACGCTCAGCCGATCAGGGCCTGATCGCTGCTGAAATCCGGGTTGGTCGGCATCCGCAGGGCGTAATCGTTGGTGTAGCTGTCGGCCAGGGTGGCCTCCAGGTCGAAGCTCGGCTCCCAGGCCAGTTCCCGCCGCACCCGGGTGATGTCGGTGAGGAAGTGGGCCAGGCGCAGGGGAAAGGCCTTGCGGGCCTTCTTGTCGAGGCCGGAGGGATCGAAGCTGCGGATCTCCACAGCCTGCGGATCCTTGCCGGCGGCGCGGGCGGCGGCGTGCACCAGGCCGCGGAAGCTGATCCCCTGACGGCCGCTGCAGTTGTAAATGCGGTTGCAGGCGGTCTCCACCTCGATGCAGCGGGCCATGGCGGCGGCCAGGTCGTTGACATGGCCGAGCTGGGTGATCGTGGTGCCATCTCCGGGCAGGGGCACGGGCCGGCCATGGACGATGCGATCGAAGAACCAGCTCTCGATCGGGTTGTAATTGCCCGGCCCGACGATGTATGTGGGGCGGAAGCTGGTGAACGGGATGCCCTGGGCGCGGAGCCAGGCTTCCGTTTCGGCCTTGCCGGCGTGGCGGCTGGCCGGATCGAGCGGGCTCTCCTCATCGAGGGGCCAGAGCTCGCTGTCGGCGTAGACGCCGGCAGAACTGACGTAGACGAAGCGGTGGCTGGGGGCTCCGGTGCGGGCGATCACAGCGCTGCTGTCGGCCTCGCTGCGGCCGGAGCTGTCGACGATCACATCGAAACGGCGGCCCTGCAGGGGCTCCAGTCCCTCGGGGCTGCTGCGATCTCCGGCCAGATGCTCCACTCCGGCCGGCACCGGGTTGCGACCGCGGCTGAACAGGGTCAGCCGGTGGCCGGCCTGCAGCAGCAAGGCCACCAGCGGCTTGCCCACGAAGCGGGTCCCCCCCATCACCAGGATGTCCATGCCGTTACCCGCTGGCGGGCCTGAAACCGCTCGCCATTCAAGCCCCCGGCCGGGGCGCCCGTCGGGGAGAGTGCGGAGGTTGCCCTCGCCACGGTTTCAGCAGCGATGCCCACTGGAAGCGCCTGGACCGCCCAGCCTGCTGCCCTGTCCAGCACCGCCGGCTTCCGCCACTTCGCCCTGCTCGGGGAACGGGGCCGGGGCGCCCAACGCAGCGCGGAGCTGGCGGCAGTGCTGGATCGCTCCTTCCGCCTGCTCGTGCCCCTGCGGCAGCTCCGGGATCGGCGCCTCTGGCAGCCTGGCTGGCAGTCGCTGCGCCGTGCCATGCAGGTGATCCCCGCCATCGATCTGCTCGACGGCCAGTGCGTGCGGTTGCACCAGGGCGACTACGACCAGGTGACGCGCTTCTCCGCTGACCCGGTGGCCCAGGCCCTGGCCTGGCAGGAGCAGGGTGCCGAGCGCCTGCATCTGGTCGATCTCGATGGCGCCCGCAGCGGCGAACCGGTCAACGACGCCGTGGTGCGGGCGATCGTGGCGGCGCTGCGGATTCCGGTGCAGCTCGGCGGCGGTGTGCGCAGCGCCGAACGGGCCGAGTCGCTGCTGGCTTGCGGTCTCGATCGGGTGATTCTCGGCACTGTGGCGATCGAGCAACCCCAGCTGGTGCGGGAGCTGGCGAGCCGCCACCCGGGGCGGATCGTGGTGGGGATCGATGCCCGCGATGGCCGGGTGGCCACCCGCGGCTGGATCGAGGCAAGCACCGTGGAGGCCACCACCCTGGCGGCCAGCTTCGAGGGCAGCGGCGTCGCCGCCCTGATCTGCACCGATATCGCCACCGATGGCACCCTGGCCGGCCCCAACCTGACCTTCCTGCGGGGGATGGCCCAGGCCTCCTCGCTGCCGGTGATCGCTTCCGGCGGCATCGGTGACCTCAGCGACCTGCTCAGTCTCCTGGCCCTGGCGCCCCTGGGGGTGGAGGGGGTGATCGTCGGCCGGGCGCTCTACGACGGTCGGGTCGATCTGGCCGAGGCGTTGCAGGCGATCGGGCCGGCCCGGCTGCAGGACCCCGGCGGGCTGCCGATCGCCTGAGGGCGCCAGCGTGGCGGCGGCGGCGGGCCGGGGGTTGGGTCCGGGAGTTGGGTCAGGGGCTTCGGCAAAGACGATCCAACTGCCCTATAACAGATTGCAGTTCTTGCTTCGATCAGCAGCGGTTTCGTCAATCCAGCCAGACCACTCCTTCCTGGTTGTTCCCGACCCAGCGGCTGCAGGTTCTCTCCAGCGGTTTCCGATCCAACGCTCGCGAGGGCATCAATTCCCTCGATGGCCAGGGACTGTTGCTCGCCAACGGGCTCCAGTCCTCCCGCCATCGCCGCTTCCACCGCCGTGCCGCCGTCAGCCGTGACGCCACCCACCTCCATCGCCCCAACCAAGGCTCCGACGGCCGCCTCCGGGTCAATGGCTTCGGGTGAAGCTGCTCAGGAGGTCGATCACCCTTCCCAAGCCATTCAGATGGGTGGGATGGCCAGCCTCGATGAGGTCTACCGCCTATGTCGCGAGCTGGGCATGCGGCTGAGTCGCCAGCGGCGCATGGTTCTCGATCTGCTGTGGGCGGAGAAAAGCCATCTCAGTGCCCGCGATATTTTCGAGAAGCTCAACAACCTCGGCCGTAACATCGGCCACACGTCCGTCTACCAGAATCTCGAAGCCCTGCAATCGGCCGGGGTGATCGAATGTCTCGATCGCGCCAGCGGCCGCCTCTACGGCTACCGCGCTGACCCCCACAGCCACCTCACTTGCCTCGACACCGGTGCCATCCACGATCTCGATGTGGTGCTGCCGGCCGATTTGCTCAGCAGCATTGAACGTGAGACCGGGTTTCGTATCACCAGTTACACCCTCAACCTCAGCGGTCGTCGCGGCTGAGATCCATCCCCTGACCTGGGCTGGATCATCGCGGCTCGGCTCGTTATGGTTGAGGAGATTGAGTCGTTCCCCGTGAGCCGCCGCAGAGCCGAGCCCGGCCCCTCGCTGCTGGTTTTTGCGGAACCGCTGCAGCGCGAGGGTCTGGGCCGCTGGCTGGAGCAGTCCCCCGTCGGCTACCGACTGGTCGATGAGACCGACGCCGCCAGCGCCGCCCCTGCCCTGGTGATCTGGAGCCTGATCAGCACCCCACCGGCCGACTGGCTCGAACGGGAGGTGGAGCAGCTGCTGGAGCGATGGCAGCCGGCCCCGCTGTTGCTGCTCCTGCCCCGAGGCCATCGCTACCCCCAGCGCCTCCTGCTCCGCCTGCCCCTGCAGGGAATCGTCGAGGAGCCGGATGGCTCGGGGCTGCTGGAGGCTGTGGCCACCCTGCTCCAGGGCGGACGCGTCGTGGAGATCGGCCCCTATGCAGCGGAGCAAGCTCCCAGCATGGCCAACGAACCCCTGGGCTTCGGCCAGTGGTTGCTGATCAGCGGCCTGCAACAGATCGATGCCGAGCTGCGGGTCTGCGACCACCTGCTCCAGACCACCGCCGCCAACCCCCTGGCCCAGCTGCTGCTCGAAGGGCGCCGGCGGGAGCTGCGGGCGGCCCGAGGGCTGCTGCTCTGGCTCTGGGGACCTCTGTCGCTGGCCTGGAGCGAGGCCTCTGGGATCGAGCCTCCCTCCCCGTCCTCCGCCACGGGGCGCTCCTCCGCTGGCGGATCCCTTGCCGCTCCCCTGCTCGCCAGCGGCGGCTCAGGGGCGACGGCAGCCCTGGCGTCCACTGAGGCCACTGGCAGCCGCGGCGGGGTGCGGCTCAGCCTGCGCCAGCGCAGCGCCGATGGCATCTGGGAGGCGTTGCGGGAGCGGCTCAACGACGCCGCTGCCGAAGGCCCGCAGAACGGCAGCGGCCAGCTGCTCGCCCTCGACGGCCTGCAGAGCGACCGTCGTCGCGATCTGCTGCTGGCGTTGTTGGAACAGTTCGATCTGCTGCGACGCCGGCTGCAGGAGCAGGGCGTCCCCAGCGCCACCGTGCTGGACACCTGGCGGGACCTGCAGCCGGAGCTGCGCCGCCAGGCCCTGCGTCGCATGGCCGGCTCCTACGTGCAGATCCCCGCCGAGGGGGTGCTGCGGCCGGTGGCCGACACCCTGCTCCAGGTGGGCAGCTTTGATCTGGCCGACCCGGACCTGCCCGATCCCACCGCCATGCTCACCAGCCTGGTGGAGGCCCGGCCGCTGCTGGTGGAGGGGCGGCTGCTGGCTCCCGACGAACCCCAGGCGGTGCTCTACCTCGAACTGCTTCTGGCCAACTGGCTGGTGCGTTCGGCCGAGTTGATCAGCGCTGAAGTGCTGGAGGTGGCGGCCGCCTGGCCCGAACTGCGCCGTTACCTGCTCCGCCCCGATCTGCTGGCCACCCGCAACCTGGAGCGCCTGCGCAACCAGCTCAATGCCCAGCAGCGTTGGAGCAGCTGGATCGCCAGGCCGGTGAGCCTCTACGAAAGCCGCCGGCCCCTCTACCGGTTGCAGTCCGGCGTGATCGACACGGTGGACATCACCGAACCCCGCGACCAGGAGCTGCGTCGCCTCGGCTGGCTGCAGCAAGCGGTGACCCTGGCCCTGGAAGCCCGCGATGCCCTGGCGCCGCAGGTGCAGAACCTGGTGCGCAGCCTTGGTGATCTGCTGGTGGTGCTGCTCACCCAGGTGGTGGGCCGGGCCATCGGTCTGGTGGGGCGGGGCATCGCCCAGGGGATGGGCCGCAGCCTCGGCCGCAGTTGAACGGCGGGGGGCACAATGGCGCCAATTGCCCTCGGGCCTTGCCCTCCTCCCTGCCGCCCCACCCCAGACCACCGTTTGGCAGGCTTCTCCGCCGCCGCACCGTCCAGGCCCTGGCCTGCATCGCCCTGGTGCTGGTGAGCTGGCTGGGCGGACCGCTGGCCCCGGCGGTCGCCAGCCTGGAGAACGACCGCTTCGACGGCAACATCTTCGCCCTCTACGCCGGCAATGGCTCCCTGGTGCCGCCCCGCAGCAGTCTGGCCCAGGCCCTGGACGCCGGCCGGGTGACAGTGGTGATCTACTACCTGGATGACAGCAGCGTCAGCAAGCGCTTCGCGGCGGTGGTCTCGGAGCTGCAGCGGGTGTGGGGCAATGCGATCGAGCTGATCCCGTTGGTGACCGATCCGCTGCTGCCGGCAGAGCAGGCCGGCAAGGGAGCTCGGGCCCGGCTGCCGGTGGGCGATCCCTCCCGTTACTGGAGCGGGCTGATCCCCCAGGTGGTGGTGTTTGATCAGCAGGGCAAAGTGGTGTTTGATGCCAGCGGCCAGGTGTCGGTGGATGGCATCAATGCGGCGCTCAGCCAGGCCACCGGCCTGCCCTTGCCCCCCCTGGCGGCGGCGGGCGGCCTGCAGAGCTTCAACGAACTCAACAGCGAAGTGGTGAGCGTCCCGCGATGACTCCCCCCCTAGCTCCCGCCGCCATGCGCCAAGAGAGCGACAGCCTCGGGGTCGTGGAGGTGCCATCCGATCACTACTGGGGCGCCCAGACCCAACGCTCGATCCAGTTCTTTCCCTTCGGGCAGCGCATGCCGCTGGAGGTGGTCCATGCCTTCGGCTCCCTGAAGGCGGCCTGTGCGGAGGTGAACCGCGATCTGGGACGCCTCGATCCGGCGCTCTGCGCGGCGATCGTGGCGGCGGCGCAGCAGGTGGCGAGCGGGGAGCTGGATCAGCACTTTCCCCTCAAGATCTGGCAGACGGGCTCCGGCACCCAGACCAACATGAACGCCAATGAGGTGATCGCCAACCGGGCGATCGAAGCCCTCGGCGGCGTGCTGGGCAGCAAGCGGCCGGTCCATCCCAACGACCACGTGAACCTCAGCCAATCCAGCAACGACACCTTCCCGGCGGCGATGCATGTGGCGGTGGCGATCGAGCTGGAGCGGCGGCTGATCCCGGCCGTCGAGGCGCTGCGGGCGGAACTGGCGGCCCGGGCTGAGGCCTGGCATGGGGTGATCAAGATCGGCCGCACCCACCTGCAGGATGCGGTGCCGTTGCGGCTGGGGCAGGAGTTCGGCGGTTATGCCGCCCAGTTGGGGCTGGGGCTCGACCAGCTGCGGGCCTGCCTGCCGGCGGTGCTGGAGCTGGCGATCGGCGGCACGGCGGTGGGCACGGGCCTGAACGCGCCGGCTGGTTTCGGCGAGGCGGTGGCGGCCCGGTTGGCGGAGCGGCTGGGTCTGCCATTCCGCAGCGCCGCCAACAAATTCCAGGCCCTGGCGGGCCACGAACCGCTGGCGGCAGCCCATGGCGCCCTGACGGTGCTGGCGGGCAGCCTGATCAAGATCGCCAATGACATCCGCTGGCTGGGCAGCGGCCCGCGCTGCGGCCTGGGCGAGCTGGTGCTGCCGGAAAACGAACCGGGCTCCTCGATCATGCCCGGAAAGATCAATCCCACCCAGTGCGAAAGCCTGACGATGGTGGCGGTGCAGGTGATGGGCAACAACACGGCGGTGCAGATGGCCGCCAGCCAGGGCAACTTCGAGCTGAATGTGTTCAAACCCCTGATCGCCCATAACCTGCTCGAGAGCATCGCCCTGCTCAGCGGCGGCTGCGACGGCTTCCGCCGCTTCTGCATCGAGGGCCTGGAGCTCAACCGCAACCGCATTGACGCCCTGCTCGCCAGCAGCCTGATGCTGGTCACCGCCCTGACTCCAGCGATCGGTTACGACAAGGCTGCCGCCATCGCCGAACACGCCCATCACCACGGCCTGTCCCTGCGGCAGGCGGCTCTGGAGCTTGGCCACCTCAGCGGCGAAGACTTCGATGCCCTGGTGCGGCCGGAGCGCATGGTGTAAGGAGGGGTTGGGGGGCCTTGGCGGTGGAAGGGGCCGGGGGCCGGGGCGTTGATGTGGATGAAGGGAGGGCAGGGATGGTGAGCGGCGGGCTGGTAAGCGCTTGGGAGTGCGGAGCCAGAGTTTCGTGCTCGTTCCCGCCGATGCCCCTGATGGGATCGCGAGTTTGTACACGCTGGCGCCGGCTGAGGTGCGGTTTGCATCGATGCCCTGTGCTGATCAACGGCAGGACGATCAATGCCCAGCCATTGGTTCTCGATCAGCTGGGGGGCTTGATCAGGGAGGTGGGTAAACTGGGCTGGAAGGATTGCCAGGGGCAAGGCAATGCTCGATTGGGTCAACGACACGGATACCAAGCGGGCTTTGAGCAGCAACAGGGGCACTGCCGCTGCTAGTCGCTGATCTGATCTGAATACTAAAGAACCGTCAGTGTTGCCTTGATAAACAGATCATTGTAGTCGAGATCACCGCCGCCCGGTAAGTCTTCGAAGCCGAAGGTGTTGTCTGCCAGCAGGCGGATGTGGTCGACACCATCGTGATTGGCGGCAAGGAAGGGGAAGTAGACGGGGATGTCATTGGCCGGATTGGCATCGAGGAGGTGCTCCGGCAAGCCATTGGCCACGATGAAGGGTGCCAGGATTGCGCCGGCTGGCAGCAGGCTGAGGCTGGTCGCTGTGGATTGGTTGGCAGCTTGTAGATCACCGATGGCCATACGGGTTCTGAGGGCGGCTTCGCGATAACCGATCTCTCCAGGCCTGAGGCTCATACCTGTGATCGGATCGCCGATGGTTCCTTGCCGATCAGAGATCGGATAAAAGCCAACAACATTATTGTAGCCAGCCTCGCGATTGACCACAAAACTGGCCTGCACCTGCCTGGCCGGATCAACAGCGCTGAGATCAAGCACTTCGCCCTGCTTGTTGTCTTGAAGGTTGGCGCCTGTGGTGATCGGCTCTTCCGTGGCTTCAATCTTGACGACAAGATTTTTCAGTGTTTCCTGGCCCTGCCCATCCTTCCAGGAGAGTGAGAATTGATCGGAGCCAGGGCCAGCAATGAGGAGGTGGTTGCTGCTGGAAAACAGAATCGAAGCACTGGCAGCAGGGTTCTGGCTGGCATTGTCCTGGCTAGACCTGACCTGGCTGGCATGATCAAGGGTGTCATTGGCGAGCAGCAGGAAGCGCAGATGGGCGCCGGAATCAAACTCCAACACCCGACTGCCCGATAAGGGATCAAAACCTTGAGGGATGGTGTTAATCACCGAAAAGACATTCTCGGCTCTGGCCAGGGCAGCCAGGGTGTAGGCAGGATCGCTGGGCTCAATGCCATGGATGCGCCCTTGAGGATCATCCACAGAGAACACGGCCAGGTCGTAGGGAGTTTTCAGATCCAGGGCTGAGAGGCTGATCTTCAACCGCGATCGACTGCCGCCGCTGGCGTGCAGCGTGAAACTGTCAGCGCCGGCCTCAGATTGGGTGTGGCTGAGCCTGGAGGTGTCGTCATTCTGGATTGTGGCCTGAATGGCTGTGGTGATGGCGATTGTGTAGCCATCACCTGGAGCCAGGCTGATCGCAATGGTTTCATCAGCTTCAATGGTGTTATCTGCTGTTGGATCAATCGCCAGGGTGGCGGTGGCAGAGCCGGCGGCAAAGGTGATGAACTTGCCAGTTCCTGGCGTGGCGCCGCTGTAATCAGAACCATCGGCCGTGCCAGCAATGCTGTAGTAAACATCCAAAGCGCTGCTGGTGTCGCCGGTGCGGGAGAATGCATAAACAAGATTGCCGCTGCCATCCTCTTTAATCACTGCCGAGTCTACGGCCAGGGAGATGGCCGCTGAAGCAGTGCCAACAAGCCAATCATCGGTGAATGGATTGGCAAATGCCACCACGTTGGTTAGCTGGTCGGCAACCCTACTGCTGTCGCCGCCGTAGTCGGAAACGCCCCAGGTAACAACGGTGCCGTCGGCCTTGAGCGCGGCGAAAGCCCACACGTTGGAGAATATCTCAGTGACGCTGGAGCTGAGCTGGTCGGCCACAACACTGCTATCACCGGCGTAATCGTGCTTCCCCCAAGTGATGACGGACCCATCTGCCTTCAGCGCTGCGAAGGCTGAAGCATTCGAGAAAATCTGGCTGACTCCAGAGCTGATCTGGGAGGCCACGGCGCGGCTGTTTCCGCCGGAATCACTATAACCCCAGGTGACAACGGAGCCATCGGCCTTGAGCGCCGCGAAGGCATTGTCAGTGGAGAAGATCTGAGTGACGCCGGAGCTGAGTTGCAACCTACTGCTGTGGCCGCCACTGGGACCGTAGCCCCAGGTGACAACGGAACCATCGGCTTTAAGCGCCGCGAAGGCATTCCTAGTGGAGAAGATCTGGCTTACACCAGAGCTAATCTGGCTGGCAACAGCGCTGCTGTCACCGCCATAGTTAGGCCTTCCCCAGGTGACGACGGAGCCATCGGCTTTAAGTGCCGCGAATGCGCCCGTAGCGGAGAAGATCTGGCTTACACCAGAGCTAATCTGGCTGGCAACGGCGCTGCTATCACCGCCATAGTCAGGCCTTCCCCAGGTGACGACGGAGCCATCGGCCTTAAGCGCCGCGAAGGCGTCCCAGCTGGAGAAGATCTGGGCGACACCAGTGCGTAGTTGGTTGGCCACTGCGCTGCTATCACCTCCCGCTGTCCAGTAAGTTCCGCGACCAGGTGACCAGGTGACAACCGAGCCATCGGCCTTAAGCGCCGCGAAGGAATATCCACTGGTGAAGATCTGAGTGACTCCGGAGCTGAGCTTGTCTGCCACCGGACTGCTGTAGTCGTCCGAGTAACCCCAGGTGACAACGGAGCCATCGGTTTAAAGCGCCGCGAATGCTAAACCAGCGGAGAAGATTTGGGTTACTCCGGAGCTGAGCTTATCGTCCACCAAACTGCTGTCGCCACCACCCCCATTGCCCCAAGTGACAACGGAGCCATCAGCCTTCAGGGCCGCGAAAGCCCTCACATTTCGATCTTCACCATTGGTCCGCCCAGGAGAAGCCGGCCGAATCGGCGAAGAAATCACGGGCATGGCAACGCTCCTGTCATCAGTTGCAATACTGCTGCGATCAGCAGTCATTGTCGCGATAGCTTATCCCTGTCTCTTCTCAACTGGTGGAAACGGCTACGTTGGCCCCTATCTTGTGTGCATGTCATGACCGTCAGAGCCCTGCCCAGGGGCTATGGATCTGCACGGCCATTCTTGATCGCCCAATTGTTTCCCGTCAGGCCTCCGGCGCGGATACGGCTGCACCATCGACGGATGGCCTGGCGGCTGCGGTCAGCCTGGCGCTTCGAGCACCTTGCCAGCCTCTCGCCCCGTCTCCGGCGCCAGCACAGGGGCCTTGATCTGTCAGGTGGCGTTGCTGCCTGCATCATGGTCCCTCTGAGCGTCGCCGGTGATCACAAGCCCGATCCGGCTGATTCGCTGCGCATCGATCAGGCCCTGCTGCTCCAGCTGGCGCGGGCCACCAGGCATCGACGCCCGCCTGGTCCTACATCCACGCTCCGATGGTGCATGCCAATCAGGCCACCCCGCGGCTGGCGACCGCCAAGGGGTTGATGGTCAATGCCTCGACCAATTCCCGCTCCAGGGCGGGCGGCATTGGCAAGGCAGCGCATTCCGGCAGGCTGCGTGGCATCGACCGATGCGGCGGCGGTGTTCCGCCACGATGACGTGCCCTTTGTGGTCTGCCCCGTCCTCCGCAGCGGCCACAAGGTGCAGTGCCTCAGTTGCGCTCGCCTTGGCTTTTCCATCTTCGCCCAAGCCGATCGCGGGTTCGTGATCACCTGTCCCGACCATGGCGCCAGCGCGGCGGATCTTTAAGACCGCCAACGCTCATCCCAGTGCTGGGGGCATGAGCACGCGTCAAGGCGCGAACGGGCCTGCCACTTTGATCGCGACGCCCAGCTCGATCAAGACCCACGAGGAGAAGCGGGATCAGGAGATGCAGCAGAGCAGGAAGTGCCCCCACCGCGAACCCCGCTGAGTTGTATCGACATCGAGATAGGGGCTGTTCCGGCCCGGAAGCAGCCAAATCCGGTAAGAACAGGCAGCAAGCCGCAGGCAGCTGCTCCGCCTGTCTCAGCGCGTCTCAGGTCCAACCCTGACGGATGTTGTCGATTCATGAGATCCAGCTCCCTGAAAGGGATCTGGGGGTGAATCGAGACTGCGACTGGAATGGGTCGCCTGAGATTCGAACTCAGGACCAATCGGTTAAAAGCCGAGTGCTCTACCGCTGAGCTAGCGACCCGTTGTCGCTCCTGGGGTGACGGTGGCGCAGGCGGAAGCCGGAACCGGGTGTCGTCCTCAGGCACCTTGGGACCGTATCACCCGGAGGGTCACGGACGCTACCGGGGGCGGCTAACTCGCTGAATGGTCCCGGGGATTCTGCGGGGCTGGCGGGCAGGTGGCTGCTGCCACCAGTGGCAAGGCCTGAGGGCTTGAGCTCCTGACCTGGCGCCGTGGCCACAGGTACAGGGTGGTTTGGACGGCGGCGCCGGCTGCCTGGCTGCGTCCGCCTCCCGACCTCAGGCCTGGGGCGCTCGCTTGATCAGCCACCGCCCACAATGGCCGCCTGCCATGCCGCGACCGATGGTTGACCATGCCGCCGCAGCTCAAGCCGCGCCAGGTACCGCCGCCGCTCCACCAACCACCGGCGCAGCTCCGGCCTCCCCTGCATCCACCGGGCTCCCCTCGCCCCCCGTAGCCGCCCCGGCGTCTGCCGCTTCCAAGGTCGGGATGGAGCCCGAGCCGCTCGCGGAACATTCGCCCGAACCCTGGCCGGAGCCGGTGGTCCATCCGGAGGCCTGGGTGGCCCCCTCGGCGGTGTTGATCGGAGATGTGCGCCTGGAGGCGGGGGCGAGCCTCTGGCCGACGGCGGTGGCCCGGGCTGACCTCTGCCCGATCCTGGTCGGCGAAGGCAGCAACGTGCAGGACGGCGCGGTGCTCCACGGAGATCCAGGCGAGCCGGTGCTGATCGGGGCGGATGTGACGATCGGCCATCGGGCCGTGATCCATGGCGCCACCCTGGAAGATGGCTGCCTGGTCGGCATCGGCGCTGTGGTGCTCAACGGCGTGACGGTGGGCGCCGGAGCACTGGTGGCAGCGGGCTCGGTGGTCACCCGCGACGTGCCTGCCGGCACCCTGGTGATGGGGGCCCCGGCCCAGCCGAAGCGGCAGCTCAGCCCCGAGGCGATCGCCGCCCAGCGCCTGCACGCCCGCCGCTACCGCCAGCTGGCCATGGCCCACGCCGCCCGTCAGGCCGCCGCCGCAGGTCCCGGCCCTGACCCCAGCCCCAGCTCAAGTCCCAGCTCAAGTCCCAGCTCCAGCCTTGGGGCCGATCCGAATGGGAATGCTTCAAAATCGATCGTTTGATCCCAGCGGGCTGCGCTGCACCGATCCGATTCCTTAAGATCCACAAACACTCAGCCCTGTCGTCATGGACCTCCGGCTCATCCTGGTCGCCGCCCCCATCCTGCTGGCCGCCTCCTGGGCCGTGTTCCACATCGGCCGTGCCGCCGTGGGCCAGCTGCAGCTGTTCATCAAGCGCGCCTGATCCCATTACCCGTCCATCGGCGCCCCCATGGCCCATGGTGCCGTGAGTGCTCCCGTGCTGGTCATTGGAGCAGGCCTGGCCGGCACGGAGGCCGCTTGGCAGCTTGCCAGCGCTGGTGTTCCGGTGCGGTTGGTAGAGATGAGGCCGGTGCGTCGTTCGCCGGCCCACCACAGCGCTGATTTCGCTGAACTCGTCTGCAGCAACAGTTTCGGTGCCTTGAGCAGTGACCGGGCCGCCGGTCTGCTGCAGGAGGAGCTCAGGCGGCTCGGCTCTCTTGTCATCCACACGGCTGACCGCCATGCCGTGCCGGCCGGTGGTGCCCTGGCGGTGGATCGTGGTCGCTTCAGTGCAGCCCTCACCGCCGCTCTGGACTCCCATCCGCTGGTCCAGATCGAGCGTCGCGAGCAGCTCGAACTGCCTGGGCCTGATCAGATCACCGTGCTCGCCACAGGCCCCTTGACCAGCGCCCCCCTGGCTGAGGGGTTGCGCACCTTCACCGGTCGGGCCGACTGCCACTTCTTCGATGCCGCCAGCCCGATCGTGGAGGGCGAGAGCATTGATCTGGAGCGTGCCTTTCGCGCCAGTCGCTATGACAAGGGCGACGCTGATTACATCAACTGCCCCCTCAACCGCGACCAATACCTCAGCTTCCGCCAGGCCCTGCTGGAGGCCGAACAGGCCGAACTCAAGGACTTCGAGAAGGAAAGCGCCAATTTTTTCGAGGGCTGCCTGCCGATCGAGGAGCTCGCCCGTCGCGGCGAGGACACGATGCGCTACGGCCCCCTCAAGCCGATCGGCCTCTGGGATCCTCGTTGGGGGGATGTCAACGATCGGGAGGTGCGCCGCGCCCAGCGCGCCCATGCCGTGGTGCAACTGCGCCAGGAAGACCGGGACGGCCGCCTCTGGAACCTGGTGGGATTCCAGACCAACCTCAAGTGGGGCGAACAGAAACGGGTGCTGCGGATGATTCCTGGATTGGAACAGGCTGAATTCGTGCGATTCGGGGTGATGCACCGCAACACCTTCCTCGAATCCCCCCAGCTGCTCGACGCCACCCTGCAGTTCCGCCGTCGGCCTTCCCTGCTGGCGGCCGGCCAGATCACCGGCACCGAGGGTTATGCCGCCGCGGTCGCTGGTGGCTGGCTGGCTGGCACCAACGCCGCCCGCCTCGCCCGCGGCCTCGATCCCCTCAGCCTGCCCCCCACCACCCTGATCGGCGCCCTCACCCACTTCGTCGCCGAAGCTCCCTGTGGCGGTGAAAGCAGGCGAGGCGGCTTCCAACCGATGCCGCCCAGCTTCGGCCTGCTGCCGGCCCTGGCCGAGCCGATCCGCGACAAACGCCGCCGTTACGGCGCCTACCGCGATCGGTCCCTGGCCGATCTCAGCCCTTTCACCACCAGGGTCGTGGCCATGGCCGGCGCCTGAGGGGCTACAGCGGCGAGGCTGGCGTGGTTACCGAGGTCTCCCTGTTTTCGCTCCCGTCTTGCCGCCAGGCGTTGTTCCAGCTGCACCGCCGGGCCGCCCTGGGCCATCGGCGCCACCGGGCTGGCTCGATCGTGCTGGCCCTGCTGCTGCCCCTTCCGGTCTTCGCCCAGGCCGATCCCCACCTGCACCACCGCCACCAGCCAGCCCCCACCACGGAGCTCAGTCCCGCCGCTGCTCCAGCGCCCCTCTCCGCCCCATCGGGCGGCCTTGCCCCCAGGAACCGGGCACTCCAGCGGCCATGACCACGCTCACGACCTCGGCCCGGTCAGCGCCACCTACGACCTGCGCTGGCTCGACGCCATGGTTCAGCACCACAGCGGTGCCCTGCGGATGAGCGTCTACGTCTTCGACATCGGCGAACCCGGGATGGGGGCCTTAGCGCGAGACATCTGGCGGAATCAGGCCCAGGAGATCAAGGCGATGGGCCAGTGACGCCGGACCTGGTATCCCAATGCCCCCGCCTATCCGGTGATGCTGCGGCCGGGGGACGATCCGGATCGCTTCGTTGATCTGATCGCGATGGATGCCGGGCAGATCGAGGCCATGCGGATGATCGGCACCACCCCCACCCGCAACAACCGCGTCAGCTGGTTTCTGGAAGGCATGATCCAGCACCATGGCGCTGCCCTGCGGATGGCCCATGACGCCTTGCGCCATTCCCGTAACCCCACAATCCGGCGCATGGCTCGTCAGATCATCGTGGCCCAGCGTCGCGAGCTGATCCAACTGCGGCGGATGCTGCAGCATGATGGCCTGAATAAGCCGGACTACTACCGCTTTGATCATCTATTTTCGCTCTGAACCCGCTTCGCCAGTGGCTTGAGGCTCCTCGTGCTGCAGTCAGCACCATCGATGGCCCTGGCGGATCTGTTACTGCTCGGCTCCACCGTTGTTGCAGCCCACCCTCAGGGGTTTGACCCATCCCAGGAGGCAGTGGAGCAGTGGGCCCGGGAGCTGGGCTGCGAGGGCTCCGTCATCGTGGCCGAACGATGCCCTGCAAGGATGAGGCCCATCTGCATCAGGAGCTGCGCAGTCGCTGAACCCGCGTCGCCTGCATCGTCTGCTTGTGCCCGTGGCAGCCGCGCCGTTGCTGTTGATCGCAGCCAGGGGCTCTGTTCATAGCCTGCTGCTCCAGCAGGGGATTGATGCGATCTGGTTGCTGAAGATCCACACCGGCCAGTTCCGGCGATTGATCTGCAACCTTGGTACGCCATCCTGCTTGGCATGCTCCCCCTTTGCTGATCCTCTCCGGTCTTGCCCTGCTCCGCGCCCCTCGCCGGCCGATGGGCACTGGCTTTGGATCGCCGCCCCCAGTCCGAGTGAGCCGCCGCGGATTGGGTCAGCGGATCGGGATTCACCGTGATGATTGCGATCGCTGCCGCTGCAGCTGAGCCGCCCCAGCCGAATCGATCCTGCGGCCAGAGGCCCGCCAACCATCCCAGGAGGTGAATATGGTTGGAGAGCAAACGTGAATCGAGGATCATGCTGACCGGCGCTGACCTTCTCGCCAAGGTCAAGGAGCTCGGCGAGGCTTCCAAATCTGATTTGGTGCGTAGCTGCGGCTACGTCAGCACCAAAAAGGACGGCAGCGAACGTCTCAACTTCACGGCCTTCTACGAAGCCCTGCTTGAGGCCAAGGGAATGTCGATCGGCGGACCCAGCGCCCGCGGCGAGCGTCGGCGCCCGGGCCGTCAGCTCAGCTACGCCACCAAGGTGCTGTTCAACGGCAACTTGCTCGTTGGCAAAGCCTATACAGCTGAGCTGGGCCTCAAGCCTGGTGATGAGTTCGCCATCAAACTTGGCCGCAAGCAGATTCGGCTCGTGCCGATCGGTCACCTCGATGATGACGAGGACTGAGTCGCCTTCACTCCATCATTCGGTTGGCCGTCGCTAGCCTCAGCTTGCGCTGTTGATCTGGCTGGCGATGCTGCAGGAGCTGTTGCTGGCGCTGGGACTGCCGCTGCTGCTGTTGCTGATCACGGTTCTGGCGTTGCAGCACTCTGATCGACCTCTGGCCATTCAGCTCCAGCGTCTCGCTGGAGCTGCTCCTCGGCTGGTGCCGATCGGCTTTGGGCTTGTGCTCTCGCTCTCGCTGTTGCGCTGGCTGCTGCAACGCTGATCGCAGCCCGCGCGGAGCCTTTTGCCGCGATTTTTCCAAGGCGTTCGCCGATGCAGCAGGTCGGGGACGGCGCTTGGCTGGAGTTTGGATTTGCTCTCTGATCAGGGGTGATGGCGGCTGGATTGGGGAGCGGGGGCCTCGTGGGGCCCTCGGAACGGGTCTTGCGGGGAGGCCGGGGCTGAGGCCACCATGGCTGGGGCGCAGTGCTTCAGGGCGTCAGGGGCATACGGGCCTGGGGAGTGGCGATCGGGTGCCTTGGTCTGAAGTGGTGCTGCGGTGGGTTGATTCCTCTGGCTCCAGGGGGCGGATTGCGCGGCGGTTGGTGCGAGCGGCTCCAGGACCCACAACAAAAAACACCCTGGGCTGAGCAGGCCCAAGGGTGCTGTTTGGCCATGGCTTGAGCCTGTCAAGGCTGCCGGAGCAGGATTTGACAGCCCGTGGCTGCTGGCCAGGAACTGGTGAAGAGGGTGGCGCAGAAGCTTGGAGTCCTGCGCCCCATTCAGGTCGAGGCTGCCCCAGGGAGGATGCTCACTCCTCGTCGTCGCCCCCCCCGGCAGGGACGAGGCGGATCTGTTTACGACCCAACTTGATTTCGAATTCGTCGCCGGGTTCGAGCCCCAGTAGGGCGGTGTAGGCCTTGCCGACCAGGAGATTTCCGTTGAACTGGACTTTGGTGGCGTAGCTCAGCTGGCGCCCGGGACGCCCCTTGCTGCCACGGCCACCACCGGAACCAAGGTTCATGCCCTTGGCATCCAGGAGCGCCTCATAGAAGGCGGTGAAATTGAGCCGCTCCGAACCGTCCTTCTTGGTGCTGACGTAGCCGCAGCTGCGCACCAGGTCGGACTTGGAGGCATCGCCAAGCTCCTTGACCTTGGCCAGGAGATCAGAACCGGTGAGCATGAGCTGCTGTTGAGGGTTAAGGCAATCCTATGGCTCAGGCTGCCATTTGGGAAGTGATCTTCCCGTGCTTCCTTACCAGGAGGATCGCGCCACCTCGCTTCACCAGAGGCAGCCAGCGGCCATCGCCACCACGGCAGAGTTCCGCAGGCTGCGATGCATCCTTGCCGCCTCCCCTCGATGCGGCTCTCCCGAAGCGTCAGGGCGCCCAGCAGCAGCGAAGACCTTGACGCTCCAATAGGAATTACCCTCCAGAGCTCCTGGTGCAAGGTCGATCTGCGCCCGATTGCGCCTGCAGCTCAGGCCCATCCACCGGATCGAAGCCGCCGCTGTGCTGGCCTTCCCGGCCGTGGAGCAGACTGGAAATCGCCTCCGTTGCAGCTCAGCCCAAGCCAACCGGGCCAGGTTGAGGCTGTCTGGGCGAGCCGCTGATCGCCGCCTGCAGCGATGGCTTCCGGCCCATGGCTTTCCCTGCTCCTGGCGGTGGTCGCTCAGGCGAACCGGGGGGCCGCTGGCAGCCGCCCATCAACAGCATCCCCGCCAGGTTCCGCACGCGTTGCGTCCTGGAAGGTGTTCGAACGTTGCCACTCCTGAGCGCGTCTGCCGCTCGATGCGGCCGGCGACCCTGCAGCGGTGACCCGATGGGGGACTGCTGTTGACCCCCACACCAACCGATGCCCATTCAGGGCCTGGCTGGAGTAGCCAGGCTTCAGCGAAGCCACCCCATTGGGGGGCGGCGGTGGGGCTGATTGACCATGCCGGGTCGGTGGCACCGATGCGCCATCCCCGGCCACTCCGAGACGGCCACTGTCCCGGCCATGTGATCTCCTGACCCACCGGATTCCCGTCCAATCCGACCATTCCGATCCATGGCTGACGGCTGGATGGCTGGAGCGATGGGTTGACAACGTCCCGTTTCGAGCAGCTGGCCCCCCGGCTGGCATTGAGCGCCAGAGTGGGTGGTGCTGCCAAGGCCTCCACCATGGGCTTCCGCTTGCGACGATCCGCCCGCCTGGGGCCGCTGCGCTTTCACTTCAGCGGTGCTGGCCTGAGTTCGATCTCGATCGGTGGTCCCGGCGCCTCTCTCAACATTCCGGTGGCGCGTCAGGGCGGCCCGCGCACGACGGTGGGGCTGCCGGGCACGGGGCTCAGCTGGAGCCTGGAGCACAGCCCTGATCCAGCACCGTCCTCCAGCGATCGCCCGACGGGGAGAGGCTCCGGTGCGGCGCTTCCCAACAGCCGCAGGCTGCGCTCCAGCCAGCTGCAGGAGCTGCAGGGGCAGCTGTTGACAGTGCTGCAGCAGCGCCTGTTCGCCGATGCCAATGGCGGCAGGCGGCTGTGGGAGGAGGGGCTGGTGAGCCGGCTGCTGGCCCAGGAGGCGCCCGAATCGCGGCAGGCGGGTCTGCTGGCGCTGATCGAAACGCCGGAGGCGATGCAGTCCTACCTGGAGCGCTCCCGCAGCCAGGCCGATGCTCGCCGGCGGGCCCAGCGTTGTGTCACCGCCTTCAGCCTGGCAACCCGGCTGGCGGGCGAACGGGGCTGGCTGAACTGAGCAGGGCCGGCTTGCCTGCAGTCCCTTGAGGTCGATGGCGGGTCTGGCGCCGGCCGCCCGCGGTGGCTGGCCCTGGCCGCCAGAGTGCTCCCATGCCCCATCACGCCGATCGCCCCAGCAAGATCTGTGCCTGTTGCGGTCGCCCCTTTCAGTGGCGTCGCAAGTGGAAAAGCGTCTGGGAGCAGGTGCGCTACTGCTCGGATCGTTGCCGCAACCAGGCGCGTCGTCCCGCATCCCGCCGGCTCGCCCCGGATTCCAGGGCCTGAAGCTCAGCCACCCGCAGAGCTGGAGCATCACCACAAGCAGCAGCGCCTGGGCGGCGAACGGTCCGGCTTCAGAGGGTGGTCAACGGTGTGGGAAGCACGGGGGGCTGCAGGCGCTGGCGCAGCTCCTGATCGCCCCAGCTGATGCCATCGGCGAAGTGGAACGCATCGATGCGGGTGTAGGGAGAGGCGAAGTGAAAGGGAACGGTGAGCAGGCCGCCGCCGTGGAACTGAAGCTGGAGATCGGAGTTGCGCCGCTCGACGGCCTGGACATCAAGGCTGCTGAGATCGACGAAGCTGATCCGGTCGTGACTGGTTGGGTTCTCGTCCATGTTGTTGATCCAGAGCCGGCCGCTGCGCCCAGAGATCCGGTAGAGGTCGTTGCCGTTGCCGCCGTAGAGGGAGTCGTTGCCGTCGCCACCGATCAGGGTGTCGCCGCCCTCGCCCCCGTCGAGGACATCGTTGCCGCTGCCGCCATCGAGGAGGTCATCGCCATCGGCGCCGTTGAGGGTGTCATGGCCAGGCCCACCGCTGAGCTGATCGGCGAGGCGTCCGCCGCGGAGGAGGTCGTTGCCGTCGAGGCCATCGATGCGGTTGCTGTGGTTGTTGAAGCCACCGAGAGAGTCGTTGCCGGTGGTGGCGCCACCGATCACAATCCGTTGGAACAAGTCCTGATCGCCCCAGCTGATGCCATCGGCGAAGTGGAACGCATCGATGCGGGTGTAGGGAGAGGCGAAGTGAAAGGGAACGGTGAGCAGGCCGCCGCCGTGGAACTGAAGCTGGAGATCGGAGTTGCGCCGCTCGACGGCCTGGACATCAAGGCTGCTGAGATCGACGAAGCTGATCCGGTCGTGACTGGTTGGGTTCTCGTCCATGTTGTTGATCCAGAGCCGGCCGCTGCGCCCAGAGATCCGGTAGAGGTCGTTGCCGTTGCCGCCGTAGAGGGAGTCGTTGCCGTCGCCACCGATCAGGGTGTCGCCGCCCTCGCCCCCGTCGAGGACATCGTTGCCGCTGCCGCCATCGAGGAGGTCATCGCCATCGGCGCCGTTGAGGGTGTCATGGCCAGGCCCACCGCTGAGCTGATCGGCGAGGCGTCCGCCGCGGAGGAGGTCGTTGCCGTCGAGGCCATCGATGCGGTTGCTGTGGTTGTTGAAGCCACCGAGAGAGTCGTTGCCGGTGGTGGCGCCACCGATCACGAGGTGCTCCAGCATCTGGGGGAACGACCAGCTGATCCCATCGCCGAAGCTCAGCCGCTCGATCCGGCCCCATTCGGACTGGAAGTGGTTGATCAACCGGGCGCTGCCGCTGGCGTGAACCACGACCAGATCGGAGCCGTGCCGTTCCAGCCGCACGGCCTCCGCAGGGATGCCAACAACATGCACCTCGTCGTCGCTGCCTGCGATGTCGAGGATGTGATCGTCGCCCCCACCGCTGCCGATCAGATAAAGATCGTTTCCGCCGCCGCCCAGCAACCGATCGTTGCCCTGGCCGCCATCGAGGACGTCATCACCCTCGCCGCTGTCGAGCTGGTCGGCGCCCTCGAAGCCCTCCAGCCAGTCCAGACCAGTGCTGCTCAGGAGCTGATCGGCCCGGATCGAACCGCTCTGGCGTTGCATGCCGCTGCGGGCTGAGGCGCGCAGGATCCGGCTGAGCGAATCGGACTTGCCTTCGCTGGCCCGCAGCAGTGCCGCCAGCATCTCGGTTCCGGTGTCGCCCAACCGGCCCATGGCCTGCACCATCCGCACCAGCAGACCGCCGTCGCTGTGGCGCCGTTGCCGCTCCTGGAGAGCCGACATCACCAGGCTGACATCAAAGCGTTGGCTGGCGTTGGCCAGCGGCGGGCGCTGCAGCAGCGCAACCAGTGGTGCCACTTCGTACTGGGCGGTGAGCAGCAGGTCCACCTCCTGGCCGATGGCGGCGAAGCAGCGCTCCAGTTCCACCAAGGCATGGGTTCGAGGCACATCCGTGGTCGGTGTGTTCCGGAACGAGCGCCCGATCAGCTGCTCCAGGGCCAGGACGCGCCGGAAGGGGGCGTTCTGCCTGCTGTCTTCCCCGCTCCTGTTCTGGACACCGGTCCAGGTCACCAGGATCGATTCGATCAGGGCGGCGCGCCCCGTGCTGTCGGCGGCGCACCACTGCTCGATCAACTTGACCAGCGGTCCCTCGGGATCGGCGGCCATCGTCTGGTGCAGGCTGGCGACATTGCCCAGGCCCGGCAGGTCCGGCAGCACGGCGATCGCGATGGGCACCGGCCTTGGATTGAGCTGACGGGTCTGGGTCGGGTCCACCTGGAACCAGACATCCACCAGGGCCCGTTCACTGCCGTCATGGCGCCGATAGACGCCGCTCTGGCGGTGGTGGTTGCCATGGGCGTCGCGGAGGGCAACATCCCGGAAGGCGAGCGGCAGGGCGTGCACCCCCAGCTCCTGCAAGGAACGCAGTTCTCCAGGGTCGGTGAGGGCATCGGCATCGCCGTCCACCCAGACCCGCAGGCTGCTCCAGCCCGAATCGCGCCCGTCGATCTGGCCATCGCCATTGGCATCGAGCTCGGCCAGGGCGGCAAAGCCATGGGGGGCCCGGCTGCCATCGCGGCGGCGGGTGGCATTGCCGAACAGCTCGGCGCCGCTGTCGATCGACCCATCGCCATTGAGGTCACGCACCAGCAGTCCATCCCCGCGACCGACCCAGCCGCTGCGTTCGGCGAAGCCATTGCCGTCGTGATCGAAATGGAGTCCGGCCTCGATCGCGAGGGTGGTTACACCATTGCCGTCGAGGTCGAGCACCAGCGGTGAGATGGTCGCCTCGGCCACGCCGAAGAGGCGCTTGAGGGTTCGGATCGTGGAGTCGATCCAGCGGCGCAACGACTCGCTGAGCTCCGACAGTTCCCCAAGGAAGCCGGGCTTGGTGGTCCAGAGTTCGCTGATGGTATCGGTGAACGACACGCTCCAGCGCCCGAGAGTGTCGCTGAAGGAATCGATGGCCGGGCCCGCGAGGTTGGCGCCGAACAGGGCGCCGCCCAGGGTGAGCGCCCCGGCCGCCGCCGCCCCATGGGGACCGAGGCCCGCCAGGGGGGAGACCAACGAGCCGACCAGGCGGGCGCCGGCCGCGGCGCCGACGGTGGTGATGACATAGTCCCGCACCACCTTTTCAGCTCCGCTGCGGTCACCGTCCGCCAGTCTTTGCCTGGCTTCATCGGCGGTCAGAACCAGGTCCACCGCCCTGACAACCCGGTCCACGCCTTTCGGGATCGGGCCGCGGCCTGGCAAGTCCGGCAGTGGTGGGTTGTTGGTGTCGGAGTCGTCAGACTCTCCCAGGGAGTCGCGGATCTCACGCAGGGCGTTGAGGTGGCGTTCGACACGGTCCCGTGGAATGAACTCCTGCAGGCGGCGGTGCTGATGGGGTGATGGCGGCGGGGCGGCCCCGTTGCCATCCGCTCCAGCCTCCTCGCCGAGAAACTCCCGGACATCGAGGCGAACATCCGCATCCTGCGCCAGGGGACGGCCCTGGCTGTCAACAGGAATCCCGATCCGGGAAGCCCGGAGATCTGACACGGCGCTCACCAGCTTGAGGGCCTGGTCAGGGCGGAGAGTGCGCAAGATCTCGATCGGAATGCCATCGATGCTGGTGACGGCCTGATTCCGGAGCAGGGCCGGCAGTTCCACCTGGGCGAAGGATCCATCGGCCCTGGCGCCGCCGGTGAGGGTGATCACATCGCCCTTGGCATTGGAAGCAAAGCGCTCGGAGATCTGGTCCCAGATCCCGTTGGGGATGCGCTGGCCTTGGGCGTCTCTTGAGCCGTAGAGGTAGGCGGAGATTTTGGCTTCGTCACCCTGGAAGAGATCATCCAGCTTAGCAATCAACGCGTAATTAGCACCTTCTTGCAGTCTATTTGTATTCAGGAACTTGCCGATACTGGTGTTATTAATGATTGAGACATTGCTGTTCTGGGTGCTCAGCTGTTTTGCCAGATCAACAGCAGTGAGGCTCGAATCAGCAGCCCTTGTGGACTTACCTGTCTCTCCACTAAACAATAATGTCTTACCATTTTGTTTTTCGAGTTCAATATTAGTCAGCAGCTCTGTCAATTGCTTTGTGCTCGATATCGAAGCAAGCTGACTCGTTGCCTTCTGAGTGGAGAGAGCCATGTTCGTGCATGAGAAAACATCCCTGGAGCGCCAGGAAACGTCGACCGCCTGAATAGCGCTCGAATCGGTGGATGTGACGCCGGTGCGGATGCGAGGTAGGGCAGATCAGTAGATTCAGACCTCTGCTCTCTTCCCTAGATCGCGAAGATGGATAGACGGATTCAAAGAGGGCCGGCGCCTGTGAACTAGTTTGGCTTTAGAAAGGCATAGCCAAGGTGGAAATCAGCATCGCAAGTCCCTTGGGATAGTGAACGCCTCCAGCATTGCGAGGCATGGTCAGAGCCAGATTAGTGCCGGCAAATTACGGCTGTTAGCAACCTAATGAGGCGTTTTTAGGATTTGGGTGGATGCTGAGAATAGAGGCACTGGGGATGCTCGATTCTGTCTATAGTTCAGCCCAGTGCAGGGAGACAGTCAAATGCCAATACGCAACTAGAATCCAAATCTGACGATTCGTTCAGGCGTGTTTTTGTTATCACTCCCATTCCTCCCGTATACTACTAGTGCTTCCTTGAGCAGGCCAATAACCTTAGATCGTCCAAGGCCGGCGCAATCTGGAGGCTCGATATTTAGAAGCTGGTCCCACGTAACCAAAAAGGGCTTGACGTTCCAGTTCTTAGACCACTCGCCAATGCTAAGTTTGATCAGCAGACGGGTGCCTGAGACATAAAAATGGAAGCCGCCAACGATCTCCTCACCGAAGGCCGGATTGCCACTTCTCCCGCCCCAGAGGTAGATGTCGCGATCCTTGTCGCGAGTCCAGTACTGGCCGTCTCCCTTTGCGAATCCAAGACCATAACGATCGATGTCGTCATCGCTGACGACCTCATTGACGAAGGGCATGTCGGGAAGCCTCCGAACCCCGCTCAGCGGGGGCGAAGGGGATGGGGAACGCTGCCATCATTCCCAGGGGCGGACACGGCCGCAACGCACCCTGCCGATCTCGGCTCGGGTCGCTCAGCGGCGGCGGAAGATCAGCATCCGGTTCTGGGCCGGCAGGGGTAGATCGGCGCAGGGATCGAGGTCGTGGCTCTGGGCCAGGGTCCGCAGGTCGCGGGCGTCGCGAACGCCCATGGCGGGATCCCGGGCCCGCAGCATGGCGTCGAAGGCGGCGTTGCTGGGGGCGGTGGCGACGCCGCTCTCATGGAACGGGCCGTAGAGCAGCAGCAGCCCTCCGGGCTCCAGCACCGCCGCCGCACCCTCCAGCAGCTGCGGCAGCGAGGAGGCCGCCATGATGTGGGTGGTGTTGGCGCTGAACACCGCATCGAAGCGCCCCCGGGGCCACTGGTCAGGCCGGTCCACATCCAGTTCCAGGGGATCCGCCAGCTCCGCCTCCGGCGCCAATGCGGTGCGACCCTCCAGGGCGATGCGCTCGGCCAGATCCGGCAGCGCTGCGGCGCAATCGCTCGGCTGCCAGGTCAGCCCCGCCAGCTGCCGGCAGAAATGGACCGCATGCTGACCGCTGCCCGACCCCACCTCCAGCACCCTGGCGCGGATCGGCAGCCAAGCGCGCAGCACCGCCAGGATCGGCTCCTTGTTGCGTTCGCAGGCCTCGGAACAGCGCATCGGCAGGGCAGAACAACCATTAGCCCATCCTGATTGGGCCCTGGCACCGGTCTCGGTCACGGCTCCCCGCGTTCTGTCGCCAGTGGCATCGGGGTGCTCCGCCCGGTCGTGGCACCAGAAGCACTGCCCCTGAGCCTGCCCCCACCTGGGTTCAGCCGTCGAGCCGCAACCAGCTGGCGGCGTTGCGGGCCGCCCGTTCCTGGCCCTGGTGATGGCCGAGGGCGAAGCAGACCCAGGCCCCCAGCACCAGAACCGGTGGCGGCAGCCAGAGGGCGGCGGCCAGGCCCCCCAGGGCAAAGGCCCCGAGCCCCTGCACGATCAGGCCGTAGAGGAAGGGCATGGCGGTGCGGCGCTGGCGGCCATGCCAGAGCAGGAACGGCAATCCCAGAACCGGCAGGGCACAGACCGCTGCCCAGGCCCAGCGCTGGCCAGCCCGATCCGCCAGCCGCCGCTGCATCGCCTGCCGCAGGCTCCTGCCCCCCGTCGCCGGGTCCATTGCCCTCACTCCCGCCGCGGGGGGCCCCCCCCCCCCCC
>JBMSXZ010000014.1:0-29656 GCA_049426205.1 Cyanobium sp.
CGGGGCTGCTCCTCCGCTCTTACACCACGCCAGGGGACGCTGCGAGCAGTAATGATAAAATAACAGGCAAAGGTGCTATCAGTTAGGCTGCAAACTCTTGTGCTTCCAGTATTTTGGGGATGGTTTCCGAGGGCCACAGCGGCACTACTGCTTTTGTCCGATAACCACCTGCTCATTGCCAAGCCAATCCTTGCCACCGCAGCCAGTTCATCGCAAGTGTGTTCACTGCTAACAGTGCTTATCGGCCCCGTCAACCACCTGCAGAGGCCACTTCAGCTTGCCTCCAAGACCTCCTTCCCTTCGCCCCCCTGGTGTGGGCAGCCAACCAGCCAGCGCCTGACTCCTGGCCGTTGGCCCGATTCGCAGTCCTGACCTGCCTCTGGCGTGGCGCCGGCTGTTCTGTCAGGGTGCGGGAGACTGCTCAACCCATCGATGACTGCCCTCAGCCCCGAGGGCCCTGCTGGAAACCCTGCGCTGGCGCTATGCGGTGAAGGCCTTCGATCCGGATCGCCGCATTGCCCCGGAGCTCTGGGCCGCCCTGGAGGAGGCCCTGGTGCTCACCCCCTCCTCCTATGGCTTGCAGCCCTGGAAATTCCTGGTGATCACCGGCGCCGAATTGCGCGCCGAGCTCCGGCCCTTCTCCTGGAACCAGTCGCAGATCACCGACTGCTCCCATCTGGTGGTGCTGCTGCGGCAGCGCACGGTCCGCGCCGCCGATGCCGATCGGCTGATCAACGCCACCGCCTCCTGCCGTGGCCTCGATCCGGCCTCCCTGGAGCCTTACCGCCAGATGATCCACAAGGACCTGATCGATGGACCCCGCAGCCAGACGATCGGCAGCTGGGCCGCCAACCAGGTGTACATCGCCCTGGGCACCCTGATGACCGCCGCATCCCTGCTCGGGGTCGACACCTGTCCGATCGAAGGCTTCAGCCCCAGCGACTACGACCGCATCCTGGAGCTGGAGGACAGCCCTTATCAGAGTGCCGTCGTCTGCGCCTGCGGCTACCGCAGCGCTGACGACAAGTACGCCTCCCTGGCCAAGGTGCGCTATCCCGCCGCTGACCTGATCGAGCACCGCTGAGCTCCCAGCCGGGGCGGCCCTGCACCATCGCCGCCCCTTCCGGGCCCCGGGCCCTGTCAGGCGCTGTAGGACAAGCCCGCAGGCCTGTCCCGTAGACCCCCATGTGCCTGGCGATTGCGGGCCAGATCATCGCGATCCACTCCCCTGAGCCCCCCTTCGCCTGCGCCGATCCCCAGCTCTGGCGCACCGCCACCATCGATTACGGCGGGGTGCAGCAGCAGGTGAGCCTGGCCTGCCTGCCGGACGCTCGCCTGGGCGATCGGGTGCTGGTGCACGTGGGCCTGGCGATCAGCCTGGTGGAGGGCTAACGATCCGTGGTTCTCGGCCCGGCGCGGGTGGGGCTGGACCTGGATCAGGGGGCAGCGGCGGCTCGCCCCCGCTGGGCCAGCAGCAGTGCCAGCAGGAAGCCCACAAATTGCACGATCACCACACAGGGTCCTGAGGGCAGATCGGTGAGGCCCGACCCCAGCAATCCCAGCAGCGCGCAGCCACCCCCCAGGGCCGATGAACTGAGCACATACAGGGGAAAGCGGCGGCTCAACAGCCGGCCGGCACAGGCCGGAATCACCACAAAGGCGCTGATCAGCAGCACCCCCACCGCCTTGATCGACACCGCCACCACCACCGCCAGCAGGATGATGAACGCCAGCCGGTGGCTCTGGGTGCTGACACCGAAGGCTCCGGCCAGGTCGTTGTTCAAGGTCAGCAGCACCTGGGCCCGCAGGCTCAGGGCCAGATAGGTGCTCGCCGCGATCAGCAGCAGGGCGATCACCGCCAGATCGCTCCAGCGGATGCCGAGGATGTCGCCGAACAGCAGCTGCTGAATGCCGCCGCTGTAGCTCTCCACCAGGCTCAGGGCCACCACCGCCAGGGCCAGGGAGCTGGAATAGACGATATTCAGCAGCGCATCCGCCGGCAGGCCGCTGCGAGCCACCAGGCCATTCACCATCAGGGCGAACACCACCGCGAAGGGGATCAGCACCACGGTGGGATTGATGCCCAGCAGGATGCCGATGCTGATCCCGAGCAGGGCCGAATGGCCCAGGGCATCGCTGAAGAATGACAGCTGGCGCAGCACCGCAAAGCTGCCCAGCAGACCCCCCAGCGCTCCGGTGAGCAGGCCGCCGAGCAGGGCCCGCTGCATGAACGGCTGGCCCAGCACCGCCGCCAGTTGTTGAACCTCAGCCATGCTGGTCGCCCCGGTTGCCGGCCCGGTGGTTGTGGGTGTGGTGGTGATGGTGGTGATAGGGCACCACATTCGGTCCGTAGAGCTCCGCCAGCCGGGCCGGACTGAGGGCGTGGTCGGGTCGACCGCTGCAGCGCAGCTGGCGGTTCAGGCACAGCACCTGGTCGCAGCTGCTCCGCACCATCTCCAGATCATGGGAGACCTGCAGCACGGTCCAGCCCTCCTCGCGGCGCAGATCGAGCAGCAGCTGATGGAAACGCTCGCCTGAGGGGGCATCGAGGCCCGCCTGGGCCTCATCGAGCAGCACCAGCTGCCGCGGTCGCACCAGGCAGAAGGCCAGCAGCACCCGCTTCAGCTGGCCGCCGGAGAGCTCGCTCAGCAACCGCTGTCCCAGGCCGCTGCAGGCGGTGCGCTCCAGGGCCTGCTCCACGGCTTGCTGGCGTTGGCGGTGACCGGCCCAGGGCAGGCGCGGACCGGGTGGATCGAAGCCGTAGCCGAGGAATTCCGCCACGGTCAGGGGGATGCGACCCTGCAGCTCCAGGCGCTGCGGCACATAGGCGATCTGGGTGCGCACCGAGCGGGGCAGGTGCCCGGAGGCTCCCATCGGTTGGCCCAGGATCCGCACCGTGCCGCTCTGCCGGGGCAACAGGCCCAGCACCGCGGCCACCAGGGTGCTCTTGCCCGCCCCGTTGGGGCCCACCAGGGCCGTGTCGGTTTCGCGGGCCAGCTGGAAGCTCACCCTCTCCACCGCCAGCTGTCCCTCGCGTCGCACGCTCAGTTCGGAGACGGCCAGCACGGGCTCGGTGGCCTTCACAACGCCCAGGGCAGGGGAGCCACTCATTCGCCGAAGGCCTGTCGCAGGTTGGTCACGTTGCGGCGCATCACCAGGAAATAGGTTGCCGGATCGCGGGCCTCCTGTTCGCTGGTGGTCTCGATCGGGTCGAACACACCGATGGACACCCCCAGGTCGCTGGCCAAGGCCTGAAAGGGGCGATTCGCCCCGCGGGGTTCGCCGAGCAGCGCCCGCAGCCGGTTGCGGTTCACCTCCGCCGTGACCCGCTGCAGATCTGCCGGCGACGGACGGATCTCCGGCATGGCCACGAGGAAGGATGCCTTGAGGTCATAGCGCTCGGCGAAGTAGGGGGCCACGTCGTGAAAGGTCACGAACGTCCGCTGGCGGTAGGGCCTGAGCTGGGCGGCGATCTCGGCGTCGAGGGCGCGCAGCTGCCGGCTGAAGCCCTCGGCGTTGCGGCGATAGCCCTCGGCGCATCCGGGGTCGGCCCGCATCAGGCCGTCGCGGATGGTCGCCACCTGCTGCTCGGCCCGGCGGGGATCCAGCCAGATGTGCGGATTCACGCCGGCCTGGCCCTGGGCGTGGCCGCTGGCCGGCTGTGCAGCCTTGCCCAGGCCGCTGCCGAGGCTGGCCACGCCATGGCTGCTGTCGATTCGCTGCAGCTGGGGGTTGGCGGCGCTGGCCAGCAGCCCATCGAGGAACCCGTCGATCCCGAGGCCATTGGTCACCACCACCCGCGCCAGGCGCAGGGCCAGCAGATCCCCCGGCCTGGCCTGCACATCATGGGCCTCGCCGCTGGCGGGGATCAGGGGGGTCACCGTGGCGCAGTCGCCGGCCACCGCCCGGGTGAACAGGGTGACCGGCAGCACCGTGGTGACCACCCGCAGGCGGCTGCGGCCGGGACCGGTTCCGCCGCTGGATCGGAGGGTGTCCGGCTGGCTGCCCGCCGGTTCGCCGCCGCCGTTGCCCCGGGGAGCGCCGCAGCCCACCAACAGCACCATCAGGGCCACCAGCCCTGCCCGCCGCCGGCAGGGACGGTTCCCGATCGTCATCGGCATCGGGGCGGGACCAGCCGCAAGGCTGGAATCGCTGCAGGGAGGGCCCGATGCCACGGCGCCGGGCTTGGCGCAGGCCAGGGGGCAGGACGCCTGGGCGCAAGCCTTGAGGCGGGTGGGGCGTCGGTCGACACAGCTCTTGAGAATTGTTCTCATCCTACTGGCCTGGTGATCCGGGCCCCGCTCCTCGTTCCTGGGTTCCCGTGACTCTGCCGCTTCTGTGTCTGCAGGCAGCCCTCGGCAATCTCAGGGATGTCTGCGGCTGTGCCAGGGGTCAGCAGGGCTCTGACCGGGCTCGCCTCACCCCTCACCCCAGCAGCTCGCGCACCTGACCCGCGGCGCTCAACCCGGCTTCGATCGCCCCCTCGAAGTAGCCCGGCCAGCGGCTGGCCACCTCCGTGCCCGCCCACACCACCCGGCCATGGGGCTGCCACCAGGCCGCCCCGTAACGGCTCCAGGCCCCGGCCCCGAAGAAGCTGGTGAAGGCGCCCCCGCTCCAGGGTTCGGCCGTCCAGTCGTGCAGCAGCAGCTGCTCCGGTTCTGCCGCCCTGGGGCCCCAGAGGCTGGCCAGATCGCGGAGCACGGCCCGGCGCTGCTCCGCCGCCGCCAGCCCTCGCCAGCGCACCGCCCGCTCCGCCGCGATGAAGCCCACCAACAGGCCGGGCCCGTCGGGTGCCGAGCTGTCGACCGTGAGCTCCAGGAACGGCAGGGTGCCGATCCCCAGGCCGCAGAGCCCCTGCTCCCGCCAGAAGGGTTGCCGGTACAGCGCCACCACCTTCACCATCGCCCCCATCGGCGAACGCTGCAGCAGGGCCAGCAGTGCTGGCGCCAGCGGCGGGCTGAACCGGATCCCCAGCCGCAGCGGTGGCGGCACCGCCACCACCGCCGCTGCCGCCACCAGCTCCTCACCGCCGTCGCTGCGCAGCCGCACCCGCCCCCCCTGTTGCTCGATCGCCGCCACCGGGCAGCCCAGCTGCAGCTCCTCCTCCAGCTCCGCCGCCAGCCCGGCCGCCAGCTGGCTGATGCCCCCCGTCACCAGCCAGGCCTCCGGGGTCTCGTGCTGGGGGGCCACCGCCTGGGTCCAGGCCAGATGCAGGATCGAGCTCTCGTAGGGCTCGAAGCCACCGGAGCCACCCATCCGCGCCAGCCAGGCCAGGGGGTAGCCCGCCAGGTCACAGGCCCCCTGCTGCTCCAGCCAGGCGGCGATGCTCAGCCGATCCAGGGCCGCTGAATCGTCCAGGCTCCAGGGCGCCCGGGGCGGCACCCGATCCACCAGCTCCGCGAAGCGACGCTGCACCGCCAGCGCCTGCTCCAGCTCGGCTGGGGGCAGCTCCAGCGCCGACGGTTCAAAGAACAGCAGGCTGCTGCGGAAGTCGGCCAGCAGGGGCGCGGGCCGGGCCCGGCCATTCCAATGGAACACCCCCGCGCCGTCATCGAAGCTGGGATAGCGCTGCAGACCCTGCTCCTCCAGCAGGCTGATCAACCGCCGATGGCTCGCCCCCACCCACTGGCCGCCGAGCTCCAGCGACTGCCCCGGAGCGACCGTCTGCGCCAGCATCCGGCCCCCCCAGCGCTGGCGGGCCTCCAGCAGCCGCAGCCGCAGACCCTGTCGCCGCAGCTCCCGGGCGCAGATCAGCCCCGACAGACCCGCTCCCACCACCACCACATCGACCGCTGTCGGTTCCGCCATGGCCCTGTGGATCCGGTGGACATCCCAATGCTGGCGGAGCCAGCTAAAAGGAGGACTTTCCCATCAGCCACGCCGTGGATTCACCCTGGCAGCCCTCCACCGCCAGGGCCAGCGCCCTCCACAGCCCAGGCCCGGCCGCTGGCACGGGCGGCACCATCGAGTTGCGGCAGGTCTGGCGTCAGTACGGCTCCCAGATCGCCGTGGCCGATCTCGACCTGCAGATCGGCGCCGGCGAGTTCTTTTCCCTGCTTGGACCCTCCGGTTGCGGCAAGACCACCACCCTGCGCCTGATCGCCGGCTTTGAGCGGCCCGATCGGGGCCGCATCCTGCTGCGGGGCCGCGACCTCACCGAGGCGCCCCCGCACCGGCGGCCGGTGAATCTGGTGTTTCAGAACTATGCCCTTTTCCCCCACCTCAGCGTCTACGACAACGTGGCCTTCGGGCCCCGTTCGCTGCGGCTCAGCGACGTCGAGATCCGGCGGCGGGTGGGAGAGATTCTGGAGGTGGTGCGGCTCTCGGATCTGGCCCGGCGGCGCCCCCATCAGCTCTCCGGCGGCCAGCAGCAGCGGGTGGCCCTGGCCCGCGCCCTGGTCAATGCCCCGGCGGCCCTGCTCCTCGATGAACCGCTGGCGGCCCTTGATCCCGACCTGCGGCGGGCCATGCGCAGCGAACTGCAGCGCATCCAGCGGCAGGTGGGCATCACCTTCCTGCTGGTGACCCACGACCGGGAAGAGGCCCTCTCGCTCAGTGATCGCCTGGCGGTGATGCACCGCGGCCGGCTCGAGCAGGTGGGCACGCCGCGCCAGCTCTACGACCGCCCCGACTCCGCCGTGGTGGCCACCTTTCTGGGGGCCGCCAACCTGCTGCCGGCCGATGCTGGCCCCGGTCTGCAGCTGTTGCGGCCGGAGCGACTGAGGCTCAGCGCCAACCCACCGGCGGCGGGGCAGCGGGGGCTGCGGGCCCGGGTGCGGGAGCTCCTCTTCCAGGGCGCCACCCTGGAGGTGCGGCTGCGCAGCAGCGACGACCTGCCCCTGATCGCCATCGACACCAGCGCTGATCTGCCGGAGAATCTGGCGATCGGAACGGAGGTCTGGTGCTGCTGGGATCCGGACGACAGCCATCCGCTCCAGCCCACGCCGGTCTGATGTCTCCACGAACCCTCCCCCTGGGCAGACGCACGGTGCTGCGCCACCTGGCCCTGGGCGCTGCCGCCTCGGCCCTGGGCCCTGCCCTGCTCCAGGCCTGCGGCAACGGCCCTGGTGGCGCGGGCGGCGACGGCGATCTGGTGATTTCCAGCTTCCCCCTTTACATCGATGCCGACGCCCCCGGGGCGCCGGGCACGGTGTCCCGCTTCCGGCAGGCCACCGGCATCCGACTCCGCTACATCGAGGATGTCAACGATGTGCGCCAGTTCTTCGCCCGCATCCAGCCCCAGCTGGCGGCCGGCCGCTCCCTCGCCCAGGATCTGGTGGTGGTCACCTCCTGGATGGCCGAGCGGCTGATCGGCCTGGGCTGGGTGGAGCCGTTGCCGTTGGAGCAGGTGCCGAACCGCCGCAACCTCAGCCCCTCCCTGCGCAACCCCTCCTGGGATCCCCAGGGCCGCTTCAGCCTCCCCTGGCAATCGGGCATCGCCGGCATCGCTTACAACATCAAGGCCACCGGTCGGGAGCTCCACAGCGTCGACGATCTCTTCGATCCCGCCTTCAGGGGGCGGGTGTCGGCCCTGCTTGAGATGCGCGACACGATGGGGCTGCTGCTGCTCGCCGATGGCCAGGATGTGACCCGACCCACCTGGGCTGCCGCCCAGGCCTCGTTCAACCGCCTGGAGCAGGCACGCCGCGACGGCCAGATCCGCCGCTTCACCGGCAACGACTACCAGACCGATCTGCTGGCGGGCAATCTCGCCGCCTGCATCAGCTGGTCCGGCGATGTCGCCCAGCTTGCCCTCGAGCAGCCCGATCTCCGCTTTGTGGTGCCGAAAAGTGGCGGCATGGTCTGGGCTGATGTGATGGTCATGCCCCGGGGCGCCAGCCATCGCGGCGCCGTGGCCCGCTGGCTCGACTGGGTCTATGACCCCCGTGAGGCCGCCCGCATTGCCGCCGCCGTGCAGTACATCTCGCCCGTGGAGGGGGTGAAGGGGATCCTGGCTGCCGATCCCAGCACCGCCCGCCTCGCCGCCAGCCCGCTGATGTTCCCGGATGCGGCTGAACGTCAGAGGCTGCACGTGTTCGGGCCCCTGAGCGAGGCGGAGGAAACCCGTTGGGAGGAGCGCTTTGCCCGCATCACCGAAGGCTGATCGGCGCCGCCGTCTCTGGCCCTGGCTGTTGCTGGCGCCGGGGCTGCTCTGGCTGGTGCTGCTCTATCTGCTGCCGCTGCTCGCCATGGTGCCCCTCTCCCTCTCGGAGCCGGCCAGCCGCTTCGGCCTCGACACGGTCTATCGCGGGCGGGTGGCCAATTACCTGGAGGTGGCCCAGGCCTACGGACCGATCCTGGTGCGCTCTTTCCGTACCGCCGCCCTGGCCACCGGGCTGGGGCTGCTGCTGGCCTATCCGCTCGCCCTGGCGATCCGCTTCCGCGGCGGCCGCTGGCAGCCGCTGCTGATCGGCCTGGTGGTGCTGCCTTCGCTCAGCTCCTATCTGGTGCGGGCGATCGCCTGGAGCACCCTGCTCGGTGATCACGGTCCGTTGCTCGGCCTGATCCACCGCCTCGGGCTCGCAACCAGCCTCTCCTGGCTGGGGGTTCTTCAGGATGGCCGTCTGCTCAACACCGGCACCGCCGTGATCCTGGGGCTCACCAGCAACCTGCTCCCCTTTCTGGTGCTGCCGCTGGTGGTGGCGCTGCAGCGGATCGACCCGCGGCTGCTCGAGGCCGCCGCCGATCTCCATGCCGCCCCCCTGGCCAGCTTCCGGCGGGTGGTGTGGCCGCTGTCGCTGCCGGGGCTCCAGGCCAGCCTGTTGCTGAGCCTGGTTCCCGCCGCAGGCGATGTGGTCAACCCCCGTTTCCTCGGCGGCCCGAACGACCGGATGATCGCCAACACCATCGACAACCTGCTGCTGGTGCAGTTGCAGGCCCCGCGGGCGGCGGCCCTCACCCTGCTGCTGATGGGGCTGATCAGCGTGGCGCTGCTGCTGCTGCTTTGGCGCGGCGGACGGCTTGAGACCCTGCCGCTGCCATGACCAGGCCCTGGAGGCTGCTGCTGGCGTTGGCGAGTGCCCTGGCCTATGGGCTGCTGTACGGGCCGCCGCTGGTCACGGTGCTGTTCAGCTTCAACGCCCCCCGCGGTCGCTTCAATCTGGTGTGGCACCAGTTCACCCTCGACAACTGGCTCCATCCCTTCCGCGACGCCTCCCTCACCCAGGCCTTCTTCACCAGCGTCGGTCTGGCCCTGGTTGCGTCGTTGCTGGCGGTGCTGCTTGGGGGGTTGATGGCCCTGGCCCTGGCCCGCACGCGCCTGCGCGGCCGCCACTGGATCACCCTGCTGCTCGCCCTGCCGCTCACCAACCCGGAGATCGTTCTGGCCACGGCCCTGCTCACCCTGTTCGTGGATCTCGACCTTCCCCGCGGCCCGCTCACCCTGGTTCTCTCCCACAGCCTGCTCTGCCTGAGCTACGCGGCCTTCACCCTCAAGGCCAGGCTGACGGGCCTGGATCCCAACCTCGAGCTCGCCGCCCAGGATCTCGGGGCCACCCCCCTGCAGGCCTTCCGGCGGGTCACGCTGCCGCTGCTGGCGCCGGGCCTGCTGGCGGCAGGCCTGCTCTCGTTTTCGCTCAGCTTCGACGACTACGTGACCAGCAGCTTCACCGCCGGCGAAACCGTGACCCTGCCCCTCTACCTGGCCGGTGCCTTCCAGCGGGAGATTTCCCCCCAGATCCATGTGCTCTCCAGCGTGGTGTTGCTGATCAGCACCGGGCTGCTGCTGCTCGCCACGCCGCCCCGGCCGGCCCAGGAGCGCCGGAGGTTGAGCGCGTGACCGACAACTAGATTCCCGCCCAGCCGCCCCAGCTCGCCCATGCTTGCCGTTGCCGTCCTGGCCGCCGGAAAGGGCACCCGCATGAAGAGCGATCTGCCCAAGGTGCTCCAGCCCCTGGCTGGCGCCACCCTGGTGGAGCGGGTGCTGGCCAGCTGTCGCCATCTGGATCCCCAGCGGCAGATCCTGATCGTCGGCCACCAGGCCGAGCGGGTGGAGGCCTCGCTGGCGGGGCTGGCGGGGCTGGAGTTCGTGCTGCAGCAGCCCCAGAACGGCACCGGCCATGCGGTGCAGCAGCTGCTTGGCCCCCTGGCTGGCTTCAGCGGCGAGGTGCTGGTGCTCAATGGCGATGTCCCCCTGTTGCGGCCTGAGACCCTGGAGCAGTTGCTGGAGCGCCACCGCAGCTGCGGCGCCGCCGTGACCCTGCTCACCGCCCGGCTCGGGGATCCCAGCGGCTACGGCCGCGTCTTCGCCGACGCCGAGGGGCGGGTGAGCGGCATCGTCGAACACCGCGACTGCAGCGAGGAGCAGCGCCGCAACACCCTGATCAATGCCGGCATCTACTGCTTCGACTGGCCCCGGCTGGCGGAGGTGCTGCCCCGCCTGAGCAGCGACAACGACCAGGGCGAGCTCTACCTGACCGACACCGTGGCCATGCTCAGCCCGGCCGTGCATCTGGAGGTGGCCGACGCCGATGAGATCAACGGCATCAACGACCGCCTGCAGCTGGCCCAGTGCGAGGCGGTGTTGCAGGAGCGGCTGCGGCGCCACTGGATGGCCCAGGGGGTGACCTTCACCGATCCGGCCAGTTGCACCCTCAGCGAGGACAGCCGCTTCGGCCGCGATGTGGTGGTTGAACCCCAGTGCCACTTCCGCGGTGCCACCGTGATCGGCGCTGGCTGCCGCATCGGTCCGGGCTGCCTGATCGAGAACAGCACCCTTGCCGATGGGGTTGAGGTGCTCTATTCGGTGCTGCGTGACAGCAGCGTCGCCGAGGGCTGTCAGGTGGGTCCCTTCGCCCAGCTGCGGGCCGGCGCCCGGCTGGAGGCCGACTGCCGGATCGGCAACTTCGTGGAGGTGAAGAACAGCAACCTGGCGGCCGGCGTCAAGGCCAACCACCTCAGCTATCTGGGTGATGCCGATCTCGGGGCGAACGTCAACGTGGGAGCCGGCACGATCACCGCCAACTTCGATGGGGTGCGCAAACACCGCACCGTGATCGGCGCCGCCAGCAAGACCGGCGCCAATTCCGTGCTCGTCGCCCCGATCAGCCTCGGCCAGGGGGTGACCGTGGCGGCCGGCTCCACCCTCACCCAGGACGTGCCCGACGGCGCCCTGGCCTTCGGCCGGGCCCGGCAGGTGATCAAGCCCAACTACAGGCCGCCGGTTGCGGGCTGAGCGCGATGGTGCTCAGTCGCCGTCGCGTCCCAGCAGCCGATCGCGGGCACCGTTGACCAGCTGCATGGTGTCGTGTTCGCCGCCCCGATCGGGATGGTGCTCGCCGGCGCAGCGTTTCCAGGCCTGGTTCACCTGGGCCACGGTCAGCCGGCCGGAGAGGGGGAGATGCAGCCGCTGGCGGGCCACGATCGCGTCGAGGTCGGGGTGTTTGCCGAGCGGGCCCCAGTCGGCCTTGCTCAGGGCCGGGCTGCGCCGGGCGCCGCCCTTGCGTTTGCTGGTGCGGGAACCGCCCGATCCCCCGCCGAATCCCCGGGTTTCGGTCTCCGGGACCGCGGGCCGCTGGCGCTTGGCCGGTGGGTTGGTGGTGGCGAGCGGGGCTGCCGGCTGCTGGCGGGCGGTCTGGGGCATGGGCGGTGGCGGGGCCGGGGCGCGAGGGGGCGCTGTCCGAGACCCGGGCTGCTGATGACACCGAGACCTTAGGGGTGGGCCTTCCGCCGGGGGGGCGTCCTGACTGGAGCGGTGGCCGATCGGCCGGCCCGGCCCGGCCCGGTTCAGGCAGCAATGGCGTCGCCCGCTTGGCCAGCGGCGCTCAGGCCTCCCCCGCAGGGGGCTGCTCGGGGCAGATCAGATCCGCCGCCCGACGGGCCTCCGCGAGCACCTGGACCAGCAGCCGCGGCGTCTCCCGCAGCAGGCCGATCCAGTGGTCGAGGTAGGCGGCGTGGTTGGCCATGGCGGCGCCGATCTCAAGCCGATCGCCGAGCAGCACCGCCCCCAGTTCGGCCACCAGCTCCTCGCGGGCGTAGGCCCGCCCCCCATCGCCCCCCGCCCCCATGCCGCCGGAGAGATCCCTGGCCAGGCGTGAACGATGGCCGGTGGAGTGGATCGCCTCATGGGCCCAGGTGGCATACAGGGCGGCGGCGGAATGGAAGGCGGAGCGCTCGGGAAGGATGATCCGATCCGGCTCGGGCAGGTAGCAGGCCCGGTCGCCGCCGAAGCTCACCGGCACCGGCCAGGCGCGGAGCACCGCCTCGGCCGCCGCGAGCCGCTCCGGCTCCGGCCGCCGCTGCTCCGCCTCAGCCTGGCGGCGCTTGCGGATCAAGCCCTCCAGGGCCTCCCCCTCCAGATCGGCGGCATTGAACACCGGCACCGGCCTGTAGCGCACCCAGCGGCGCCCTCCTGCCGCGCCAGCGTCCTCAACGCGCAAGCCATCCCCAGAGATCTCCGCGCCGCTGCTCCCCGCACCCTGGCCCCGCTTGCCCGGCTTTCCCTCCTCCTGAGGGGCGTCGTGGCGTCCCTGCACCTGGGGGCGGAGCACATGCACGGCCCTGCTGCCCTTGCGGGGGAAGAGGCCCAGGGCCTTGGCCTCGGCAAAGCCGCACCAGTAGGGCAGAGCCGAACCGCGCAGGTGCATGGCGAGGTGGAGCAGGGCCGGGTTGGCGCCGCTGTAGCGGCGGCCCGAGAGCAGGTTGCGGTGGTGGTCGCCGTGGTGGCCATCCCACTCGCGCCGCCAGGGGCTGGTTCCGGCCTCCAGCAGGCCGATCAGGTTGGCCACCAGCTTCTCGTCGGGGGCGAGCCTGCTGGTGGGGGCGGCCTGAGCGCGGGGGGCGGCAGCGGAGGGGATGGCTGGAGCTGTGGCAACGGCGTGGTCATCGCCGTGGATCGGGACCGCACTGGAGCGGCCGCGGAAAGCGGGGGCCATGGCAGGAGCGAAGGGGAGGGAAGGGGCGAACTGGCAGGGGCGAAACGGAGGCGCTGGGCAGCGCTGCAGGGCCGCGGCCAGGCGACCGACGAACGCACCACACCAGTGCCTCCCCCTGTCCCATCCCCGGGGGCGAGCGCCTGTCTCCTTCGTCGCGGCCAGGCATCAGGAGCCCCAGGCCGGGTCTGGATCAACCCCGGAGGCCGGCACCCAGGAAACGGCTGCACCCTGCTGGGAGCACCATGGCCCCAGACGCCACGGGTTTCCGCTGCGACCCCGCTCCCCCGGTGCCTCGCTGGGCGTTGCCGCCAAGCGAGGCGCATGCCAGGGCTGGTTGCTCCGCTTGCGGCGCAGGGCCGTCATTGACAGCCTTTGGAGCCCCAGCAGCAACACCGGCGGCGCTGGATCCGGAGCTGGTTGGGCGATGGCCAGGGCAACGGCGAGCTGGTTCGGACCATGGGCTGGCCCTCTCGGCCATGGCTGAGCGAATCCTGCTGGTTTGCTGCTGCCGAGCTCTATCGGGACGCTGTCCAGGGAAACGCTGTATCCTTGATCGCTAGAGTCGGATGTTGTCTTGCAGTCTTCACCGGTCGAACCACTGGCGACCAGCCTTGCAGATCTCAGGCGAAGTGTCCAGGCTCTTGTTGACTCCAATCATCAGCTCAGCCAGCAACTCGTTACTCTTAAGCAGGACTATGCCGAGATTGAGGCCTCCCTGCAGAGCGTAAAGATTCAGAATGAATCGCTTGTGTCTGAGCGTGATTCGCTGGCGGCATCTGTGCAGACCCTCACCGAAGCCAACCATCAATTCCAGCTCGAACAGGATCGCCTCAGCCAGCTTCAGGCAAGCCAGCAGAATGATCTCGAGCTCTGCAGCCGCGAACGGGCTGAGCTTCAGGCTGATCGCACTGCCCTGCAGGCAAAGCTCGGCGAGCAGGAGTCCGTCGCTGAAAAAATGCTGACGGCGATTCAGAACCTATTCCCCCACGAACACTACCGCGCCCACCATCCTGACTTGAGTCAGGCTTCTCCCGAGGATCTGATCCGTCATTTTCTTGATGTCGGCCAATATCTCGATACCCCTCCCTATAGCCAGTCCTTGCTGGACGAAATCTCGGCACTGGCTCAACAGCGCGATCAATCCATGGCCAAGCTCGGTGTGCTGGACGCCAACTTTGAACAGATGGCCACTGAGATCGCGACCTTCAAAGACTTGTTTGCGCGTCTGATCAGCAAGGCTGCAGCGCCATCTCTATCTTCCGCTCCATGACCATCGTCCTTGACCTGGTCACCGCTGCCCGTTGGCGGGCCCTGGGGCAGCTGGCCGATCAGCAGACCTGGCCGGATGGGGTTCCGATCGATCAGAGCAGCAAGCTCTGCCTCGACTACCTGCGTGTTCCTCCCTATGCAGCCAACACGGCAACGATCAGCCTGCAGAGCCTGGCTGCGGTCGATCTGCTGGCTGCCACTTCCCTGGCGCTCTACAGGATCAGTCTCTGTGCGGCCTACAGGCACATTGTCTGTGGCGATCTTGCCTCGGCCAGGGATCAGGCCTTGGCGGCGGTGATCGTTCTGCATGAGGGCCTGCGTCGCCTAGGCCTTGTATCCAGCGCACTGGAGCAGGATACCCTCGCCCTGTCCCATCGCCTGGTCAACTGTCTGGCCAGCCAACATGAACTTCAGGATGCTCTGATCCGGCAGCGATTCTCCTCTCACCTGGTCTTTGTGCTGGGCATGCATCGCAGCGGCACCTCTGCCCTTTCCGGCCTGATCACGCAGGCTGGACTTTCGGCCCCAGCTGATCCGATGCCTCCAACCCCGGCCAATCCCAAGGGCTACTGGGAGTCCTTGGCGATCTTGAAAGCCAATGAGCAACTCTTGGCACGTATCGATCGGCGCTGGAGTTCGTCTTCGCCTTTGGCTTTGGACTGGATTTACAGCGATGTTGCCCGGGAGTGGCGGTCCAGCCTGATCGATGCGCTCGCCTTCTCATTTGCTGATGCTGATCTCCCCGTCATCAAGGATCCACGCTTCTGTCTGCTGGTGGCTGGCCTCGAGCCCTGGTTCCAGTCTGGCTTGATCGAATTTGCGTTTCTGATTCCCGTGCGCCATCCAGTTGAAGTCGCCAATTCTCTGCATCAAGCCGAACAGCTTGGCACCGTCGAAGCGCTCAAGCTTTGGTCTGAATCGATTTTTTTGGCAGAGCATTCAACCCGTGGCTATTCCAGACTCTATCTAGGATTTGATGCCATCATCAACACCCCCCATCGCGTTCTCGACGCCTGCATGGGATTCTTGGCGGCCTCGCTCCCTGGCTGCCGTCTGCCCGATCGAAGCGATGCCAGCGGGGCGCTGGACCCCGGTGATCCTGTCGGCAGCTTCATCACCCCCAGCCTGAAGCGTCAGCAGCCTGTCCTCGACCAGGGCCTGGTTCCGGCCGCCAGCCAGAACGCCTCGCTGTCGCGCCTGGCCGACTTCACCCAGGCCACCTATGCGGCGTTGCTGGGCGCCATCGACGATCCGGAGGAGGTCTCGCGCGTCCTGGCCGCGTTGCGCCCCGAACTGATTTACGCCCTGCTGTAGCCAGTCACTGCCGTGCTCCCTCACGCGACAGTCTCCGTCAGCCACAGACGTCCGGTGGCTCCAGGCAAGACCAGCGTGTGCTGATCATCCCTTGCCCAGCGGATTCACTCGAGGACCTTGGGTGGTTTGGCAGCGGATTCATGGGCCGCCGGCAGGATTTCCGCTTTGGGTCATTGAATCAACGGATCGGCCCAGTTTGGTTTCCCATCCGTTCGAGGGCCTGTTGGCACCGGGAGCGGCTCGGTTTTGGCTTGTCCAGCCCAGTCCAGGGCTGATCGACCAGGACAGCACCAACCCGCCTGTGGTATAAGCATGGGCCGGACTCTCGCATCCATTGTTAAAGCGTACTAGGAATTGGCCTGCGCTAGTCCATCTGTTGAAAGTCCCTGGGATGCTTGCTTGCATTGTTCTAGTCTTTGTTTCGTTGATGATTTCCGTCAAAAGCAGTTTTGCACTTTCGTCAGCAGGAGCTGTGGCAGCATTGTTCTCAGCGATGCCAACCCAAGCCATCACATTTAATGTCACAGACGCAAGTACTTCTGGTGGCACCCCTTCTAACAGCTAACCGCAAAGTGGGATTACTCTCACCTTCACGCCATCAACTGCCTCTGCGATGACCAACGTGGCCCAGTCCAGCAACGGACTTTGATAGCGCCCCTTCGAGTGGTGTAACTCAGGAGGTCCTGTGACCCTTTCCGGAGGGTGAACAGGAGCAGTCAGGGGAGACTGCCGGGAGGCTGATTGCTCAGCTCCGTTCATCCACTATGAACCCTGAGCGCTGAATGTGCAACCCAGCGATCGAGGGGATTCGTGTAGAGCGAGGCAGAGGCTGGTGTGTTTCAGTTGGTCGTTGTTGCCGCCTGATCGGCTGGATCTCCATTGGTGAGCACGAACGCCTCCTCGGGCTCAGGGATCTTGGCCATGGTGGCCTCAGAGAAGAAGCGGCGGCGCTCCAGCTGCCATTCCTCCTGCTGCTCCAGCAGCTGGCTGCCCACCAGCCGGGTGATGGCGGCGTCGTTGGGGAAGATGCCGACGACGTTGGTACGGCGCTTGATCTCCTTGTTGAGCCGCTCGAGCGGGTTGGTGCTCCAGATCTTGCGCCAGTGCTCCTGCGGGAAGTGCAGGAACGCCAGCACGTCATCTCGCGCGGCCTCCATGATCGGCACGGCGGTCGGGAACTGCTTGCGCAGCATCTCGGTGACCCGCTGCCAGTGGGCGCGTACCTGATCGGGGGCCTGGATCACGAACACCGCGATGGCAGCCAAGAGTGAGGGAGTAGTGCCCTACAGCCTTTGGTACAGCTCGAGGATGAGTGGCCGCCTTCGTGGCAATGCAGCTAGCTGCGTCGCCATGAGCCTTGCGGAGAGCTTTGAAGTTCACTGACGCTGCTACCCATGTACCAGTATCTCGGGTGCGGACTCCTTTGAGCGGGCATTGCGGCTCTGCTTTCGGCCTGCCGCCTCCGCGGCCAAGGCCTCCGGCGCCTCATCCACCCCTTAGCCGCTTGGGAGGGTTGCCGAACACCAGTCAACAGGCTGGTTGCGGTGGCTTCCGGAGGTCCGTGGTAATCGTTGTGGCTCAGTTTCCCCAGGTTGTTCCCAAATAAGGTCTGATGACAATAAGAGCTTGCACAAGCCTTAGTGCCGAAGCTGCTTTTGGAGACCTTGTCGGTCGGCCAACTACCAAGCTATACTGGAGAGGCGCTGTAAAGTGAGTTGGTGCTTTCCATTCGCTTGGGTGTTCGGATCCCCGATCTGGCAGCCCCGTCATCCTGGCCTGTAGTCATCTATACATGTGTACGACGATCGCACTAGATCGGTTTTGTTTGCTCAAAATGCCCTCTAAATGCGGCAAGATTTAAGAGTCCTTGGACTCATCAAGTCACCCCATCGCACTTCAATGACCCCGATCGATCCTCTGCCAAGCGGCCTCCCTTCAGCAGCCCCAGCCAATCAAATTGGGGAAAGAGTCCTGAATGCGCTAGAGGCATTTGTCAAGCAAAATGAAGACAACAAGAGGGATATGGATGATGTCAAAAAAAGTGTTGGCAGAATTGATGAAGGCCTGGTAAAAATCAGGGAAGACGTTACTAATCTAAAAATAGAGAATGCGGCTGATCGATCTGCCCTGATCGGCCTTAAAGAATCCATCGAAAGAAATAATTCTAAGCTTGACAGCCTTGAAGAAAAGATCACGAGTAGATTGCATGAGCTGGACGGTAAAGCCTCAGACATGAAGGCGAATATCACTTCTTTGGGCGTAAAAACAAACACGAACTTGCTTATTCATGCGAGCCAGTTTATCGCCTTGATCATAGGAGTGTTTTCAATTACTGCTAACTTAAATAATCAGAGCAGAAATCTTAATAATACTGCTCCTACTGCTGGCCCTTACGCAGCCCCTCCTGCATCGAAGCTGCAGATACAGCCCTAGCCCTGAAATTCATTCTTCCGCCTGCATGTGCTAATAGATCTTGACAGGTTCGTAATGAGCCCTGATGAGATTGGTATTGGCTCAATCCGTGTGAAAATCTTTGAGAGTTTAAACAATCTTGCAGGTATATTGATTGGATTCAGAAAAGGGGCCGGCGGCTGCCAGTTCACGGCCTCGTAGTTTCAGTACAGACTAATTAAACCCTGCTCGGTTGACTTGCTACCACTACTTCCATGCACAAGCAGCTGGATTTTCATTGACTAACCATGCTCTTTCCAGTCCATGTCTTTTCCCACGCAGCATTCTGATCGAAGTGGCGTTCCAGAGTGGCCAGCTTGCGATGGCCACTGATCTCGTCAATCTCGCACATTCTCAGCTCGGTCTGGTGTCGGCGGCAAGGGCTTTGAAAAAAAAGTTCGGCAGAGTTACATCGGCCCTGATGCGAAAGGTCTCTAGTAGTCCAGCTCAATGGCCGGCCTCAGAAATTATTTGATCAAACATTGCCGCTAATCTGCCTGAAACCTATCCATCCTCTGCATAATTTCGAGCCCTGAGACCCCTCTTGGCTCTTTGAACCTGCCATTCCGCTTCCCCCATTGCTAGAGATGAGCTACCACCCCACCAGCTCACTTGCACCCCGCCAGCACCTTTGAGGCTGCAGCCGGTTTCCCGCCGCTTCCGTTCCAGCTGGCCTGGATGGAGCAGGGCGAATCGGCGCCGATCCGCACCCTGGAGGCACCCACCGGCCTGGGCAAGACCCTCGCCACCTTGGTGGGCTGGCTATGGGATCGGCAGCAGCGGCCTGAAACCACGCCCCGGCGGCTGGTGTACCAGCTGCCCCTGCGCACCCTCACCGAGCAGATCGCGCTGGAGTGCCGGGCGGTGATGGCCCGGTTGGGTGTGACGATCCCGGTGCATGTGCTGCGCGGCGGGCAGATCGACAACGACTACGTCGAGGACCTGGCGGCCGAGGCGGTGATCGTCGGCACCCTGGATCAGGTGGTGAGCCGGCAGTTGATGCGCGGCTACTGCTGCACCCGCTGGAGCTGGCCGCGCCACTTCGCCGCCCTCAACACCGATGTGCGGGTGGTGGTGGATGAAACCCAGCTCCAGGGGGCAGCCGTGCGCACGGCCATCCGCCTGCCGCAGCTGCACCAGGAGCTGGGCGGGCCGGCGCCGCGGGAGTTGGTGCTCTGCTCCGCCACCCTTGATGCCGCGATCCTGCCGCCGGGCACCCCTCGCCATGGCCTCAGCGATGCCGACTACGCCCATCCCGTGGCGCTGCGCAAGGTGGGCCGCTCCAAGCCGCTCACCCTGGCGGCAGACCGCGATCCGGCGGCGCTGGTCAAGGACCATCACCAGGAGGGCAGCCTCACCCTGGTGGTGGTCAATCAGGTGCGCCGCGCCCAGGCGATCGTTGCCCAGCTGCAGGGCCTGCCAACCCTGCTGCTTCACTCCCGTTTCCGCCGGGCCGAACGTCAGGCGATCGAGGCTCAGCTGCGGGAGTTCCGCGGCGTGGTGGTCGCCACCCAGACCGTGGAGGCCGGGATCGATCTTGACGCCCGCCTGCTGATCACCGATCTCTGCCCCTGGGCGTCGTTCGTGCAGCGCTGCGGCCGGGTGGGCCGCAACAACACCTACGCCGATGCCGCCGTGATCGTGGTGGAACCGGCTCAGGAGTTGCCCTACACCAGCGCTGAACTTTCCGAAACCCGCCGCCGCCTCGACGGCCTGGACGATGCCTGCGTGCGCAATCTGATGGCGGTGGAGGCTCCGGTGCAGGCCGATCTGGGCAAACGCCTGCGCGGCGACATCTTCACCCGGGACTTGTTCGACACCCATCCGGCCGGCCAGGGGGACATCGACATTTCCTCCTACCTTCGTGTCGGCGAGATGCGGGATGTGTCGCTGCTATGGCGGCCCGAGCCGAATCCGGCCATGGCCCCGCCGGAGGATGGCGAACTCTGCTCCGTGCCGTTGCGGGCGTTGCGGCAGCGCCATTCCAGGGTATGGATCCCCCGCGGCGAAGGCTGGCTGGAGATCCCATCCGGCCAGCTGGCGGTAGGCGGAGTGGCTGCCGTGGCTTGCGCAGCCGGTGGCTACGACCGCCATCTGGGCTGGCTTCCGGAGGCGCAGGCTGCGGTGGACCCCATCGCGATCCGCGCAACCGCCCTCGATCCAGAGGATCACCGCAGCTTTGCCTTCAAGGTGGCGGTATCGCTGCCGCAGCACCTGAGCGACGCCCGTGAAGAAGCATCCAGACTCTGCGGGAGGCTCGCCATCGCTCCTGACCTGGCCGAGGTGTTGATCCGCTCGGCCTGGCTGCACGACATCGGCAAGGCCCATCCGGTGTTTCAGGCCACGATGCGGGCCAACGGCTGCGGTGAGGGCCAGTGGGCCAAGGCTCCTGGGCATGGAAGCCGGCATGGGCGGCCGGGCTTCCGTCATGAGGTTGCCTCTGCGCTGGCGGCTCTGCAGCTTGGTGAAACGGATCTCGTTGCCTACCTGCTGATGAGCCATCACGGCAAGGTGCGCCTCCGCTTGGATCCCTTCCCCTGGCAGTCCGACGACGATCCCCTTCATGGCGTGATCGATGGCGAAGAACTGCCGGCCGTTGAAGGGGTCTGTGCGGCCACCGCTCTGCCCTACCCGCCGATGGTCCTGGGCCGGGACTGGAGCGCGATCGCGCGTCATCTGGTGCGCACCCACGGCCCCTTCCGGCTCGCCTGGCTGGAAGCCCTGATCCGCGAAGCGGATGCCCGTGCATCCCGGCGCTGGCAATCCTCCTCACCCCCAACACCATGCACCTGACTCTCCCCCTCGACTCCCTTCTGCCCACCTTTGTGCCGGCCGGTTTCGCCGACGTGGGCCACAGCGTTGTGCGTGATGCGAGCAGCGGCGAGAACCTGGTGATCGTCGATTCAGTCCAGTCGCTGGCCAATCACCTGGAGGCCACCCTGGTGGAGGGGCCAGGGCAGTTGATCACCGGCCTGGAAGCGCTGCCCTTTGTGAGGCTCACGCTCACCGATGCGGCGGGGCGCACCCGCACCAGCAGCAGCCTGGAACTGCCGCATCGCCTGGCTTCCGGCTGGCTCTGCAAGGTCAAGGAATTCGCCGATTTTCAGGCAGCACTGGCGAAGGACATCCTTGATAACGGGATCGCGGCGGCCACCTTCCGGCGCTGCCCCAACTCCTTGCTGCATGGCGTTTTCTACAGCCAGCTGGCTGGTTTGGATCCCAACGTCGCCAAATCCCCCCGCCTGCTCTCGGCGGAAGTGGTGGCCAAAGGCGCCCAATCGATCACCGATGGCGGAGTCGCCAGGGACCCGTTCGTCGTGAAGGGCGATTTCGACTGGGAAGCCGTGTTCGCACCACCGGAGAAGGACTCCGCCAAGGCCGGCGAGAGCAAGGTGTCAGCCCTGGGGGTGGGTTACATCGTCCACAGACACCAGGCCTTCATCGCCAGGGAAATCGAGCTGTCCGTCTATCTGGCGGAGGGCCGCATCAAGCGCCTGCCCTTGCCGGAGCCGGCTCGCGAGGTGTTGCGGCTGCTGGCCCGCATCAAACTCGCCCTGCTTCTGGCCGAGCCGCTTGATCTGCGGGCTCACTGCATCTTCCAGGTGAAGGCTGGGGAGATCCCGCCTGAGCTGAAGGATCCGGACCGGCTGCTGACTCAGTTGCAGCAGCAGCTGCAGGAGTGCCAGCGGCTGGGGCTGCTGCAGGATCCGCCGATCACCGAGTTTGAGCTTACGCTGTCTGCCGCCAAGGCCAAGACGGGCAAAGGCAAGGGCAAGGTCAAGGCCGCCATGGTGGCCGATGGCGACGATGACGGGGAGGAGGCGTGATGGCCACCATCCTGCGGATCACCCTGCTTTCCGGCCGCTACGGCGCCACGCCATGGGATCGGAGCGAGTTTGAGGGCCAGGTGGAATATCCTCCATCGCCCTGGCGACTGCTGCGGGCGATCCTGCATGGCGCCTTCCTGCTCTCCTCTGAACGCGACCAGCTGCCGGAGGGTGTGGGCGCGATGGTGGAGACCTTGGCCGCCTGTCAGCCCAGTTACCACCTGCCCTTTGGGGAGTTCGGGCAGATCCGGGGCTTCCGGCCCGTCTACGGCAAAGAACCAGTGCCTCCCCTCGAGACGTTCGGCGGCGGCTACAGCCATGCCCAGGGGAAGCGGCGCTCCTTCATCGATTCCTTCCTGCAGCTGGGCGCCGGCACGGCGATTCATGTGACCTGGCCGGTGGACTTGTCCGCCGATCAGCGAAGTCTGCTGGGGGATTGCCTGGCGGGCCTGAGCTATCTGGGCCGGGCGGAGTACCCGGCGCTGTGGCAGCTGGTGCCTGCCATGCCGGAGGCGAACTGCTGCCCCGATCCCGCAGGCACCCTGCAGGTGTTGGGAAGCCAGCCAGATGGTGTGATCAGCGGGCTGCTGATCAATCCCCAGACCGCGCGGGAGCAGGGACGCCAGGCCTTACCTGGTCAGCAGTGGCTCAGCTATCGCTACTGCCCGGATCGGCAGGCGCCGCGGCTGGGCGGCTCGGAGGCTGCGGCTGTGAACCATGCCCTGTTCGCTTGCCTTGCTCACCCTTCGCTTCCTGCCACAGCAGGCCTGGCCTGGACGGATCGGCTGCACCGGGCCCTTTTGCAGCGCTGCCCCGTCTCCGCGCTGTTTTCCGGCATGGTGGCCGGGCAACCACTCGGCGAGGACCAGCGGGCCTGGTATCGCTGGCATGAAACCGAGGATTCCATCACGGCGCTGGAGGTGGTGAGCCCCCAACCCTTCAGTGAGGCAGAGATCGAAGCCCTCCAGCAGTTGCGCAGGCTCTATGGCCGCGGCGGTGTCGAGGTGCCGCTGCGGCTGATGCAGCTCGATGCGATGCCCCTCAAGCGCGCCTGCCGGCTGCTGACGGCCACGCCGATGCTGCTTTACACCACCCCGAGGGAGGGCAAGCTGCAGCGGCACCCGGCCAGCCAGGCGATCCAGAGCCTGCTCTGGGGCCTGGGAGAGGAGGGAAAGCTGGAGCCGAGTCTGTTCCAGCTCCAGGGCGAGGCCATCAGCGCGGGCCATCCGGAGCGGGGAGAGATCCGGGCGCGGCTGGTGGAGGTGATCGATCGGGCGCGGGTCAGCGGCCGGGGAGAACGCAAGGCGGCATCGAGCCTGGGGTTCCAGGTGGAGATCAGCAGCGTGCAGCCGTTGCCAGCCCTCGGCGTCGGCTGGGGACGCCACTTCGGTGCCGGTCGCCTGGAGGCGGTGGCGTGAGCGCGCACCCCCCTCAACGGCCGAAACCGCCGATGCCTTCGTGGAGCTGCGCGCTCGATTGCAGCGGAAGGGATCTGAGCGGCTCAGGCGTCCTTGGGATGGCCAGGCGAAACCGAAAGATCAGGGCTGCGCGCGATCCGCCTGCAGCCTCTTTGCCGCGCAATAGGTTTGAAGGCCGGAGGTTCCGGATGGTGATTCCATCCGGGGAAGTTGAAACGTGATCGCAGCCCGGGCAGATACGGTTGCATCAATGCCGGGTTCCGGATGGTGATTCCATCCGGGGAAGTTGAAACAACATGCCCCACCGCCGGAGCGGCCGCGTTTGCCCGGGGTTCCGGATGGTGATTCCATCCGGGGAAGTTGAAACTCGGGGATGCCGACTGAGTTGAAGGTCACGGCATCGGCCGTTCCGGATGGTGATTCCATCCGGGGAAGTTGAAACCAGGTAGCGCAGTTCACCCCAACGGTGCAGGATTTCGGCGTTCCGGATGGTGATTCCATCCGGGGAAGTTGAAACACCACCCCTGACCCCGCCTGGCTGGTGCCAGCCCTGTTCCGGATGGTGATTCCATCCGGGGAAGTTGAAACTGCGTCTCTGAGTTCGAGCTGACCGTCGCCAATACGACGTTCCGGATGGTGATTCCATCCGGGGAAGTTGAAACCCGGTGGCCTGGATCCGTGATGCGTCGCGAGTGCCTGGGGGTTCCGGATGGTGATTCCATCCGGGGAAGTTGAAACCAGTCCGGCGCAAGCTCGGCGCCGGCCGGCAAGACGACGTTCCGGATGGGAAGCCATCCGGGGAAGTTGAAACGCGAAGCTCAGCGGACCGGAGCCCTCCAGGTAGATCGGTTCCGGATGGTGATTCCATCCGGGGAAGTTGAAACCGCCAGGCCACAAATTCCGCCGGCCCCTGGACGAGTTCCGGATGGTGATTCCATCCGGGGAAGTTAATCCCGTTCCCTTTCCCATTGTCTCATGAAAACTTCGTTTACCACATCCCCGCTTTCAAGCTATCTCGCCGCGATTGGCCTGCTGCGGATCGTTGGTGAGCAGCTGGATCCAGGCGCACGGGGCTTCTGGAGGAGTGGACGCTTTCATCTCGAGACGGACGCAAGCCTTGAAAGGATCGCCGAGTTCCTCAGCCGCGAGTACAAGCCATCTCCGTGCATCACGCCATGGAACAAAGACAGTGGTTTCCCTGTGGGTACGCCAGCCAAGGAGTTTCGTGCGCTCAAAGGTCCCCGCTTTGAGGAGATCAGTCGGATCGTGGATTCCGCGGCTGCTCTCATACCCCGCTTCACCACGGCGAACAGCAACGAGGACAAAGTTAAAGCCCGCCTCCTCGAAGCCTTGGACCGCGCTGGAGACAGTGATGCCTGGTCTGCCTGGCTCGGCACCTGTGCGGTGACCTTCCACAATCAGAAAGGAGAACTGGCTGTTCGCTTTCCCGCGCTCCTGGGCGGCACAGGGGGGGCCTTCGGGCGAGCGGATTTCGGTCTCAAGTTCGTGAAGGCCTTGCAGGTTGTCCAGCCCGAGCATTTCATCGCCGCCATCCTCGGATCCGATCAGCGGGATCTGATGATCAAGGCTGGCGACAGCCTCATCTACGACCCAGCCAGTCGCTGCGACAGCCAGCAGGGCTATGGCATTGCCACGCAGGACACCCAGCAATCGAGGGACGGCAAAGCCAATCCAGCCACCCTCATCCTGCTGGCCGAGGGCATCACCCTGTTCGAGGGGTACGCCATGACCACCGCTCCCGATGGGGATGCCAGCGATGGCAGCCAGCACGCCGCTTTCACCCTGGCGGTGGCGCACAATTCCTCCGGCCATCCCTCCAGCAGCTGGCTGGAAAATGATGGCAATCAGTCTGAGGAGCTGTGGTGTCCGCTCTGGGATGAACCCTGCCACTACAGCGATGTGCGAGACGCTCTGCGGCGTATTGCACTGCTGCCCTTGCCCAGGCAATTGCGGACTGGCACCGATCTGGCGCTATTCGCCAGTTGTCTTGGCAGGCGCCTGAATCTTTCCGGTTTCGCCCGCTATTGCTTTCCCGCCCGCATTGGCCAGGGCACCAAGATCCCCTCGCTCATTGAGGTGTTCCCGCTCGACGAAGCCCGGGCAGACCGCACTGACGCCCTGGCCGATGTCGTGAAGCTGGCCTCCAGACTGCGCCGCCACGCCAAGAACAAGACGATCCCGTCCAGTTACCGGCACGCTGCCGAAAGGGTCGTGGCCCAGGTTGAGGCCGTTGCCGGTGGCGGCGGCAGCTATGCGGAGCTGCTGCGCAGGCTTCTGGCCTGGCGACGGCAGGAAGAGTTGTCCCAGAAGGAACGCAAGCCCAACGAGAAGACCGCGATGTCCCTCTGGCTTTCCTTCCAGTTTGGGTCGCGCTCCTTGCCACCCCAATGGTTCAGCCTCCTGGAACGGGAACTCGATGGCCCCGAATGGCGACTCGCCCTTGCCCTTGGAACCGGCCAGCGTCTACCCACCCATCTGCTCAGGGCGACGCGAACCCCAGGCAGCAAGCCCAACGACAAGACGACCATCACCCCGCTGGCAACCGGACGCCCCTATGCCGGCCTGGCCGATGTGCTGCTGCTGCTGGAGGGACGGGTGGATGCCGAACTGGTGGACGATCTCACCTTGGCTGTCGCCTGGATCGAACGCCGCGGCCTGCCCAGACTGCCGCCACCGGACACCCACCTCCCCTGGCTCCCGCCCGACTACCTCGCCGGGCTGCTCCTGAACCAATGGCACTTCGAGGCCCACAGCCCCGTCGAAGGCGACCGTGCCCGCTGGCGGGAGCTGTTGCTGGCCGGCCGTCCCGTGGAGGCCATGGAGGTGGCACTGCACCGCCTGCGGGTGGCTGAGGTGGTCAGTTGGGCGTGGCCGGCGATGGCAGCCAGTGATCCACACCGGTTGCTGCGTGCGGTGGAGGTGCCGGTGCATCCGCGCACCCTGGGCAGGGCGAAGGCTGGGGGGTGAGAGCGCAACCGGGGGCGTCCATCACCACCACGGCGCATCGGCCTCAGGGCTGCAACGCCAAGAGCTCAGTGGGCAGAGTGTCAGAAACTCGCGTAGACATCTGACACAACAGGACCCATCCAGTCGCCATGGCTGTTCCCAGGCGGAAAACCGTGCTGAGCGAACGGATCCTTGAAGCTGCCGGCAGGCGTCCGGAGGGATCGCTGCTGGCGGCCAAGCAGTTCCTGGCGCTGGGCAAACGGGATGCCGTGGATCAGGCCCTGCGGCGCCTGACAGCCACCGGCGAGCTCGTCAAGATCACCCGCGGCCGTTACGCCCTGCCCGTACGCAGTCGCTTCGGCACCCGACCGCCGTCGCCGGAGCTGGTGATCGCCCAGCTCAATCAGGAGGGCGCTCAGCACATGGTCAGCAGCGGCGCCACCGCGGCCAACGCCCTGGGCCTCACCACCCAGATGCCCGTGCAGCAGACCTTCCTGGCCCGGATCAGGAGCCAGAAGCGCTACGTCTTCGGAAAGCAGCAGGTCATGATCCGCCCGGCAGCCGCCTGGAACTTCCTTCTGCCCGATCGCCCCGCCGGCCAGGCAATCCGCGCACTCGCCTGGCTCGGCCCGGATTAGGCCGCAGGGGCCCTGCCAGAGCTGCGCCGCGTTCTGCCACCGCAGGAGTGGGAGGCCCTGGTCTCCGTTCGTGCCGAGCTGCCCCTTTGGCTGGCGAAGCTGCTGAGCGGACAGGCGCTGGAGCCGCAGGTGGCTCGTGGCTGAGGCCTGGTTCGTTCTTCCAGCGGGGGATCGATGGGAAGACCTGGCAGTTGCTGCTGCAGAATCCGGGTGGCCATCGTGCGGTCCCGCTTCTGAGGGGTGGCTGTAGGTGGGCAACGTGAAGCGCAACGCCCGCACTTTGAAGCTGGCCAAGCCTGAGCGGCGTGTCCGTCCTCTTGATCTGCCCGGACGTGAGGGGCAAGGCACCAAGGCCGTGGCACAGCTGCGCTCCGGTTTGGTGAAGGTGCCAGGGGCGATCCGCACCCTGGCTGCGGTTGGCTCCCATAAGGGCGTTGGCGTTGCCTTCCGTCAGCGCCTGGATCGGTTCCCCTTGTGGCAGTCGATGGGCGCGCGGCGATTCCGGGACTCACGCCCTACAGCCTGCGGCACGGCTATGCCTGGCGGGGGCACAAGGCCCATGAGCGGGCCATCCCTGTGCGGGTTCTGGCGGCGCTGATGGGGCACAATCCCGCCACGCACCATCGGCACCATGGAACGTGGACGGATGAGGCGGGCTTGGAGGAGGCGGAAGCGAGGGCAACGGCAGTATCCGCCCTGGTGCTGAACTGATTCAACTCGGACCTGCGGGCTGGCTATCCGTGGGCCAGCCTCAGGGTCGGCGGCGGTCTGTGGTGGCCCAGTGGTGCTGATGATGTTCTGAGTTCCTCACCTCTTCATTCGCTCGTGCGGTTTGAGGGCCCCCCACCAAAAGAGGATCAGTGGCGGCTCAGCTGGCGTTTACTGAGGATCCGGCGGCTGCCAGTGGGCTTGATCCCTTGTCTAGCCGCTTGGGTTTAGGGGGCTATGCGACACCCCGATGACACTGCGAGAATTATGCAGTAATTGAATATTGACAAAGTTCGACTTATTGCGATAATTGGGCTCCCGATCACTGTGTTCATGGAAGTTTTCCTCCTTCTATTGCTTACGGCGGGCTATGCCGTCCACGCGATCAAGCAGTCTGGCAAAATCAAGGCCTTGAATGCGCGTCTCCGTCCCATTGAAGATGCAGATAAGTATGTGGCTAATGCCCGCATGAATGCCGATGCCAAGCTCAATGAGTCCATAGGCGAAGCTAAAGATATCCTGGCGGGTGCTTTGCAAAGACGCAGGGACTTGGTCGAGGAAATTAAAGAGCTTGAGCGCTCCACTGAAACTGCGAAAAGAGATCTGAGGATAGTTGCTGAGGCTATAGATTTGCGAGCAGATGATGCCTTTCTGCTTGAGGTCGGATACCACGAAGCTGTTTATGCTTTTGACGATATCCCGCGATTTGAGAAGGAGCTTAAGAGGATCAAAGAGAAGCAAAAGGGCATGCTTAAGCTTGATGGGGAAAACGGAAACAAGAGTGCAGCTGCCTACTGGCTTAATCAAGATTCATCGCTGGCCTTTCAGCAGCAGCCAAGAGAGACCATCAGGTTAACCAAGAGTATTCTTCGGCTAATGCTCAGAGCCTTTAATGGCGAATGTGACTCATATATTGCAAGAGTAACCTATCGCAATGTAGAGGCGATGAAGAAAAGGATCGAGTCTTCTTTTGATCAGATCAACAAACTTGCTGAGGGCTGGGGGTGTGTGATCAACTCGAAGTATTTGGCTAGCCGAAGGGCGGAACTCCAGCTTGTTTTTGAGTATGAGGAGCAAAAGCAAAAAGAGAAAGAGGAGCAGGCCCAGATACGTGAGCAGATGAGAGAAGAGCAGAAGGCAGAGCGCGAAGCAGAAAAAGCAAGGCAACAAGCTGAGAAAGAGGAGGCCGAGTACCAGGAGATGCTTGAGAGGGCTAAGCAGGAGGCGGCGAACGGCAGCGAGGCGGACAAGGCGGCCTTGAACTCGAAAGTTGAGGAGTTACAGAGAAGATTAAGCGAGATTGAGGATAAGAAGCGAGCTATTAGCCAGGCGATGCTCACAAGAACCGGCCATGTCTACATTTTGAGCAATGTCGGCAGCTTCGGAGAGAATGTCTATAAAATCGGCATGACAAGGAGACTGGATCCAATGGATCGAGTCAATGAGCTGGGAGATGCTTCGGTTCCGTTTCCGTTTGATGTCCATGCTCTGATTTCAACAACTGACGCTCCTTCCCTTGAGAGCAGTCTCCATAAACACTTTGGAGAGAAAAGGGTAAATCTTGAAAATGAGCGCAAAGAGTTTTTCAGGGTGTCCATTGAAGAAATAAAGATTGAGCTTGAACATCTTAAAGACAGTCTAGGCATTGAATCTGACTTGCAACTCACTCTGGTGGCTGAGGCCAAGCAGTATAGAATCAGCGAGGCAAGGCGAAGGCAGTCTGAGGAAGGATCCTGAGAAGCTATGAGCCTGGATTTAATGCCTGCTATCTCACGGATTCACCGCTACCTTGAATGGCTTAGCATGACCTCGCCCATGGCTTGCCCTTCCTGATTGCAATGGCCTCCTGCAGGTGCTTGTGGATGCCTGTAGAGTTTCCCAAATGCACTCCTCCTGAATTGGCAGTGGCAAAAGCCGCCACGACACGGTCAGCTTGAGGCAGCACCCCCATCGGCCAACACCATCACGGTTCTGGTCGCATTGGTCAAGCCGGTGGCGCTATCCACAACCACCACGGCGTCCTCTGCGAGAAGGGGCGGAAGCTGCTCCAGCACGCAATCCGCATCGGCAGGGATCACGCGACCTGCCATCGCGCCATCGAGCTTCAGGATGATCGGCCGACTCAGCATGGTGCTGAGCCGCGGAACCCTGGATCAGGTCTACTCGGGCCTCGCGCCTCAGGATCTGAACCT
>JBMSXZ010000015.1:0-29532 GCA_049426205.1 Cyanobium sp.
CGCTGCGGGCTGCAGGTGGCCGAAAGCCGCCTCACCAGAGTGGGCGATGCCGATGTGCTGCTGGTCAAACGCTTTGACCGCGACTGGAGCGAGACGGGATACCGGCGCCATCGCATGGTCAGCGCCGTCACCCTGCTGCAGGCGGATGACAGCCCCACCGATCGCGGCAGGTGGTCGTATCTGCTGCTGGCCGATGAGCTGCGCCGCGTCAGCGCTCAGCCGGCGGCGGATCTGCGGGAGCTGTTCGGCCGGATCTGCTTCAACGCCGCGGTCTCGAACATCGACGACCACCCCCGCAACCATGCGCTGCTGGCCAGGTCAACAAGCTGGCAGCTCAGCCCCGCCTACGACCTCACCCCCGCACCGCTGCAGGCCCAGACCCGCCGCGACCTGGCCATGGCCTGCGGCCTGGTGGACCGCAGCCCCAGCCGCTGGGCCAACCGCCGGGCAATCCTGGCCGGGGCCGGCCGCTTTCTGCTCAAGCCGGCGGAAGCCGACGCGATCACCACGCGGATCTTGAACACCGTGGCCAGCAGCTGGGAGGCCACCCTGCGTGAAGCCTCGGTGAGCGCCGGCGACTGCCAGCGGCTCAGCCGCGCCTTCCTCTACCCCGGGCTGGAGCTGGATCCGGAGATGGTGGACTGATGGCAGGCGATCAAGACGCAGGCGGAAGGGAGTCAGGACATCTCCATCTCCAAGCGAGTCAGCCAGTTGTCAAAACGAGGGCAACGGCTGCGCACGTGGGCCAAGCCAGCCTTCTCGATCGCATCAGGCCCATGCAACGTTTTGCGGTAGTCAGGAATCAGCCGCTCCAACCTATGGCTGGGCGATGTTTCCTTGGAATCATTGATCTCTTCAGGCTGCAGTGAAGCCACCTCAGCCTGAAGGCGGGCGAGCCCAGCCAGTTGATCTGGAGCGTCGTAGATCGTTTCGAGATCAGGAAGGCAGGCCATCACCAGGGCCTCGAACTCATGCAGTTGCAGATAGGGGATGAACCGCCAGTCATCGATCCGGCTTGCCATGGCCTGTTCCAGGCGATCGCAGCGATCAACCTGGCTGCGATCTGAGGCAATACGATCGCGCTCTGGAAAGTCATCAGGCAGTCCATAGAGATCAAACAGGGTTGTCAGTCTGAAGTCACGCGATGGGTTGTCCTTCAGGCAGTTGCGGATGTCTCTTTCCCAGTCGGAATAGCAACCGCCACCACGAGCACCCTTGCCCTTGTTGCCTCTTGCAGCTGCCTTGGCTTTGCCAACAATCGTGGACGAGACAGCAATCCCATAGCTCCACAGATGGGGCTGCAGAATCCGTCGCACGAAGTTGTCCTCTGTAGGGCCCTCCACGGCCACAATCAATCGCCTGACCGGATCGGCCATCAAGGCTTACCTCCGATCACGCCCTTGTCGTAAAGCTCGCTGAGGCTGTAGTCCTCCAGCCAGGTCTGCAGGGCTTCACTGCTCAGCCTTGTCAGCTTTGTTTCACCGTGCTGCCGCTCCACCACCACCACCTCATCGGGGTTGAAGTAATCCAGCAGCTCCGTGGACTGGGTGGAGAGAACAATCTGGGTATGGCGTGAGATCGAGCGACACAGCTCGGTGATCAAGGCAATGGCAGAAGGATGCAGGCCGAGCTCGGGTTCGTCGATGCTAATTAGCCTTGGCAAGCGCTCGCTGGGCTGGGAGAGCACCGTGATTAGCGCCAGCGCCCGCAGCGTGCCATCGGAGAACTGGTGGCAACCGAAACGCTCGTCGCGGTCATCGATCCAGTCGAGCCTCACACTCCCGTTCACCGCAACAGGGTCCAGCTCCTTGATGGCTGGGGCAATGTGGCGGCAGTGGCGATTGATGCGCTGCCAGGCCTTCTGATCGGCGCTGGCGTCACTCTCCTTCAGGCGGAGCAGGTAAGCCGCGAGATTGGAACCATCAGAACGGGGGTAGCGATCGTCCTCTCGACGCGCGTGCGTGCGCAGCTTGGATTGGGGTGAGGTGTCGTGGAAGTGGTAGAAGGTCATCCGGCCAAGCCACTCGTTCACCACAGCCACGGTTGAGTCGCAATAGGCCTCATCGAGAAGGTGAGATTCCCGGTGTCCACCGCCTAGCGAACTCACTGATCGTGCGCCGACAGGACTGAGCCTGACAGCGTTCTCAGTCTGGAAATACAGCGTGTCTCCTGGCGCAAAAGCAAGACGGGCGTCATAGCAGTAGGTGGTTCCCTGATCTCTGAGCACCACACCGAGATCAATGGCTTCAGTGGTTTTGGCCCCGTAATGCAGCAGTGCAGCTCCGAAGCCGTGATCGGCTACATAGCGCTGCAGGGAGCGGGTGCGCAGCAAAGGAATCAGACGCAACACCTGCAGCACGTTGGATTTACCGGCACCGTTCGGTCCAATCAGAACCGTGAGCCGGCCAGGCTCCAGGCAAACCTCTTTAAGGGAACAGAAGCCGGCAACATGAATCTCCTGGATGCCGTCCTGCTGCTCTTCAGGACGTGCGGCCGGCTCAGGCGATGGCTGCATGGCGTTCCTCCGGCCTCTCTGGCAGTCTGCCAGCCAACGCCTCCTACAGCACCACCTCCAGCAGCCCCCGCTGCCGCTGCTCGGCCTGGCTGAGCTGCTGCTGCAGTTGATCGCGGAGGGGGGATGGATGCTCCTCACGGGTTGGATATCGGCGCCTGGACCTGGGTCTGACGGTGGCGGGTGAGCAGGGCCCGGATATCTCTTACCAGATGCCCCAAGGAGAGGTTGTTCTGACAGGCCTTGACCATGTCCATCGGCGGGAGAAGGTCGAGTCAAATGTCCATTGGGTCAGTGAGGACAAGGACTCCGCCGTGCTCAAGAGCTTGGGTGAGCCACTGCTTGTAGACGAGCCGCCCCGGTTGTGTAGGAGGAGAAGGTACAGGTACGCTGAAAAGCGCCTGGAAAGCTGCTGGATCAGCAGTACACCAAACCTCAACATGTGGATCGGGACAACCGAGCAGGAGACTGGGATAAAGAGAAGAATCGACAGATTTCTGAATGGCGCACAGCGTAGGATGCCATCCTGTACTATTTGCATCGATCAGCACGAGCAGTGCGTCTCCACGAGGCTGATCACTGGAGCTCAGTGCCCGTTGCCATGCCTTCAGGGCTGCAATGGCACGGCCTTGGCCTCCTCAAGAATCTGCATAATGCTCCCTGCTCCCTGCTCCCTGGCTCCCGGCCCTGGCCCTGGGTTGGTTGACCTGGGTGGGGCTTCGCGGCCCTGCAGATCTCCAAGGCCTGGCAGCGGTCCAGCCCTGCCCCTCTTGCTCGCCGAGCCTGGCCAAGCCCCTGGCAGAAGGCACAGGCCGTCAGGGTTGACGCCGGTCGGATCCCTCAGAACCGGGACCGAAGCGGTTCTGAAAGGGCCAACCCCAGAAGTTGTTGCTCAGGCGCCGCCGCACGGCCTGCAACCGCTGGGGATCGACCGCCAGGGCTCGGGGTCGGTAGTGGAGGGTTTCGAGCAGGGCGATCGCCTCGCTCACCGGCATCGGACGATGAAAAAGAAAGCCCTGGGCGGCGCTGACGCCATGGGCTTGCAACCAGTCGCGCTGAGATGCGGTTTCAACGCCTTCCGCCGTGATGCTCAGGCCGAGATCGTGCAGCATCACGATCATCGTGCGCAGCAGGGTGCGACCGGAATCGCTGGGAGCATCGAGGTTCTGCACAAAGGCGCGGTCCAACTTGACCATCTGGATCGGCAAGGAGATCAGACGCGTCAACGAGGAATAGCCGGTGCCGAAGTCATCGATGGCGATCACCACACCGCGGGCCACAAGAGCGGCCAAAAAGCGTTCAAACAATTCCGTCTTCGCCTGGAAAGCATCCTCAACGATCTCCACTTGTAAACTCCAACCGGGTGGGTAGGGATTGTCATCAATAAGCGCCAGCAAGCGCTGCTGCTGCTCACCATCTTCCAGCAGCAGACCCGAAAGATTCACGCTCACCCGCATCTGCCGCTGCGGCACCGGACGGGCCAGCAGGGGCATGGCGGCGAGGGCCTTCTCAATGATCAACAAGTCGAGCTCGGCGGTCAATCCGGCCTCGGCTAGCATCGGGATGAAGCTGGAGGGTGACAACAGTTGCTCGCCGCGGGGCCAGCGGGCGAGCGCTTCAAAGCCGATCGGTTCTGCATCAGGCAGCGCAATGATGGGTTGCAGATGGAGTTCGAGAAGCTTGCCTTCCAGTGCATCGCGAAGATCCGACTCAATCTTGTAGTTTTCCCTGGCAATCAAGCGTGATTCGGCATCAATAAATCGAAACGAGCTGCCGCTGGTGCGCCGCGCCATCTGAACAGCGATGCTGGCGTCCGAGAGGATGGCCTCCACAGTCTCATAGTTGTGATTGTAGGTGGCGATGCCAATCGATACAGCCAAAGAGAGAGAATGTTGACCATTACGATAGGTCTGAGCCGTCAGTGCAATGATCCGCTCGGCCACGCGCTCCATATCTTGGCCATCCTCTCCGAATGGCAACAACACCACCAGCTCCGTATCGGCAAACCTGGCCACCGAAGCGCCACGCGGCAGCGCGATGATCAGGCGCCTGGCGCCCTCATTGATGAATTCTTCAGCCACCAAACCACCGAAGGTGGCACTGACGCGTTCATAATCACGAAAACGACAGCGCAGTAGCGAGAATTTGGCATCCGTTTCCATCCCCAGAATCAGATCGAGCATCGCCAACATCTGATCGCGACTGATCAGCTGCTCCAGGGATCGCAGATCATCACGCATCAATCCGGGCAGCATTTGAGGGGCCAGCTTCAGCTGGCGGTCACGCTCAAGCGAGACATGACGCAGATTTTGCATATGCTGCACGGTAAGCCCAGCCAGACGGCGCAGACTATCGATCTGTTCGGGGCTCAGGCGATGGGGATGACGGCTGATAGCACAAAGACTTCCGATCGCAAAGTGAGTGTCCGTGATCAAGGGAAAACCCGCGTAGAAGCGGATCCATGGATCACCTTGCACCAGGGGATTATCAACAAAACGTGGATCCTGATGGGCATCCTCAATGATCAGCGGCTCCCGTTGCAGGATGGTATGACCGCAGAATGAAATCGAACGAGGTGACTGCTCCTGGCCTAGCGGTAGACCGACGCAACTTTTGAACCACTGGCGATCGTTGTCCACCAGGCTGATGATGCCAATTTCGGTTCCCGCCACATGCCTGACCAGCTCGCTGATGTCATCAAAGCTGGCATCGGCAGGGGTATCGAGGAGGCCAAGGGATCTCAGCTCCCGCAAGCGGCCTGCTTCGTTGCTGGGCAATTCAGGTGGCTGCATGAATTCAGGTGGACAAACGGCTGAAAATGCGGCCTTCGCTCCAGGCGATCCGGTTGCGACCGGCACCTTTGGCACTGTAGAGGGCCTGATCGGCTGAGCTATAAAGGTAGTCGAGGTTGTAGCCACAGTCGCGGGTGGCCACGGCCCCGATGCTTGCCTGAATCGTCAGACGACGACCCTGATAGTGGAGCCTGCTCATCTCCAACTGCAATCTCAACCGCTCGAGAGCACGCGCCGCATGCTCTCGATGCATGCTCAGCAACATGGCGAACTCCTCTCCCCCGAGTCGGCAGAGCAGATCTTCAGTGCGGATCACAGCCCGGAAAATCTCAGCCACATGCCGCAGCGCGGCATCGCCACAGCCGTGACCATAGGTATCGTTGATGTGCTTGAAGTAGTCAATATCGAGAATGGCAAATACAAGATCAGCTTGCCGCTCCTCCGCCTCGGCCAGAGTATCCTTTGCCAAATCCATAAAAATGCCGCGGCTCATCAACTGAGTGAGTGAATCTGTTTGAGCGAGTTCAGCAAGACGGGGCACAACATGGGCCGAGAGCAGTATCCACAAGAACAGGCCAAGGAAGCTGCTTAGCAACAGCGAGAAAACAAAGCACAGCAGCAAGGCAATGGCCGAACTGGGCTGCAGAATACCATGATCATAATTAACAATGGTCAAAAATCTCTGCCTGCTCATCCCCAGATCAATGGCTGGCTTGTAAACGCCGCGGACAACAGTAAACCGCGACAGATGGGGCACGAAATCAAGGCTACGCAGTTGCATGCAATCATCATGAGGGTGACGAAAACAAGCCACGACATCACGAAAAGAGGCGTCGTCGGTTTCGAGCTGGTTAAGGAGGGGATCCGTAATCAGAAGCTGCCGCCAACTTGGCCTGGAGCTAAAGACGATCTGACCCGACTGATTGACAACAAGAATGAAGTTCAACCCTTCGTCATTGAGCTCACGGACTGTAGTTCCATGATTCAGAATCAAGTTTTGCCGTTGCTCATCGCTGAGGGATGTGGCCAGTGCTGTTTCCACCAGAGCACTGCTGTGTTCAGCATCATTGATCATTTGCCGCTGGCGTTCCAGCACGCTGATGGCCGTCAGGCAGAGGGTCAGAATCAGAGTCGCCGCCAGGGAAAAGGCGAAGACCAGCGAACGCAGGAATGGCGCTGAATGGCGCCATGATGGGGTGGATGTGGATCGGGTCATGCGCTGCTCCCCGACTTAAACAGCACCTCACCCAGATCAGCGATCGCCTCCTCAAGCAGCTGATGGGCCTCGCGTTCTGCGATCAGAAAAGCCTCTACTTCGGGAACAACAGATGTTTTTTTGTCGAGATAGCGATGCATTCCTTCGGAGAAACGTCGGGCCTGCTCCAAGGCCGACTGCGCCCTCTCAAAATCCGACTTGATGGTCGTCAGAGCATTGCTCAATGGCGACGTCTGCTGCTTCAGGAGGCTGATATCCACCTGATTACCAACATAGTAGTCGGGACGATCCTGATGGGCACCGTAAATGGGATAAATCATCAGGCGATTCCAGAAGCGGCTACCATCAACCCGGTAGTTTATCAGCTCACCACTATAGGGCTTTCCTTGCTGAATAGCCTGCCGCAGCTTTTGCAGCTCAACAGCATCGGTATCTGGCCCCTGCAGAAAGCGGCAATTAAATCCAAGTGCCAACTCGCGCCCATAGCCAGTAATGACAGTGAACGCATCGTTGACATAGATCAACGGAGAATCTGGCTTGCGCATGTCGGCAATCGCAATGCCAAAGGTGGCCTTGTCAACAACATGGCCAAAGATCGATAATTCGCGAATCTGGTCCACCAATTCTGCAGCCATCATCGAGTCCTTCCGGTTGTTTTCAATCAACTTCTGATTGACTTTTGCCAACTGGTTGGTCTGACCACGAAAAACGAAGGTGGCCGCCACCGATGTGAGGCCTACAAAACCGACATATCCGATCAGCAGCCCAAGACTGCCGAAACCATGAACTTGAATGCCCCTGACCGTGACCTCTTGGATACCCCGTACATCACCAATCTTCCAGTCTCGCTTCGGCGAATCCGGATGGGTGTTGTGACAGGTCACGCAAGCCTTACGCATCAGCACCGGCGTGGCCATCCTGTAGGAGGAAGCTCCTAGGCCATTGCCATTGAGCTGGGTGAAGACCTTGCGTTGCGGATCGGCGCGAAAAGCACTGATCGCATCAATCTCAAAAGAATCCAGAGGATGGGCAACCCGCTTGGCGAAGGGATATTCGGAGACAAAATTGTAAGAGATTCGCCCATCGCTGTGGGCATTGTCAAACAAAGCTCCCAATTCGATCGACAAGGTGGCTGGGATCGGGATTCCACCATGCACATCGCGGTAATTTTCGGTATACACCGCCTTGCCATCAGCAGCCTGGAGGCGGGCAATCACATTATCGGCATAGTAAGCGCGAATCCCGCTGGCGAGTGTCGAGATCTCATCCGCCTGCAGCTTCATCTGAGCCACGGTGGCATTGGAGACCGCCGAAAGCATCATCAACGGCAACAACAGCAACGCCACGACCAACAACCACAACACCAGATCGGGACGCCAGCACAGTCGCCATAACTCGCTCAGCCTCCGGCCTGCTGCCACCAGCCGTCGCACCAGGACGCTGGCAACGGCGTTGACCAAGGGCTGATCTCCTGTTCTGAGTCGGACAATACGCCAATCAGCGCCGCGCCGACCAGCCGTCAGGGCCCTGCGGTCACAACGAGCGGACCGGCCAGCAGGACGGCCAGGTCAGAACCGGCCGCCGTGGCGCGATAGATCCGGCAGGAATCGGCCCAGCCTGGAACGGCGAGATTGACCTGCCAGGGGACTGCAGAAGCACCTGTCGGCCCCGACCCAAGCGGCCAGAGCCTCCGAGATCGGGGAACCAGGCAGCATCCAGGCCCCAGCAGGCCGAACGGGGCACGGGAGTCCCCCAAAAGCCAGCGGAAGTGCGGATCAGAACCGTGAAGCCAGGCCCAGACAAGCGGGCCCGGAGGCCGGATGGCGTCAACGCTTCGAGCTGGCCGCTCCAACCTCACTCTTCGTCGTCGCCGCTACCGGCAGGGACCAGGCGGATCTGCTTGCGGCCGAGCTTGATCTCAAACTCATCGCCCGGCTTCAGGTCGAGCAGGGCCGTGTACGCCTTGCCAACGAGCAGATTGCCATTGCCCTGCACGGTCGCCACATAGCTGAGCTTGCGACCACCCTTGCCGGCGGCAGACTTGCCGCCGCTCTCGCCAAGGCTGACGCCCTTGGCCTCGAGCAGGGCCTCGTAGAAGGCGGTGAAGTTCAGGCGCTCGGTGCCGTCCTTCTTGGTGCTGACGTAGCCGCAGGCGCGCACGAGATCGCTTTTGCTGGCGTCGCCGATCTCCTTGACCTTGGCGAGGAGTTCAGACCCTGTAAGCATGGACTTGTGTAGTACAGACTCTTCAAAGATAGCGCCTCATAGGGATGCGTGCACACCCCCACTCCCGCTGAACACTTCCAACCAGCCGGCGCAGCCTCGCGGCGAAGGGGATGGGCTACCCCTACAGCACCGCTATGCGGTTCACACACAGCAGGGAGGGAGCCGCAGCAAACGGCTCCGAGCAGTTCTTGGGATCCACCTCTCCCCTCTCCGCCAGGATTGGGGCTCCGGCGGGTGGCGATCACCTCAAACCTCCGCTCAGCCTGACAGGGCAGGAGGGCGACCTCCCGGATGGCGGAGGCCGACCATACTGCCTGCAGATCCATTCACCGTCTGCATATGCGCTACCTGGCGCTGGCGACCCTGCTGGCCCTGATGGCCTTCTTCGCTGCCGCTGAATTCGCCCTGATCCGCCTACGGCCGAGCCGGGTGCAACAGTTGCGTGAGGACGCCGTTCCGGGCGCCCAGTCCGTGGCCCGCCTGCAGCAGCGGCTGCGGCGTGTGCTGGTTGCCACCCAGCTCGGGGCAGTGCTTGCCCTGCTCGCCGTGGGCTGGACCGGTCGCGGCCTCGCCGGCCAGCTCGGTGGCGCCTTCGCCAGCGCCGTCGGCCAACGCTGGATCGATGCGTTGAGCTTCCTGGCGCTGGTGCTTCTGGCCACCGTGATCGGAGGTCTGCTGCCCAAGGCATGGGTGTTGCATCAGCCCGAGAGCTCGGCTCTGAAGCTTGCTCCGCTGCTGGAATCGCTGATCGGCACGCTGGCGCCGCTGCTGCTGTTGATCGAGAGGATCACCGCCGTGTTGCTCAAGCTGCTCGGCCTGCCGCGCAACTGGGATGAACTGGTGCCTGTGCTTTCGGCAGGCGAGCTGGAAACCCTGATTGAGAGCGGTGGTGTCACCGGGTTGATGCCGGATGAGCGCAGCATTCTCGAAGGTGTCTTCTCCCTGCGCGACACCCTGGTGCGGGAGGTGATGGTGCCCCGCTCGGGGATGGTGACGCTCGATCTCGATGTCTGCTTCGCCGAGATGATGGAAGCGGTGCACAGCAGCCAGCACGCCCGTTTTCCGGTGATCGGTGCCTCCCTCGACGATGTCAGGGGAGTGCTTGACCTGCGGCGTCTGGCCGAACCGATCGCCCGTGGCCAGCTCAGACCCGAGACCCCCCTCGCCCCCTACATGCTTCCGGTGGCCCAGGTCCAGGAAAGCACCTCCCTGGCCGACCTGCTTCCCCTGATCCGCAGTGGCCAGCCCCTGCTGGTGGTGGTCGATGAGCACGGGGGCACCGAAGGACTGGTGACCGTGGCCGATCTCACCAGCGAGATCGTGGGGGAGGACGAGAACCCCCTCGAGGCCGCCCAGGACCTCCAGGCCCTGAGCGAGGGCGGCTGGTCCGTGGCGGGGGACCTGGAGATCTTCGAGCTCAACCGCCAGCTGGCCCTGCAGCTGCCCGAGGCGGAGGACCACCACACCCTGGCCGGTTTCCTGCTGGAGCGGTTCCAGCACATCCCGGCACCGGGAGAAAGCCTGCGCTGGAAAGGGGCGCGCTTCACGGTGCTGAGCATGGATGGCCCCCGGATCGAACGCGTGCAGATCCAGCCCAGCGTCGGCGAGGGGGCCTGATCGCCGATAATCCTCAGGTTGTGCGTTGCGACTGCCATGAACCCTGTGCGCGTCGGGGTGATCGGCATTGGCAACATGGGCTGGCACCACGCCCGTGTGCTGAGCCTGCTCCGCGATGCCGAGCTGGTCGGAGTGGCCGACCCCGACCAGGAGCGAGGCGGCCTGGCGGTCGAGCAGTTCGGCTGTCGCTGGTTCGCCGACTATCACGACCTGCTTGCCGAGGTCGAGGCGGTCTGCATCGCGGTGCCCACCCTCCTCCACCACCGCGTCGGCATGGCGGCGCTGCAAGCCGGCGCCCATGTGCTGATCGAGAAGCCGATCGCCGCCACCCAGGAGGAGGCCACCGCCTTGATCCAGGCCGCGGAAACGGCCGGGCGGCTGTTGCAGGTCGGGCACATCGAGCGCTTCAATCCGGCCTTCCGGGAGCTGCTCAAGGTGGTGGCGAGCGAAGAGATCGTGGTGCTGGAGGCGCGACGCCACAGCCCCAACCCAGACCGGGCCAACGATGTCTCGGTGGTGCTCGATCTGATGATCCATGACATCGACCTGGTCCTGGAGCTGGCCGGCTCGCCGGTGGTGCGGATGGCGGCGGCAGGGGGCCGCAGTTCCGATGGACCGATCGACTACGTCAATGCCACCCTGGCCTTCGCCAATGGCGTGGTGGCCAGCCTGACCGCCAGCAAGATGGCCCACCGCAAGATCCGGCGGCTCTATGCCCACTGCCGCAACAGCCTGATGGAAACCGATTTCCTCAAGCACAACCTGCGCATCCACCGCCGCTCCCATGGCTCGGTCAGTGCCGATCACGGCGAGCTGGTCTATCGCAATGACGGCTTCATCGAGGAGGTGAGCACCACCTCGATCGAACCCCTCTACGCCGAGCTGGAGCATTTCCTCCAGTGCGTGCGCGGGGTCGAGGTGCCGGCCGTTGATGGCCTGCAGGCCTCGCGGGCCCTGCTGCTGGCCGACTTGATCGAGCAGTGCGTTGAGCAGCCCAATCTCTGCATGACCCTCGACCAGCCGATCTGAGCCCCCGGGCAGCCACCGCTGACCGAAGCCCGCAACCGGATTCAGGCCGCCCGGGGGGCCTCGGCGTGCTCTTCGCCAGGATCGGTGGTGAGCTGGCGCAGCGCCAGAAGCTGCCAGCGCCGACAGGCCGCCGGGGAGGACCTGTAGAACGCCTCCCAGGCTTCAGCCTTGTGGAGGCCGTATTCGGCCGCCGGCACCGAGGGATGGCGCTCCTGCCAGCCGACCCGCACGGCATGGCCGATCACCACGTCGAGGGCGAGGTCGTCGTCGAAGTTCACCTGCGGGTTTTCGCCGACAAAGGCGATCAGGGTCAGCAGGGCCTCGGTGCAGAGCTGCCGGTATTCCGGAGCTTCGATTTTGCCAAGCAGCTGTTCCACCCGAGAGGCGAAGTTGCGTTCTCCGGGGGTTTTCTCACTCAGCAGCTCGCTCTCGAGGCGGTTGCGGCGCTCCAGTTTGTCGCCGATCACCAGACCGCGGCAGTGGTGGAGCAGATGCCAGATGCCGGGATAGAAATCGCGGGGCACCAGGCCGAGGGCGCCGAGGCGGAGGCGGTGCTGGAGCCAGTCGCCACTGCTGGGAAGGTCATCGAGCGGATCGGGCACCTCCCAGCGCACGCGACCGCGCAGATGCAGCTGCTCCTTGCGCTGCAGGGCCTCGCGGGCGTGCTCCACATCGGCAAGCACAGCCCGCAGACGGCGGCGGATGGCATGGGGCGGCAGCCCGCAGAGGATCTCAAAGGCATCGCCAGAACCGAGATTCTCCTCAGCGGCCAGCTCACCGGTGAGCAGCAGCAGCAACTGGCCGAGCTGAAGGGTGAGGCTGCCGCTGAGCAGGGCAGGCTCGAGCCGCGCCAGACCATCGACCGCCAGCAACAGCTCCTGCTGGAGCATCCACTCCCGGCTGTCCTCGCCACTGAAGCGGCGGATCATGGTGGCGATCCGCTTGCTGCCCTGGGGTTGGCTGATCAGGGAGTCGCTGGTGTAGTTGCGGCCCACCACCACCTGCTTCTGACGCACCAGCAGATCGGTGAGCGCATCCTCCAGCTGGGGGTGGACCAGGCCCATCGCCCCTGCGGCCCGTCGCACCACATTCCAGTCGGCTTCCTCGAGGGCGCGGCGGTAAACCTCCTCCAGCAGGCTGCTGAGCAGCACCGAACCCTTTCCAGCCGGGGCCTGCAGCTGGGCCCGGGGGCCCAGCCGGCGGGCGAGCAGCTCCAACACCTCCGCCTGCTCCTGCAGGGAGCCGCTGCGCCAGAGGCGATCGATCAGGGCGACGGCCGAGATGTCGTCAAGCTCCTGCTCCTGGCGGGCGGTGAGGGGGGCACGGCTGGTGATCGGCGGCAGCAGGGTCTGCAGGCGGGGGCGGAGGTCACAGGCGGCCACGGCCTGCAGCGGCAGCTCCACCCAGCTCGCCTGGCTGATCAGATCCTCGTGGCTGGCGAGCTGAACCGGCACCCCCTCAAGGCTGCCGCCGGCCAGCTGGCGCCCCAGGGCCAGAAAAGCCTCCGGATCCCGCCGGAATGGACCGGACGGCACCGGGATCAGCAACACCGGCAGGCCAGGGCCGCGCCAGTGGCGCTGCAGCAGCCGCAGCTCACTGGCCACCGCGTCGACCAACTGACAGGGATCATCGGCCAGATAAAAGGTGTCCTCCTCCAGCACCGCCGGCAGGAAGGCGATCCTCTCGCTGCCGTGGCGATAGAGGCGAGCCGTGGCCATCGTTTCCATCCGAACGGGCGGATGGCCACTCAGCCCCAGGCGGTGGTTGGCGCCCACGGCAGCCATGCGCTTGGAGAGCTCGCGGGAACTGGCCAGACGCAGCGGCGGATCGTCATCGGGAAGGGCCTCCAGGGAGGTGATCGCCCTGCCCACCGTGGTGGCGGCTCGGCGATCACCGGCCAGGGCCGCCGCCGGATCCTCCGCCGGCAGACCCGCCTGACGCAGGGCCGCCGCCACGGAGGAATCCGCCGGTGCCAAGGCCACCAGCACCTCACAAGCCCCGAGCGGGGCGCTGAGGCGGCGACCGCAGGGGTCGAGATCCTCGGGCGTGATCAGGCCCTCAAGCAACAGATCCCCCAACCAGGTGAGGCTCTGGGTCCAGAGCAGGGGAACGTTCTCATTCGCCAGACGGTCCTGGCTTCCGGGGCGTAGACGCTCGGCCTCGAGCAACGCCTCGGGCACCAGATACAGCTCCGGCAGAAGCGGAACCCCATCCACCGGCAGGCTGAGTGCGCTGAGCCGCTGTCGCCAGTGACGGGCGTCATCCCAGCGTCCCTCGCAGCAGGCCGTGACCAGCTCGTAGGCCAGGAACAGGGGCCACTCACACTCAATGTGCTCGAACTCCGCCAGCTCCTCGCGCTCATAGTGCAGGCGAGTCACGTCCTCGTTGACACACTGGTGGCCATCGCGGCGGAAGCGCTTGTAGCCGTAGCGGCCGCCGAGATCGCGGCGGATCTTGACCCGGGTGCGCTCCACCAAAGCGGGGTTTTCCACCGCCCAGGCCGGGTAGCCGATCACCGCCAGGCAGGCACTGTCGGCCTCCTTGCTGGCGGACTCGCGGGGCAGCAGGCTGCGCAGGGCCCGGCGCAACCGCACGATCGCGTCATGGGGAATGGTGAGGCAGCAGCTGCCATCGCCATGGGGCCCGTAGAGGTCGAGGCCATCGAGGGCTTCCAGGGCGGCTTTGACCAGACCGATGGAGCTGGCGTTGCGTTCCGGCTGGCCATGGTTGCCCTTGTCACCACGCTCCCAGATCCCATAATCGGGAACCCGATAAGCACGGGCCACGTAATAAACAAGATTCTGGATGAAATCCCGCTCGTGACTGGTCTGCACGATCACCAGGCCGGAGCGGGTCAGCTGGGCCAGCTGCAGCAGGTAAAGGGCCGTGGCATCGAGCTGCAAGTGGCCCCAGCCGTCATCGGGGACCACGGGATCACCGCTGCCGGTGGCGAACTTGGCGTGGATGGCGTCGAGGCGATGCAGGCTGGTCTTGAACCGCTCCACCTTGGCCGATTGCCGCAGCATCGCCGAGAGCAGCCCGCGCATCAGTTGAAGCACCCGCTGCTCCAACTCGTAGGCCCGCCGGCAGGGGCCCCGCAGGCGGCGGTACGCCAGGGCCAGACCCCAGACACACTGAATCGAATAAACGCAGTCCCGAACCCAGGCATCGCCGTAGTTGCCATGCACCGTGTGGGCCGTGCTGGCGGGGAGCAGGCCGCTGACCGGGTGTTGCCGCTCCAGCACCACGGCGCTGATCTGGCGGTCCAGGTCCTGAAGGCGTCGCCAGGCGATGGCGGGATCAGGTGGCAGGGGAGGAGGCACGGCGTCAGCCGTGGCGGAACCGTGCACGGCACCGGCGGGGGAGCTGGCGGGGAAGGCGTGACTGACCATCTCTCTCGACGCTCCTGTTGGACGATTGGGGCTTGGACGACTGGGGCTTGGACGACTGGGCTTGGACGACTGGGCTTGGACGGGACCGGGGATGGAACAGGCCCGGCCCGGGCGGCCTGGAACCGGAGGGGTGGCGCCCATGGGACCGACCCCACACCATAGATTTTCTTCCACCGCCCTCCCGCCCATGGCAGCAATCGAGACGGCACCACGGCGTGTGCCCGTGCTAGGGGTTGGAGTGGATGTGTCTGCCGACGTGCTGGCCGCGGCTCTGGCCCTGCACTCCCGCGGTGGCGGCCAGATCGTCACGCTCAATGCTGAGATGACGATGGCGGCCCGGCAGCAGCCCGAGCTCGGGGCCGTGATTGCCGCCGCCGATCTGGTCATTCCTGACGGGGCCGGGGTGGTCTGGGCCCTCGGCAGGCGGGGATTCCGGGTGCGCAGGGCCCCTGGAATCGAGCTGGCCCGGCAGTTGCTTGAGCATGCGGCGATCCAGGGTTGGCGGGTGGCGCTGGTGGGGGCCAGCCCAGCGGTGATGGCCACCCTGCTGCAGCGCCTGGACAGGGAGCTGCCCGGGCTGCAGGTGGTCTGGAACAGCCACGGGTACCGCAGCGCGGCCGAGTGGCCCAGCCTGGAGGATCAGCTCCTGGCAGCCCGTCCCGACCTGGTGCTGGTGGCGCTGGGGGTGCCGCGCCAGGAAACGTGGATCAGGGGCCTGGCGGGGCGACGCAGCGGTCTGTGGATGGGCGTGGGTGGCAGCTTCGATGTCTGGGCCGGCACAAAGAAGCGAGCTCCCCGCTGGATGCGAGCCCTGCAGATCGAGTGGTTGTATCGGCTGGTTCAGGAACCGACCCGTTGGCGGCGAATGCTGGCCTTGCCCGAGTTTGCGCTGGCGGTGTTGCGAGAGAACCGCTGAAGGTCAGCGGCTCTCTTCTTCATCTTGATAATCGCGGGCCAAGCGCTCGAATTCATTGGTGGAAGCCTTCGAAGGGCGACGGGCGCCGAGCAGGCTTTGCAAGAGTGTGGGTCGGTAGGGCTTGGATCGGGCGATGGAGGCAAATCCGATGGCGCTGAACAGGGCGAGCAAACCATCCTTGAACATCGCCATCAAACCGTTTGTCCAGAGATCCCGGGAGCGCAAGTCGAACTCTGATTGACGCCTGCGCACCTGTGGCTCGAGCTCGCTGATCAGACGGTCCCTGATCTTGTTCACAACATCTCGGCGATCGCTGAGACGATTGAGTGGATTCTCGCTGGCCCCAGGAATCGCCTGAATCACGGCCCTCAGCTCATCAACACTCTTGGTGGCATACAGAGATTGCAGCGATTGAAACACAGGATAAAAATCGACCCCCGCAAGGTCAACCTTGTGCTTGATCAGGCGCTGCCCAGACCAGACCTGCAGAGGGATGAGCAGCAGATAGGCCAGGGCAACCCAGATGCAGAGTCGCCGCAGCGAGCTGACGGCGAAGGACTCATTGGTTCGGTCGCGCAGATGGGCGGCCAGAAGAATCAGACCGACTCCGATCAGGGGCAGCCCCCCACCGCCGCGAAGGGCCGCCAGGACTCCATCAAGCCACTGAGCATCGCCCAACCGCAGGGGGAGAACGGAGGCCAGAACGGTCACCACGAAACTGGCCAGCATCACGATGCCGATCCAGCGGAGCAGGTCCGCCATCTCCTGATCCCTGCGACTCGAAGGAGGTCTGCGGGCATCGGCCGTGCTGCGGGAACGCCCGGAAGCATCACCACCAGCCTGGGCGAGAGAGTCTCGTGAATATCGGGAACCTGCCATCTTCGTTCGACACGTTGGCGATTTGGAGCAAAGCCAACGGCCACTGCCCTGAACCACCATTCAATCAGCAAGCGCCAATGGTCACAACACCGAGGAGGAGCAATGGGACCAAGATGTCGGTAAAAATATTAACAAATCCGATCGGACTTGCCTGGCTTGCCAACAAAAAACCCGAGGGCTGCTCGGGCGTTCAGGACAACAACCTCCTCGGCCGCAACCCCAGGGATCGGTGGCCGAGGTTGGCATGCCTGGCCGAGGTGATCAGCGGAAACCGACCGAGGCCTGCCAGACGAAGGCGAGCAGGAGAAAGAACAGGGGGATGATCGGCAGGATGTCCACCAGCGGACCGAAGGCTTGGTACGCCTCGGGCAACTGGGCCAGGGGGATGCCGTGGGAAGCAAGACCGGCCAGCAGGTGGTGCGCCATGGGATTGCGGGGCCCTCGGCAGGGCCCGGTGTGGTGGCAGGAAGCTACCACGTGTGGGCCGCGGGGGAATCGGCGCGCCAGGGAGCGAAATCCTCTGCAAAGCATCCCTCCCGGATCGCCTGGGCCATGGCGCTGCTGAAGCGCAGCAGGGTGGTGAGGTTGTGGAGGCTGAGCAGGGTGCGACCCAGCATCTCCTCGCTGCGGATCAGGTGGTGCAGGTAGGCGCGGCTGTGGCTGCGGCAGGCCAGGCAGGGACAGCCCGGATCGAGGGGGGTGTGATCGTGGCGGAAGCGGGCGTTGCGCAGGTTCCAGCGCTCCCCGCCCACCAGCGCGGCCCCATGGCGCCCCAGCCGGGTGGGAAGCACGCAGTCGAACAGATCAAACCCCTGGGCCACGGCCAGGGCCATCTCCGGCAGGCTTCCGACGCCCATCAGATAATGCGGTTTCGCCTCCGGCAACAGCGGCCCCAGCTGGCGCACGATGCGGTGCATCTCCGCCACCGGCTCCCCCACGCTCACCCCGCCCACGGCGATGCCCGGCAGATCAAAGCCGGCCACCACCTGCAGCGATTCGGCCCGCAAGGCGGGGTAGCAGCCACCCTGCACGATGCCGAACAAGGCCTGGCCTGGCCTGTCGTGGGCCGCCGCGCAGCGCTCCAGCCAGGCGTGGGTGCGCCGGCAGGCCGCTGCCACCTCGGCCTCGCTGGCTGGCCAGGGGGGGCACTGGTCGAACGCCATAGCCACATCGGCGCCCAGGGCCATCTGGATCGCCATGGCCCGCTCCGGGGTCAGGGCGATGCGCGCCCCATCGCGGGGTGAGCGAAACACCACGCCGTCGTCGTCGATGCGGTTGATCGCCCCGAGGCTAAACACCTGGTAACCGCCGGAGTCGGTGAGCATCGGCCCCGACCAGCCCATGAAACGGTGCAGGCCGCCCGCTTCAGCCACCACCGCCTCCCCGGGCTGGAGGTGCAGGTGATAGGTGTTGGCCAGCACCATCTCGGCGCCGGTTTCGGCCAGCTGGGGGATGGCCACGCCCTTCACCGTGGCCGCGGTCCCCACCGGCATGAAGCGAGGCGTGTGCACCGGCCCATGGGGGGTGTGGAAACAGCCGCAGCGGGCCCTGGTGTGGGGGCAGCGGGCGGAGATGCGGAAGCGGAAGGGCTCGGGGTCCGCAGCGGGCCCGCCGGCGACGGGGGCGGTGGGGGGAGGGGGGGGCGACGCTGCCATAGGGTTCGACGCTACGAGCAGGGACGCCCCCGCTGGACGGCGGCAGGGTCAGCCGCAGGATCATGGCCAGTGCCGGCCCCAGCCCCCGCCGCCCCATGCCCCCGCCCGCCCGGCCAGCGCCCGCCTCCGCACCGCTCTGGCTGCGGGATCTGGCCGGGGCCTGGATCTTCTATTCGGTCCTTCCCGCCTGGCCCTGGCCCCAGCCGCGGTTCCGCCGCATCGCCCGCTTCGCGCCCTGGGTGGGGGCCGTGCTGGGCGGCCTGCAGGCCCTCCTCTGGTGGGGGCTGGAGGGCAGGGTGCCGCCCCTGGCGCAGGTGGCGCTGGTGCTGGCGGCGGCCCTGCTGCTCTCGGGGGGCCTCCACATGGATGGCGCCATGGACACCGCCGATGGCCTGGCCGCCGGTGATCGGCTCCTGGAGGCCATGGAGGACAGCCGCGTCGGGGCCAGCGGAGCGCAGGCCCTGGCCCTGCTGCTGCTGCTGCGGACCGCCGCCCTCGCCGGGCTCGGGCCCGCTGCCCCGGCAGGGCTGCTGGCGGCGGCCATCTGGGGACGGGTGGCGCCGCTGCTGGCGATGGCCCGCTTCCCCTACCTCCGGCCCGGCGGCAGCGCCGGCTTCCACCGGGCCCACTGGGCCGGGCTCAGCGCCGAACTGCGGCCGAGCCTGGGGCTGATTGGCCTGCTGCTGGGCGGAGCCTGCAGCGCCGTCGCCCTGCAGCGTCCGGCCGCAGCCCCGTTGCTGGCCGCCCTGCTGGCCGGCCCGATTCCGGCCCTGCTGGTGCCGTGCTGGCTGGGGCGGCGACTGGGCGGCCACAGTGGCGACAGCTACGGCGCCTGCGTGGAGTGGACGGAGGCGCTGACCCTGCTGCTCACGGCGGCGGGGCTGGCCTGGGTCAGGGGGCTGCTGGGTCTGGGGGCGACGGGCTGAAGGGGAGCCGCAGCAGAAAGGCATTGCCCTGGGGCGGCAGGGAGGGATCGAGGCTTGCCGGTGGGATCACCAGGCTCAGATCCCCCCCCAGGCTGCGGGCCAGGTCGCGGGCCAGGGCCAGGCCGATCCCGGACCCCGGCAGCTCCTGGCCGCGACGGCCCCGTTGGCCCTTCAGGAAAATCAGCTCCCGCTCCTGGGGGTCGATGGCGGGGCCCCCATCCCACACAGCCAGGTCAACCCCAGCGGCGCCACGGGCCCCATGGAGGCCCACCGGGGCGCCGGCAGGGCTGTAACGGAAGGCATTTTCAAGGAGATTGGCGAGGATCTCGGCCACGGCGCCGCTGTCGCCCTGCCAGTCGGGGAGGCTGGCGGGGGCCTGCCAGGCGCGGCCCTGCAGGGTGGCCGTGGCGGCGGCGCGCTGGATCAGGGGGGTGAGGGGCTGGGCCAGGGGCTGGCCGGCAGGGCCGCTGAGCAGGGGGGGCAGCAGCAGGGGCTGGCCATCGCCCGCGGGGGCGATCTGCGGCTCCGGATCGGTGATGGCATCGATCGCATCCACATAGCGCTGCAGCTGCCGCTCCTCGGCCAGCAGGCCCTCCACCAGGCTGCGGTTGTCGCCGTCCTTGTCGAGGCGGCGCAGCAACAGCTGGCCGAAGGTGCGCAGGGCCGTGAGGGGGTTACGGAGCTGATGCACCAGCAACCGCAACTGCTGATCCTGAACATCCAGCCGTCGCCGCAGCCGCTCGCCCTCCCGCTCCAGCAGCACCGCGTCCGCCAGGCAGAGGGCCATCGCCTGCAACCTCCGCCGCAGCGGCTCGGGCCAGGGGCCGGCGGCGACCGTCTCCACCTGCATCGCGCCGAGCAACACGGGGCCATCCCGCAACGGCAACCAGCGGCGGGACTCCGAGGGAACCCGCAACGGCCCGCCGCCCCCAGCGGCCTCCAAGGCGCGGCCATCGACGGGCCAACGGGCCACGGGCACCAGGGCAGGGGCGCCCTGATCGGTGGCGTGGGCGAGGTACACCACCAAGGAACGCACCTCAGGGCAATCGGCGACCTGGGCCAGCTGGTGGCTCAGCAGGGCAAGAAACCTGTCAGAGGCTTGGATCACGGCCGGCGAGGGGCGCCGCTACGCGGCGAGGAAGCGGGAGATCGGCGGCAAATCTGTCGAAATTCCGAAAAAGTGGTTTAAACTACCGACAACGACCACTACTCCGCAGTCCGCCACCAGCGGCCAGGAGATCAGCGTCGCACCGACCAGGGTGCCGCCCGGGTCCCGCGAGCAGCCGTTCCAGCGGATGTGCTCGCGGCCCGGCTTGCACCGGATCGCTCACCCGCCCGTTTTCCGGGCGGGGCTGTGATCCGATCGACACGGCCCTGTTGCGCTTTCTTGCGGCAGAGGCTACAGCAGAGGCTGATGGGCTCCTCTCCTGTCCGGACCGCTCTCCTCGGAGAAAGGCCCGCTTCGCGTCGCGTCGCCCCCGGTCACTTCTCCGCCACCTCGGTGGCTTCGACCTGATCTCCCCCAGACCGCTGCGAAAACGACCGACGTAGGGGCGTGGATCCGGGGCCTTCCAGCCTCGATCCGCCCGGGAAGCCGCGCGCGTCTGTTCGCGTCATTCCGGCGATCCGAAACCCACCTGACCACCCCATCGGCTCGTCAGAGCCAGCGTTCCATGTCAAAGAAGCGCAAGCGGATCAGTCGCCGTCGCCTTGCCGGCCAGCGTGTCCTCGCCCACGTCCCCACCTTCAACCTCGAGACCGGCTCCCACAAGCCCGTCACGGCAGCACGCCGCTACATCGCCGAGGCGGCGCTGGAGGCTCCTGCCATCCTCAACGTGCGCCGCAACGAGCACACCACCGATCGCTTCTTCTGGGGCGAGAAGGGTCTGTTCAGCGCCCAGTACGCCGAGGAGAACCATTTTCTCTTCCCCTCCCTGCGCCTGATCGTGGATCGCATCGGTGAGGAGGTGCTGTTCGAGGGTCTCGAAGCCCTTGCGGCCGATGACTGGGAGGAAATGGAGGAGTACGAGTACGCCTTCGTCTGATCCCCGCTCAGCCCCCCCAGGCCCATGACCAGGCGGACTGGGTGAGCCGGGGCGGGGCGGGTTCAGGCCGCCGCCCGCTCAGGCCCAGCCGTCAGCAAGGCTGGCGCGAATCTCCGGGAACACGCCGGGATCGATGCTGTGGCCACCGCGAAATCCCAGCTGCCGCACCGTTCCCCCGGTGGCCTGCAACTGCTGGGCGATCGCCTCGCAGGCCGCGAAGGGCACCACCGCATCCTGCTCGCCATGGGTGAGCAGGACGACCGGCCGGGGCCGGCGCGGCTGCCAGCCCGGATGGGGATAGCCACTGCAGCTCACCAGCGCCGCCAGCGGCAGCTCCTCCTCGCCGGCCAGATCGCCGCAGCCCACATCGAGCGCCATCGCGCCGCCCTGGGAGAATCCCAGCAGGGCCGTGGCCTGGAGCGGCACCGAGGCGCCCAGCGCCAGCAGGCGTGCCCGCAGCCGTCGGCGCGCCTCCGGCAGTTCCGGCCAGGCCGGGTGCTGCAGGTCGTACCACTGCCGACCGAAGCCGGCTGGATGGGGCCAGGGGGCGCGCAGGGCCACCACGCTCACGTCGTCATCCACGAGCTCCAGGCCGAGCTCCAGCAGGTCATCGGCATCCGCCCCCCAGCCGTGCAACAGCACCAGCCGGCGGGTGGCGTGCTGGGGTCCCCGCCAGAGGGCTTCCGGATCGGGGGCAGGTGTCCCGGCCGCGCTGGGCGCTGACGCATCCACAGGGCTGGCAGGGGTGGGGTCGCTCATGGCGGCGCGGGCGAGTGGGGGGTCTGCACCCGATAGGTTGGCCCTTCCACCCCCATCCGCGCCGCCATGGCCCCCACGGCCCTCCTGAGCGTCTCTGACAAGCAGGGTCTGCTGCCCCTGGCCGAAGGTCTGCTGGCCCAGGGCTACCGGCTGCTCTCCAGCGGTGGCACAGCGGCGGCCCTGGCGGCGGCCGGGCTGGCGGTCACGAAGGTGGCCGATCACACGGGCGCCCCTGAAATCCTCGGCGGCCGCGTCAAGACCCTCCATCCCCGCATCCACGGCGGCATCCTGGCCCGCCGGGACGACCCCGCCCATCGGGCCGACCTTGAAGCCCAGGGAATCGATCCGATCGCAGTGGTGGTGGTGAATCTCTACCCCTTCCGCCAGACCGTGGCCGATCCCTCGGTGGCCTTCGCGACGGCGATCGAAACCATCGACATCGGCGGCCCGGCGATGGTGCGGGCCGCCGCCAAGAACCACGCCGACGTGGCGGTGCTCACCGATCCAGCCCAGTACGGCCCATTCCTGGAGGCCCTGGCCGCCGGCCGGGTGGATGGGGCCCTGCGCCGCCGCCTGGCCCTGGCGGCCTTTGCCCACACCGCCGCCTACGACAGCGCCATCGCCACCTGGCTCGGAGAGCGGCTGGCTGCGGAGGGCGAGGGGGCCGCCAGGGCGGAGGCGGGAGCATCCGCTGGCCCAGCCGCCACACCGCCTGGTGCTGCCCCATCCGCCGGCGAGGAAGCGCTGCGGCTGGATCTACCGCTGCGGCAGCGTCTCCGTTACGGCGAAAACCCCCATCAGAGCGCCAGCTGGCACAGCACCCCGGAGGCGGGCTGGGGTGGGGCGGTGCAGCTGCAGGGCAAGGAGCTCAGCTACAACAACCTCATCGACCTCGATGCCGCCCTGGCCACCGTGCGCGAGTTCGGCTACGGCCCCGGCAGCCAGCCGGCGGCCGCGGTGGTGAAGCACACCAATCCCTGTGGCCTGGCCCTCGGCGCCGATGCGGCCGAGGCCATCGGTCGCGCCCTCGATGCCGACAGGATCAGTGCCTTCGGCGGCATCGTGGCCCTGAACACCCCGGTGGATGGAGCCACCGCCGGCCAGCTCACCAGCCTCTTCCTGGAATGCGTGGTGGCCCCCGACTTCGATCCCGAGGCCCGCTCCCTGCTGGCCGCCAAGGCCAACCTGCGGCTGCTGAAGCTGCCGCCAGAGGCGATCGCCCGTGCCGCCCGCCAGCAGCTGCGCAGCGTGCTGGGTGGAGTGCTGGCGCAGGATCTCGACGATCAACCGGTGCTGGACGCGGACTGGCGGGTGGTGAGTCAGCGACAGCCCAGCCCCGGGGAGCTGGAGGATCTGCGCTTCGCCTGGAAACTGGTGCGCCACGTACGGTCCAACGCGATCGCTGTGGCGGCGGCGGGCCAGAGTCTGGGCATCGGTGCCGGCCAGATGAATCGGGTGGGTTCGGCCCAGCTGGCCCTGGCGGCGGCGGGGGACAAGGCCCGTGGCGCCGTGCTGGCCAGCGACGGGTTCTTTCCGTTCGATGACACCGTCAAGCTGGCGGCCAGCCATGGCATCACCGCCGTGATCCACCCCGGCGGCAGCGTGCGGGACGGCGACTCGATCACCGCCTGCGATGGGCTGGGCCTGGCCATGGTGATCACGGGCCGCCGCCATTTCCTGCACTGAACGGCGGCGGGGCCAGTGACGCACAGCGGCATGGCGGGGGTGAGCAGTAACTTCAACGACGGCCCGCTTTCCCGCCCATGCCCCCCGCGCTTCCTGAATCCCTGGCCTACAACCTCAATTTTCTGCATCCGCTGCTGATGTGGGTGCTGCTGGCGACCGCGGGTTACGCCATGCTGCTGGGCATCAAGGCCAAGAAAACCCGCACCGGCACCCCCGAGCAGCGCAAGGAGCTGGTCAAGGGCCAGTTCGGCCGGCGCCACTTCCAGTTCGGATCGCTGGTGCTGGCTGTGATGGTGCTGGGCACCTTCGGTGGCATGGCCGTCACCTACCTCAACAATGGCAAGCTGTTCGTGGGGCCCCACCTGCTGGTGGGCATCGCCATGACCAGCCTGCTGGCGATCGCCGCCGCCCTTTCGCCCCTGATGCAGGCCGGCAATGTGGTGGCCCGCAAGATCCACGTGGGCCTGAACATGGGGGTGATGACCCTGTTCCTGTGGCAGGCGGTGACCGGCATGCAGATCGTGCAGAAGTTGCTCACCCCTCCGGCCGCCTGAGCCTTCCCACACCACCCGGCCCTGCTCGCCCTCGCCCCAGGCCGACCTCGCCCCCGGCAACCGGCTCGATGATCAGCTCGCCCTCCGCCGCGTGCGGAGGGATCCGTTCAGCCGGTCCAGCTCAGAACCCGGCCCGGCGGCGCGGCGGACAGGGGATGCCATGGCTGGCATGGAAATCCTCCTGAACCTTCCAGGTGAGCTTGCGGGAGATCTGGCGGACGATCTGGCGCAGCAGATGGTCGCCGCTGGTCTGCACCAGGGGGTCCGGCAGGATCGTGATCATGGCCGGCAGCCGGATCCAGACCGAGAGATCGAGCTCCCAGCGCACGAGGGTGTGGGCCATCAGGCGATCGACCTCCTCAGCGGAGATCAGGCTGAGATCCGGCCCGGCATCCGCCTGATCGAGACGCAGCGAAGCGTTGAAGTCGACGTCATAGAGGGCCGCCAGGGCGGCATCGGCATCGGGGACCGGCACGGTCTGGATCCGGTAGATCCCCTCCTGCTGGGGAAGCAATTCGAGCCCGACGGTGGGCTCGACCTCAAAGCCGAAGTTGCCGAAGCGCCCCAGGGTCAGCACATAGCCGTTGGCACCGAGGGGCTCGACAGCCATCGGTGCGGCGCAGCGGCGGAACCAACCCTCGTGGCGATCGAGGTAGGCCCCTACCACGGCTGCCGGTGCCCGCATCTCCATCAGATCGGCGAAGGAGCTGGCGTAGAGGCGCACCCGTCCGTCGGAGCTCTCACGGAGGGTGGTGCTCCCATCGGGGCGGGCCTGCCGATCGGCCGACCCGGTCGTCGGGTCCGTGGGGGTCATGGCCATGGCATCGGAGGCTGGGAAGGAGCGCTCAGCCGGTGGGTGAGAGGCCAGGGGGGACACGGTCGGGGAGTCCGCAAAGGGAACGGGGGCAGCCCATCGGATCGCGAGGGCTCGGATGGGCAGAGGTGGCTGTCCGTGGGGATCGGTATGGGGGGGGAAGGGGCCGCTGGGCGACCAGGAATGAAGGGAATCTAAAGCTCGGTGTGGGGCTGGCGGTTCCGGCCGGGGTCTGTGGCGGAATCGCCCAGGCTCAGGCCTCGCTGAGTTCGATCAGGCGGCGGATCACGTCTTCCACCACCCGGTCGGGGGTGGAGGCACCGGAGGTGATGCCCACCCGGATCGGCCCTTCCGCCAGGAAGGGCTCCACCACCTCCAGCTCGGCGCCGAGGGGCATGTGCTCGATGCGATTGCCCGGGCCGATCCGGTCCGGCGTGTCGATGTGGAAGGAGCGGATGCCGCGGCTGACCGCGATTTCCTGCAGATGGGTGGTGTTGGAGGAGTTGTAGCCACCGATCACCACGATCAGATCAAGCGGCTCATCCACCAGGGCAAACATGGCATCTTGACGCTCCTGGGTGGCATCGCAGATCGTGTTGAAGGCGAGGAAGTGCTCATTGAGCACCGCCGGCCCGAATCGCGTCAACATCGTGCGTTCGAACAGGCGGCCGATCTCCTCGGTCTCGCTCTTCAGCATGGTCGTCTGGTTGGCGACGCCGACCTGGGCCAGATCCCTGTCGGGATCGAAGCCTGGCGAACTCGCCCGGGCGAAGCGATCCAAAAACTGCTGGCGCTGCTCCGGACTGGGGCTGTTGCCTGCGGCACTGGCGAGGATGTAATCGCACACCATCTGGGCCTCCGCCAGGTCGAGCACGACCAGGTAGGTGCCCGCGAAGGAGCTGGTGGCCAGGGTCTCCTCATGCTTCACCTTGCCGTGAATGATTGAGGTGAAGGCATGCTTCTTGTGCTTCTCCACCGTGTTCCACACCTTCGACACCCAGGGACAGGTGGTGTCGACGATGTGACAGCCGCGCTCGCTGAGCAGCTGCATCTCCTGCACCGTGGCGCCGAAGGCCGGCAGGATCACCACATCGCCGCTGGCCACGTTGGAGAAGTCCTTCACGCCGCCATCCACGGGGATGAACAGCACGTTCATCTCCCGCAGGTGATCGTTCACCGAGGGGTTGTGGATGATCTCGTTGGTGATCCAGATCCGCTCGCTCGGGTAGTGGCGTCGCGTCTCATAGGCCATCGCCACCGCCCGCTCCACCCCCCAGCAGAACCCGAAGGCCTCCGCCAGTCGGACGGTCAGCCGACCCTCGCGCAGGGAATAGCCGCTCTCCCGCAGCGAGGCGATCAGGTCACTCTGATAAGCCGTCTGCAGACTGCCGGCCACCTCCTCTCCCAGCCCGAAACCACGGCGGTTGTACCGATCGGAGTGGTGCAACGAGCGCTTGAAGGCACGGGTGTCCACGGGGTCGCACAGAACGGGCACAGGAGCCGACTCTATGGGGAATGATCCCGGCCGGGAGGGATCCCCGTTTCGCCTGGCGCGGCTGGGGCCATCGCCTTTGTGATAATTGCAGCATCGGAGAGGGGCGCGGTGGTCAGCCTCGAACAGCTCTCTGCGCTGGATCTGATGCTGTGGCTCACCGGGGCCCAGCGTGCCGCCCAGCTGGAGCGCACCAACCAGAGCACGATCGTGCGGCGCGCCCAGGCCGTGAAGGACCTCTTCGAGGTGACCATCCGGCGCGACCCCTGCGGCTGGAGCCTCAGCGGTGACACCCAGTTGCTGCGGCTGGAGCGCCTCCTTCACCAGCGCGCCCGCCTGCTGGGGCGTCGCCCCCTGCGCCTGCAGACCCCCTACTGGACCCAGCGGGGCCGGCTGCGGCGACTGCCCCAGGGTTGGATCACCAACCCACCCTCCGCCGCGACGGCCTGCGAGAACCCGCTGGAGCTGCTGCGAGCCCGCGTCATCGATGCCGCCCTGCTCACCCCCACCCAGCTCACCCAGGCCGGCGACGACCTGATCACCGAGGCGATCTACGTCAGCCAGATCGAGCTCACCGTGTTTCCTGAAACCGAGCTCAGCGACCCCCAGGGGGTTTACCAGACCCTGCGGGATCGGGGTGAACTGGTGCTGAGGCTGCCGCCCTTCCTGCCCAGCAGCTGTCTGCAGCGCTGCCGGGTCTGGTTCAACCAGCTGCGGCCCCGGCCGGCGCTGAGCGGGGTTGCGGTTCGTCCGATCGGGGCTGGGCAAGTGACACCAGAGCTGAGCGTGGCCTTCCTCACCCCCGAGATGCGTCGCGTTCAGGAGAGGCCCTTCCTGGTCGATCCCACCCATGAGCCCCGCCCCTACGCCGAGAGCCTGGTGGTGCTGGCGGAGCTGGCCGAGGAAGCGGCGGTGGTGCGGCTGCGGGATCACCTCAGCACCCTGTTCCGGCCCGACTCCCCGCAGCGCTCGGCGCTGCTCAGGCGGGCCTGAGCCCCGGCCCGGCCTCCTCCACCGTGGCCAGGCCCAACCAGTGCACCCCACGGGCCTCGAAGCGGTAGCGACAGGGCAGGACGGCCACACCGCGCTCCAGGGCCAGGCGGAACAGCTCGCCGTAGCGGGGGTCGGCGCTGTCGCCGGGGGCGAAGCGCCGCACGTCCTCGCGGCTGAGGCAGGGAATCAGCACGGGACGGGCCTCGGGCAGCAGGGCGATCAGCTCCTCAAGGTGCTTCTGACCGCGCTCGGTCACGGTGTCGGGGAAGAGGGCCAGATCCCCCTCGCTCCAGGTGGTGTTCTTGACCTCCAGATAGAGAGGGCGAGGGTCGGGGGCAGCGGCCGCCGGGCTGAGCAGCAGATCGATGCGGCTGCGGCGGTTGAGCCCGTAGGGAACCTCCGGGCGGATGCTGGCGACCGGCCCCAGCCAGGGCTCCAGACAGCCGGCCTCGATCGTGGCGCGCACCAGCCGGTTCGGCAGGGCCGTGTTCACCCCCACCCACACCGGCGATCCGTCGGCACCGGGCACCTCGGCCTGCTCCCAGGTCCAGGCGAGCTTGCGCGCCGGGGTCGGGGCATGGCGCAGCCGCACCCGCCCCCCCGGGTGGAGCACCCCCCGCATCGGACCGGTGTTCGGGCAGTGGGCGGTCACGACCTCACCGCCGGCCAGCTCCACATCGGCCAGGAACCGCTTGTAGCGGCGCAGCAGCACCCCCTCCACCAGGGGCTCATGGCTGAGGATCAGGCAGGGGGCGGCGGAAGCTGCGGGGGCGGGCGTATCTGGTGGGGCGTCCGCGGTGCGGGCCGGGCCCGGGTCCGGGCTGCTCGAAGCGGTGGTCCTGGCGCGGGGCATCGCGTGATGGCGGTGGGGGGCGGAAGCCGTGGAGGGGCAGAGGCCGGGCAGGGCCGGGCGGCGGGGCGCAGCAGGGCACAACGGGGCGAAACGGCGCGCGGGCTCTGGGGCTCCCCCACCCCGGGGCCCGCATCGGTGCTGGCGGCCATACTGCCGTGCGACCGAGCGGGGCAACGGGCCCGATCCGATGGCGAAATCACTGCGCAGGATTGCCCTGATCGTGGCGGCAGCCACCGCCCTGAGCAAGGTGGTGGGACTGCTGCGCCAGCAGGTGATCGCCGCGGCCTTCGGGGTGGGTGCCGCCTACGACGCCTACAACTACGCCTATGTGCTGCCGGGCTTCCTGCTGATTCTGCTGGGGGGGATCAATGGGCCCTTCCACAGCGCCATGGTCAGCGTGCTCTCCCGCCGCGATCGCGACGAGGGGGCCCATGTGCTGGCTGCGATCAACACCCTGGTGGGGGCCGCCCTGGTGCTGGTGACCCTGCTGCTGGTGGTGGCCGCCGATCCGCTGATCACCCTGGTGGCTCCGGGCCTCGATGCCACCCGCCACGGGCTGGCGGTGGTGGAGATGCGCTGGATGGCGCCGATGGCCCTGTTCGCCGGCCTGATCGGCCTTGGCTTCGGGGCCCTGAACGCCGCCGATGAGTTCTGGCTGCCGGCCGTGAGCCCGCTGCTCTCCAGCCTGGCGGTGATCGGCGGCATCGGCCTGCTCTGGTGGCGGCTGGGGGCTGCGATCGTGGAACCGCAATGGGCCCTGCTCGGCGGCATTGCCCTGGCGGCCAGCACCACCGTGGGGGCGCTGCTGCAGTGGCTGATCCAGCTGCCTGCCCTGGCCAGGCAGGGCCTGCATCGCTTCGCCCTGGTCTGGGACTGGAAGCATCCCGGCGTCCAGGAGGTGCTGGCGGTGATGGGGCCCGCCACCCTCTCCTCGGGGATGCTCCAGATCAATGTGTTCGTGGATCTGTTCTTCGCCTCGGGGATCGTGGGGGCGGCGGCGGGGCTGGGCTACGCCAACCTGCTGGTGCAGACCCCCCTCGGCCTGCTGTCCAACGCCCTGCTGGTGCCCCTGCTGCCCGTCTACGCCCGCCTGACGGCACCGGCGGACCGACCGGAGCTGATCGCCCGCATCCGCCAGGGCCTGATGCTCTCCAACGCCAGCATGCTGCCGCTGGG
>JBMSXZ010000016.1:0-27612 GCA_049426205.1 Cyanobium sp.
GGGTTAACGATGTCAGGGGCCACATCTGTCCAATAAAAGGCACCCACCTCAGATCTAGGCAAAGTCCGATTCAGCCGAAGTGTCCTGAGGCTGCCGTTGGCTCAGACCCTCGGCAGTCCCGGGATGCCATGGTCAAGCCTGAGCCACTCTGGCCGGGAACCCGTCGAGAAAAGTGTTTTATTTTTATCTTTCGCCAACTCCCATCGCCGGAGCCCGTTCCGGGGGGCTTCGTGTGAGAACCACAACATGGTCGCGCCCAGCGATCCGTTGCGGCCTCTGCCGCTGGACGGGTTGAGTGGCTGGTTGGTGGTCAACCGAAGGCGCAAGACATTGTGCCGTTGGTGTCGACATTGATCGTGGCCTGCGATGCACCCTGGGTGGATTGAACCCCCAGGCAGACAAGCTGACCTTGCATCACTGGACTCCAGGTGGCCGTGAATGTACCGCCGACGGAGGCAATGCAGCTCTGGGCGTCGGGATTGGGGCCCACACCTCCGGAGGCGATGAAGATGGCGCACTCCTTGGCCAAGCCGACGGTTTCGCCGATCTGGGCTCCGGCCTGGGCAGTCGTTCTGGCGGCCAGAAACGTGGGGATGATCACGGCAGCGAGCAGGCCCGCCACGGCGACCACAATCATGAGTTCAACCAAAGTAAAACCTTTGCGACGACCTCGGCGAAGTCGCAGCCGATGCAACAGTTCAAGCTGAATTCGACAGCGCATAAACAAAGGCTCTACATCAGAATCGCTGGCCCGGACTAAGATAACGCCTTAATCTCAGGCCCTGGCGGGGGTAGCTTCAGAATCTGGCCGACAGGGCCTGGACTGCTGTGTTTCCAGTTACATTTTTGGTTGATGGCTGAAAAAGTAGCCAGAGCCTGACTGGCCTGGCCGCATCCCCGACCCTGGCTCATCCCCGACAACTGTGCTTCAGAATCCCAGGACTTGCCTCCAGGCTGCTGATCTTGTCCCGTTTCGCCCGGGCCAACCCCGAGGCCGCTCCCCCCAGCCTGTCGCTGCGCATGGCCCGCTGGGGGGTTGGCATCGTGATCGCCTACGGGCTGGTCGCCCTGCTGACGCCAGCCTTGATCCACCTGGGGGCGCTGAGCGATCCCAATACGGGTCTCGCCAATCCCATTCAGGCTCCGCCCTCCCTGCTCCACTGGTGCGGCACCGACCGACTCGGGCGTGATGTGTGCGTCCGCACCCTTGCGGGCTGCGGGGTTGCCCTGCAGGTGGTGGCGATCGCCCTCGTCCTGGCCCTGTTGCTCGGTGTGCCCCTGGGCATGGTGAGCGGCTACCTGGGGGGCTGGGTCGACAGGGTGTTGGTGCTGCTGATGGATACGCTCTACACCCTGCCGGTTCTGCTGCTCTCTGTGGTGCTGGCCTTTCTGCTGGGCCGCGGTCTGCCGAACGCGGCGATGGCCCTGTGTGTTGTCTACGTCCCCCAGTATTTCCGGGTGGTGCGCAACCAGACAGCCCAGGTCAAGGCCGAGCTGTTCATTGAAGCGGCCCGCTCCCTGGGGGCCAGTCCCCTCTGGATCCTGCGCCGCTATCTGCTCCGCAATGTGATCACCTCGGTCCCCGTGTTGCTGACCCTCAACGCTGCCGATGCGGTGCTCGTGCTGGGTGGCCTGGGGTTCCTCGGCCTGGGGCTGCCGGAAACCATTCCGGAGTGGGGAGGTGATCTGCAGCAGGCTCTCACGGCGGTTCCCACCGGGATCTGGTGGACCGCCCTGTTTCCCGGTCTGGCGATGTTCGTGCTGGTTCTCGGTCTGTCCTTTCTCGGGGAAGGCCTGGAGCAGTGGCTCAGCGGAGGCGGTGGACTGCGGGAGCGTTGAGGCTGGGCTGTGATCAGGCACGAATCATCTGGCCGGGCAAGCGTGTCAGTCCACAAGAGCGCAGACCTAAAGTGGAGCAAGGATCTCTTGTGCTTGCGATGACCGATTCGCTCAGCATCCAGGTGCCGCTGGAGGCCGGATTCTTTCTGCGCCATGAGTTTCAGATCGATCGCCTCCTTGAATTCTCAGCCTGGGCAGCCCCGGCCCAGGTGGAGGATGTGCGCGCTGCGGTGGAGCTGATGGTGCCTCAGGGTTGCACACGAGACCTGATCCGGATCGGTGGCGACGGTGATGGCGCCTATCTGCTCCCTGATGATCTGGCCGGCATCGATGCCTGCTTCTCCCCTGGAGTATCCACCTTGGTGGAGTTTGAGCGTCAGCTGGGCCAGGACCATGGCATCCCGTCCTATCTCTGCGATGCATCGGTAGAGGCCACGCAGCTAGATCTCGATCCAGCCTTGCAGATGTTCAGCCGCAAATGGCTCGGCTCCTACGATGGTGACGACACCCAGAGTCTTGATGCCTGGGTGTTAGGCAGTGACCATGCCGAGGCAAGAAACTTGTTGCTTCAAATGGATATAGAGGGATCGGAGTACACCTCGCTGCTGGCGGCATCCGATTCAATCCTCAGTCGCTTTCGCATTCTTGTGGTGGAGTTTCATCTGCTGCCCGCCCTGCAGAGCTCACGCTTCCTCAACACCCGCTTTCTGCCGGTGCTCCACAAACTGTTGCGCCAGTTTGACTGTGTGCATGCCCATGCCAACAATTGCCTGCCCGCCATCGATCTTTGTGGTTACGCGGTGCCCCAGGTGATTGAGCTCAGCTTCTACCGCAAGCAGGAGAACCAGGGTCAGCGCAAGCCCTGGCGGCCCCATCCCCTCGATGTGGTGAACGTGCCGGCCCATCCCCCCCTCCTCCTGGCGGCACCCTGGCTGTGATCAGCAGCGCAACCGCAGTTGTCGCGGCAGATCTTCGACGATCGCCCCTTCGCCATCGAGGGCCGGGTAGGGCCTGCCCTCGCGTCGACACCAGGCGGCCACCTGGGGGTAGGCCCACTCAAACAACAGCGTCTGGTAGCGCCCGGCCGGCACACCTTCGCCGGCCTGCGGCAGCAGACCGGCAGCCTGGCGTTGGCGCAGGGCCTCGAACAACAGGGTGGCGGTGGCCACCGACACATTCAGCGACTGCACCATGCCGTGCATCGGGATGAAGATCGGCTGATCCACCAGGGCGGCGGTCGCCTCACTCAGGCCCCACTTCTCCGCCCCCAGCACAAAGGCCGTCGGTCCGGTGAAATCGCACTGGCGGTAGTCGCGGGCTTCGCTGGCCAGATGGGTGCCGTAGATCCGGAAGCCACGCTGCCGCAGGCCCGCCAGGGCCGTGGCGCTATCGGGATGCACATGCAGCGGCACCCATTTCTGGCTGCCCTGGGCGGTGGTGTTGAAGGTGGGCATCCGTCCCGCCAGGCAGACCGCATGGGCGTCCAGCACCCCCACCGCATCACAGCTGCGCAGGATGGCGGAGAGGTTGTGGGGTTTGTCCACCTGCTCCAGCAGCACCGTCAGGTCACCCATGCGGCGATCGAGCACGGCCCTGAGGCGCTCGAAGCGGCGGGGCAGCAGGGGCATCGGCGGCAGGGGTGCGGTCAGGCCCAGGCTGGCATCGCACGCGGGCGCTGCGGTAGCTGTGGATCGTCCCCTGCCCTGCGCTCTTTGGCTGGCCCCTCCAGGCATCAGGCCACTGCCCCCACCGCGGGCCTGCCCCCCCGCCTGCTGGCCTGGCGGGTGCTGCAGGCGGTGCAAGGCGGCGCCTATGCCGACATCGCCCTGGAGCGGCTGCTGGCGTCCAGCGGCCTGGCGGCCGCCGACCGGGGCCTGGCCACCGAGCTGGCCTATGGCTGCGTGCGCCAGCGGCGGCTGCTGCAGGCCTGGATCGATGCCCTCGGGCGCCGGCCGGCGGCGGCCCAGCCCCCGAAACTGCGTTCGATCCTGGAGCTGGGCCTGTACCAGCTGCTTTTCTGCCAGCGGGTGCCGGCGGCGGCGGCGGTGCACACCAGCGTGACCCTGGCGCAGCAGCTGGGGCTCGACCGGCTGGCGCCGGTCGTCAATGGTCTGCTGCGGGAGCTGCTGCGGCGTCGCGACGCTGCCGGGGCCCAGGGCTCAGGGGGTGACGCGCCCGGAGACGCTGGGGCTGATCACGGCCAGGATCGCGCCGGCATTCAGGCCAGCGCGGGAGCCACCCACCTGGAGCCCTGGACGGGCCTGGACCTTCCCGACGATCCGGCCGCCAGCCTGGGGCTGCGCCACTCCCTTCCGGCCTGGCTGGCCGAAGATCTGCTGCGCTGGTGCACGGCGGAACAGGCGGAGGCCTTCGGCCGTGCCGCCAATGCCCCGGCCGCGATCGATCTGCGGGTCAACCCCCTCCGCGGCAGCAGGGAGGCTCTGCTGGCCGAACTGGCGGCGGCGGGTGTGCGGGCTGAACCTCTGCCGGAGCTGGCCGATGGCCTCAGCCTCGCCGCCCCCCCCGGCGATCTGCGCCAGCTGCCCGGCTACGCCCAGGGCCTCTGGTGCGTGCAGGACCGCCATGCCCAGGCGATCGTGCCCCTGCTCGAGCCACGGCCTGGCCAGCGGGTGCTCGATGCCTGCGCCGCCCCCGGCGGCAAGGCCACCCAGATCGCGGCCCTGCTTCAGGGCAAGGGTGAGGTCTGGGCGGTCGATCGCTCCGCTGCCCGGCTGCGGCGGGTTGCGGCCAATGCCGAGCGGCTCGGGGTTGGAGAAATCCTGAGACCGCTGGAGGCCGATGCCACGGCCCTGGCCAGCCTGCGGCCGGAATGGCAGGGCCATTTCGATCGCATCCTGCTCGATGTTCCCTGCTCGGGCCTCGGCACCCTGGCCCGCCACGCCGATGCCCGCTGGCGGATCGATCCAGATCGGATCGCTGAGCTGGTGGTGCTGCAGAACCAACTGCTGGAGGGGGTGGCGCCGCTGCTGGCGCCAGGGGGCTGCCTGGTCTACGCGACCTGCACGGTGCAGCCACAGGAGAACGGCGAGCGGATCGCCGCCTTCCTCGCCGACCGGCCCGATTGGCGGCTGCGGCTGGACCACCAGTGGTGGCCAGGCCGCGAAGGTGGCGATGGCTTCTATGCCGCCGTGATCGACGGACCGGCCTCAGGGGCGCGGTGGGGGGGCGGAGCCCGGGGGCGGCGGCGCCACCGGCTGGGGCGGTGGCGGGGCCGGAGAGGAGGGTGGAGGTGCGGCGGCGGGGGCCGGAGGGGCCGGTGCCACGGCGGCGGGCGCGGGCCTGGAGGGAGCGGCGGGGGCCGGCGCTGGCCGGGAAGGCGCCGGCTCGGGCCGGGATCGGGCGGGAACCGGGGGTTCCGGAGCCCAGTTGCGCGGAGGTTCCGGGGCTTTCCAGTCGGAGCGGCGAGGTTGCTCCGGCTCCGGCTCCGGCGGCGTCCAGCGACCTTCGTCGGCGGGACGGTCCCGCTGCTCAGCCTCCGGCCGGTCCTCTCCCTCCTGCCGCTCGCTGCGCGTGCTGGGGGGCTCCCAGCCGCCCGGGGGGCTGGGCTGGGCCTGGCGGTTCGGCCGGGCGCCCCGGGGGGGCACATAGGGGATGAAGGAACCGGTCAGCACCGGCCGGGGCGGGAAGGACTGGACGGGGATCTCCTTGAGCAGGCCGATCATGTAGCTGTACCAGGCGGCTGCGGCGGTGGCGCTGCTGCTGCCGGTCTTCCAGTTGGCGTCGTAGCCGAACCAGATGGCAGTGGTGAGCTGGGGGATGGAGCCGATGAACCAGAGATCGCGGGCGCCCTCGGCGGTGCCTGTCTTGCCGGCGGCCGGGCGGTCCGGCAGGCTCGCCGGCCGGCCGGTGCCGGCCCTGACCACGTTCTGCAGCATCGCCATCACCGTATCGGCCACATCGCTGGGCACGGCGCGGCGGGGGGGCTTGCCATCGATGCGGCGGCTCCAGAGCAGCTCGCCGGCAGGTCCGTAGATCTCATCGAAGGGGGTGGGTTCGACGTAAACGCCGCGATTGTTGATCGCCGCGTAAGCCGCCACCATTTCCAGCATGGTCTTCTCATTGGAGCCGAGCACCATCGCCGGGTACTCGCCGATTTCGCCGGTGATACCCAGGTTGCGGGCCACGCCGATGACGCGGGGGTAGCCCACCTTCTCCGCCAGGGCCACCGCCGCCGGGTTGACCGAGCTGGTGAGGGCCTGGCCGATCGACATCGTCGTTCCCGATCCGGGGATGCAGAAGCGTTTGTAGCCATCGCGGTAGCAGCGCTCGCGCGAACTGATCGTGTCCTCGGGGCGCAGGCCGTATTGGATGGCCGCGGTGTAGGTGAAGAGCTTGAAGGTGGAACCGGGGGAGCGCAGGGCCTGGGTGGCGCGGTTGAACTGGCTCTTGTTCCAGTCGATGCCCCCCACCATCGCCCGCACCAGGCCGGTGCCCGGTTCCATCGACACCAGGGCTCCCTGCAGACCGCCGCCGCCGGCCACCTGATTGATCACGCTCTGGGCCCGGGCCTGCCAGGCCTTGTTGAGGCCGGTGCGGATCGTCAGGCCGCCCACCTCAAGCTCCTCCTTGCTGAGCACCTTGGGCAGCTGCTGCTCCATCCAGCTGATGAACCAGGGGGCCGGATTTTCGTAGTACTTGGGTTCGGCCGGCTTCAGGCCGAGCGGCGCCGCCATGGCCCGATCAAGCTGGGCATCGTCGATGAAGCCCGCCTCGCGCATCCGGCGCAGCACGATGGCGCGGCGCTTGAGGGCCAGATCAGGATTGATCAGGGGCGAATAGACCGAGGGGGCCGGCGGCAGGCCGGCGATCAGAGCCACCTCCGGCAGGGTGAGCTGATCGGGGGTCTTGGAGTAGTAAACCCAGGCCGCATCAGCGACGCCATAGGCGCCGGAGCCGAGATAGACGAAATTGAGGTATTGCTCGAGGATCTGTGACTTGCTGAGTTGGCGTTCGATCTTTCCTGCCAGAGCCGCCTCCTTGAGCTTGCGCCAGAGGGTGCGGTCCTGGTCGAGGTACACGGTGCGGGCCAGCTGTTGGGTGATCGTGCTGGCGCCCTCCTCGACCGAACCCTCCCTCAGGTTTCGGAGCATGGCCCGGGCGATGCCGACCCCGTCAATGCCGTCGTGTTGATAGAAGCGGCGATCCTCGGCCGCCACGAAGGCCCGCTCGATCAGCTTGGGCATCTTGCCGCTGACCAGCCGCTCGCGGGTGGCAGGGCCGTCCTTGAACAGCACCTGGCCGTTGGCATCGAGCACGGTGAGCGTGCCGGGCCGGTTGTAGGTGCTCAGGCGGCTGGCATCAGGCAGCAGCCCATCGATGCCGGCCACCAGGGCGGCCTGGGCCAGGGCGACACCGACGCCGATGCCGGTGGCGGCAAGTCCGGGGATCAGCAAGGTCCGGATCCGATCCGCTCCGGCGGGGGAGCGTTCAGGACGCGGCTGGCGGCGGCGGCCCCGCTGGCCGGTGGTGAGGCGGGTCAAAGGGAGAGCGGCGCCGCCGCCGCTGCCGTGAGGCCGCTGTGGCCGATCGCCAGGGCCGTGACCAACATGCCAAGCACGAGGAAGGGTTGGGCGCTGGCCTGATATTTCACGTCATAGGCAAGCGGATCACGCAGCAACCAGATGTCCTGGAAGGTGATCTGGGGAATGATCAGCAGCACCAGAAGGACGGCGGCGAAATGCTGGCCGATCGCGATCAGCACCGCCACCATCGCCAGCTGAAACCCATCGATCATCGCGGCGCTGATCCAGCTGGCTCGTTCAATGCCGAAGGCCACCGGCAGGGAGCGCAGCCCCAGGGCCCTGTCACCCTCAACGCTCTTGAAATCGTTGACGACGGCGATGCCCAGACCGGCGAGGCTGTAAGCCAGGGTGAGCAGAGCCGTGGTCCAGGTGAGCGTCCCGAAAAGTGCCTGTCCGGCCCACCACGGCAGGGCGATGTAGCTGGCACCGAGGGCATAGTTGCCGAGCCAGCCGTTCTGTTTGAGCTTGAGGGGCGGCGCCGAGTAGATGTAGCTGACGAAGGATCCCCCCAGGGCCAGCAACAGCAGCACCGGCGTGCGGTGGCCTGCCCAGAGGTCGAGAGCCAGGGCGATGGCGAGGCCGGCGATCAGCAGCACCCAGATCTGGAGCTTGACCTGGGGGAGTGGAATCGCACCGGAGGGAATCGGGCGGTAGGGCTCGTTGATCGCGTCGATCTCGCGGTCGTAGTAATCGTTGAGGGTCTGGGTGTAGCCGGCGAGCAGCGGACCGCTCATCAACATGCAGGCGATCGAGGCACCCACCTCCGGCAGGGTCCAGTGGAAGCGACCGGACGCCGCCGCGCCGCAGACCACACCCCAGATCAGGGGGATCCAGGTGACCGGCTTCATCAGCTGCAGCCGGATCTTCCAGATGTTGGAGGTGGTGCTGGCCCCCTTCATCCCGAGCATCTGGCGGGCCGCCCCCCCCTCGGGCGCGGATTCGACGGATCGGGACGGATCGATGGGCTCGCTCACGGTTCGGTAGGGCTCGGCGGCGGACGATGGAACAGCTCGACGCGCTCAGGCCGGCGTGATCTCGTCGTCGAAGAACCAGGTGCTGGAGCCATTGGCCAGGGTGACGACCACGCCGATGCCCTTGCCATCGGTGAGGCGGTAATCGGTGACGGTGCCGGTGGGGTTGGCTTTGAGGGCGGCCACCAGATCGGCGGGGATCCGATCGCGGACCCGGGTAATGCGCACCTTCGAGCCGATGCTGATCGCGGCCTGGGACATGGCGAGGGCGGGAGCTGGAAGGGTCGGGGTACCCTATCAGCGCCGCAAACACTGGCCCTGGGCGGCTCTGGTCCGCCAGGCCAACCGTCCCCGTCCGATCCGTCCCCGTCCAATCCGTCCCCGTCCGGTCCAGCCCCGTCCGGTCCAGGACAGGCGGCGGCGCCCCCACCGGCGAAAGCGCCCTGGCTGCGCGTCAGCTCTGGCATTGTTGAGTTCCATCCCGCCGCCGCCACCGGATGGTCGCCAAGCGCATCATTCCCTGCCTCGATGTCGCCGATGGCCGGGTGGTCAAGGGGGTCAATTTTGTCGGCCTGCGCGATGCCGGTGATCCGGTGGAGCTGGCCTGCCGCTACTCCAGCTCCGGCGCCGACGAGCTGGTGTTCCTCGACATCGCCGCCAGCCACCAGGGCCGCGCCACCCTGGTCGACCTGGTGCGGCGCACCGCCGAGGCGGTGACGATCCCATTCACGGTGGGCGGCGGCATCGGCGAGGTGGAGGGGATCACGGAGCTGCTGCGGGCAGGGGCCGACAAGGTGAGCCTCAACTCCGCGGCGGTGCGCGATCCCGATCTGGTGAGCCGCGGGGCCGAGCGGTTCGGCTGTCAGTGCATCGTGGTGGCCATCGACGCCCGTCGCCGCGATCCCGCCGGGGATGCTGGGGCCGGCTGGGATGTGTTCGTGCGCGGGGGGCGCGAGAACACCGGCCTCGATGCGATCGCCTGGGCACGGCGGGTGGTGGCGCTGGGGGCGGGCGAGATCCTGCTCACCTCAATGGATGGGGATGGCACCCAGGCCGGCTATGACCTGGCCCTGACCCGGGCGGTGGCGGAGGCGGTGGAGGTGCCGGTGATCGCCTCGGGCGGCGCCGGCTGCATCGACCACATCGCCGCGGCCCTGAGCGAGGGGAAGGCCTCGGCGGCCCTGCTGGCCTCGCTGCTGCACGATGGCGTGCTGACCGTGGAGCAGATCAAGACCGACCTGCTGCAGCGGGGCCTGCCGCTGCGCCCCCTGGAGGGCGCGACAGCCGGCACTGTGTCGTTACATTGAGAAATAAGAGTTCTGTTGCGCAGCGGTCCGCCGTGGTCCCCCAGGTCGTTTCCCACGCTCCATTGATTACGGTCCTGGCCTTGCTGATGGTCGCCGTGGTGGTGGCTCTGGTGGCCTGGGCCCTGCACCTGATGCAGGCCGCCAGCGAGCGTCGCGAGTTTGCCCTGATGCTGGCGGGCTGCATGGTCTGCTCCGCGGCTGTGGGTCTGGCCACCGTGATGGTGATCACCCTCACCGGTCCGGGCCGCCTCGAGGCCCGCAACCTGGCCCCGGTGACTCTGGATCCGGAGAGCGGCGTGAGCCTCGATGCGATTGTGCTGCCCTGGGATGCGCCCGCCGAGCCACCCGGCCTCTGATCCTCCGCCGATGCCCCTTTCCCCGATCCCTGGACCGGTCCAGCGATGGTGACCCCCGGCGATCCCCAGGGGGTGCGTGAGCTGTTTGACACGATCGCCCCCCGCTACGACCTTCTCAACGACCTGCTCAGCCTCGGGCTGCACCGCTTCTGGAAGCGGCAGGCCCTGGCCTGGATCCGGCCGCGCCCCGGTCAGCGGCTCGTGGATCTCTGCTGCGGCACCGGTGATCTGGCGCTGCTGCTGGCCCAGGGTGTGCGGCCCGGCGGCACGGTGCTCGGCCTCGACGCCGCCGAGGCGCCGTTGGCGGTGGCGCAACGGCGGGCGGCGCAGCAACCCTGGCTGCCGCTGCAGTTTCACTGTGGCGATGCCCTGGCCACCGGCCTCGACAAGGGCTGGGCCGATGGGGCCGCCATGGCCTACGGCCTGCGCAACCTGGAGGATCCCGGCGCCGGGCTGCGGGAGCTGCGGCGGCTGCTGCGGCCGGGGGGGCGGGCGGCGGTGCTCGATTTCAACCGGCCGGAGACCAGCCCCGGCCTGGCGGGGGCGGGGGCCGTGGCCGCCTTCCAGCGCTTCTACCTGCGCAGCCTGGTGGTGCCCGCCGCTCGCAGCGTCGGACTGAGCGACCAGTACGCCTATCTCGAGAGCAGCCTGCGCCGCTTCCCCGGGGCCACGGAGCAGGAGGCCCTGGCCAGGGCCGCCGGCTTCCGGCAGGTGCGCCATCGCCCCCTGGCCGCGGGGCTGATGGGGCTGCTGGAGCTGGTGGCCTGAAGGCCTGAAGGCCGGGAGGGATTCAGCGGCAGGGGCCGCGAGGGCGCCGTTGTGGCGTGGCTGCCCACCAGGCCGGTGCCGCGAGGCCATCCCGGTGGGGTGGCCTGGCGTACACCCAGAGACCCCGACGCTGACAAGGTGCCGAGATCCGCACCTCGGCTCCCCGGCCGGGGGGGCTGTGGCCTGGTCCGGCCCTGCCTAGCCTGAGCTCTCATCTCCAACGGTCATGGGCGTTCCCCTGTTCGACTTTGTCGCCAACGTCGGCAAGAAGGTGTTCAACCGCGGCGAGGCCAATGCCGCCGACAAGCTCAAGCAGCACATCGAGGCCAACAACCCCGGGGTCAGTGGCCTGGAGGTCGCCCTCGACGGCGAGACGGCCGTGATCAGCGGCACCGCCAGCGACCAGGCCGCCTACGAGAAGGCGGTCCTGATGGCCGGCAATGTGGAGGGTGTCGGCAAGGTGGAGGCGGGCGCCCTGGCCGGGGCCGGTGGCGGCAACGCCGAATTCGTGCTGGTGGAGAAGGGTGACAGCCTCTGGGCGATCGCCGAGCGGGTCTACGGCAGTGGCGCCCGTTACAAGGAGATCTTCGAAGCCAACCGCGAGGTGATCGAAGACCCCGATCTAATCTTCCCCGGCCAGAAGCTGCGGATTCCCAAGGGCTGAGCGGGGATTCACCCCACCAGTCCCGCACGCGATGGGGGCCGCGGCTCCCGACCCGGATCAGGCCGGGCCCCCATGGCACCATGAAGGCCCTCCGTGGGGTGCCCGCCTGGCGCCCGGCACGGTCGGAAGCACTGCCAGGACGTCTGATGCACTTTCAGGACATCGTCGCCACCCTCAACCGTTTCTGGGCGGAGCAGGGTTGCCTGATCCTGCAGCCCTATGACACCGAGAAGGGGGCGGGCACGATGAGCCCCCACACCGTGCTGCGGGCGCTGGGTCCGGAGCCCTGGGCGGTGGCCTACCCGGAACCCTGTCGCCGCCCGACGGACGGCCGCTATGGCGACAACCCCAATCGGGCCCAGCACTATTTCCAGTATCAGGTCCTGATCAAGCCCAGTCCGGATGCCATCCAGGAGACCTATCTGGCCTCCCTGGAGGCCCTGGGCATCCGTCAGGCCGAGCACGACATCCGCTTCGTGGAAGACAACTGGGAGTCGCCGACCCTGGGAGCCTGGGGGGTGGGCTGGGAGGTGTGGCTCGATGGCATGGAGGTCACCCAGTTCACCTACTTCCAGCAGTGCGGCGGCCTCGATTGCCGGCCGGTGTCGATCGAGATCACCTACGGGCTGGAGCGGCTGGCGATGTATCTGCAGGATGTGGAAAGCATCTGGGAGCTTCGCTGGAACGGCGAGCGCAGCTACGGCGACATCTGGCTGCCCTTCGAGAAGGGGCAGTGCACCTACAACTTCGAGGCTTCCGACCCGGAGCGCCTGCAGCGGCTGTTTGCCCTCTACGAGGCCGAGGCCAGCGCCCTGGCGGCGGCGGCCCTGCCGGCGCCAGCCCTCGACTTCGTGCTCAAGTGCAGCCACACCTTCAACCTGCTGGAAGCCCGTGGCGTGATCTCCGTGACGGAGCGCACCGCCACGATCGGCCGCATCCGTGCCCTGGCTCGCCAGGTGGCGGAGGCCTGGCTGGCGGAGCGCCGCCAGCTCGGTTTCCCGCTGCTGGAGGGTGAGGCGCGCCAGGCCTGGTTCCGGACCCATCCGGAGGAGGCCCCCGAAGCGCAGGCCGGCGGCGGTACCAGCGAGCCGGCCGCGCCGGTGCCGGCCTGATCCGGATCCTCTGATTCGGATCGCCTGACCGGGGGCCGCGCGGCGGCCGTCGGCGGCTGGGAACTCTGGGGCAGTGTCCGCTACCGCCCTGAACCGCTCCGCCCGCCCTTCGGCGCCGCCGCCGCCGCCACCGCCTGTGCCGCCGGCGCCCGCAGCACCGGCCGAGCCCCCATGTGCACTGCCCCTGCCCGCCGCGTCGGCCGCGGCCGTGGTGCCGTTGCCGGCGGCGGCAGCTCCGGCGGCGCAGGCTCTGCCACCGCCACCTCCTCCGCCTGGATCGCCATCACCGCCCCCCCGCGTGCTCCCGTCCTGGTGGCGGTTGGCGCCCGGGCGATTCGCCCTCAGGCGGCTTGCCCCCGGGCAGCTTGCCCCGTTGCTGGTGAGCCTGGCCCTGGCCCTGGTGCTCGTGGTCCGTTGTGCTCAGGCCCAGGTGCCGGGTCCCCGCGATCCTTTGCGCCTGCTGGGCACCGGCGCCGGCGGTACCCCGGTGCGGTTGCGGGGATGGTTGCAGGCGGACCTGCGACCCGCCGACGCGGCCTGTCGAGGCGTGCTGGAGCTGCAGAGCGGCGCGGGACCCGCCGAAGGGGCCACGGCGCTGCGGTTCGGGCAATGCCCCGCGCTGCAGGAGGGCTGGCTGCTGGAGGTGCACGGCACCCTGCGGCGGCCCCGCAACGCCCCCCATCCGCTGCTGGCGGGCGCCGCCGAACGGCTGGCCCGGCAAGGGATCCACACGGAGCTGCGGGTGGAGGGCTGGCGGGTGCTGGAGCGCCCCTTCACCCCGGTGGCCGACCAGCGGCGCCGCATCGCCGATCGCTTCCTGGCGGTGGCCGGTCCGGAGGTTGGCGGGCTGCTGGCGGCGCTGGTGCTGGGCAGTGCCGTGGTGCCCCTGCCGGAGGCGCTCACGGCCGATTTCCGCGCCGCCGGCCTCTCCCATGCCCTGGCCGCCTCCGGATTTCATCTCACGGTGCTGCTCGGCGCCGTGCAGGCCGTGGCGCGGCCCCTGGGACGGGGCCTGCGCTTGCCCCTGGCGGGCGGGGCGATCGTGCTGTTCCTGCTGCTGGCGGGGCCCCAGGCGTCGGTGGTGCGCGCGGTGGTGGCGGGTTCGCTGGCGCTGCTGATCGTGGAGGGGGGGCGACGGGGCCGGCCGATCGGGCTGCTGGCGCTGACGGTGGTGCTGATGCTGCTGCTGCGGCCGCTGTGGTGGGCGGATCTGGGCTTCCAGCTGTCGGTGGCCGCCACGGCCGGGCTGCTGGTCAGCGCCGGCCCGCTGGCGGCGGCCCTGGCCGGCGCCGCTCCCGGCCGCCTGCGGCGCCTGCTGGCGGCGGCGGTGGCGGTGCCCCTGGCGGCATCGCTCTGGACCCTGCCGCTGCAGCTGATCCACTTCGGGGTGGTGCCGCTCTACGCGGTGCCGGCCAACCTGCTGGCCGAGCCCCTGCTCACCCCCCTCACCCTCGGGGCGATGGCGATGGCGCTGGTGGCCCTGCTGGTGCCGCCCCTGCTGCCGGCCCTGGCCTGGGCGATCGCGCTGCCGTCGCGGTTGCTGCTGCTGGTGGCCCAGCTGTTCGCCGACCTGCCGATGGCCCAGTGGCAGACCGGTCGCCCCCAGCCGCTGCTGGTGCTGCTGTTCACGGTCGCCCTGCTCACCCTGCTGCTGCCGCCCCTGGCCCGGCGCTGGCGCTGGCCCGCCCTGGGCCTGCTGGTGCTGGCGGGGCTGCTCCACCTCGGCGCCCTGCGGGCCGATGCGGTGCTGCTGGTGCACCAGGCCCCCGCCGATCTGCTGGTGGCCCGCCACCAGGGGCGGGCGGCCCTGGTGGCCAGCCGCGGCGATCCCCACAGCTGCCGCCAGGCCGCGCGCCTGGCCCAGGGATTGGGGGTGGGCCGCTACGACTGGCTGCTGCTGCTGGATCCGGTGCCTCCAGCCGATCCGAGCTGCTGGCGGTCCCAGGCGGGGTTGGCGCTGCTGAGCGGCGAGGGGGAGGGGCCCCTGGCGGTGGGACAGCGGTTGCGCAGCCCCGGACTGGAGCTGGAAGCCCTGGCACCCGACAGCCAGGCCCTGGGGCTGGTGATCGGCAGGTGGCGCTGGCTGCTGCTGCCGGACCGCCAGGCCCTGGCCAGCCTGCCCCCCCAGGCCGCCCGCCCGGCTCCGGCGGCCCTCTGGCTGGGCTTCACGCCCCGTCAGGCCGAACGCCGCCGGATCCAGGGCCTGCAGGCTGCGACCGTCTGGCAGAGCGGAGCGACGCCCCGGGCCCTGGAGGCCCGCGACGGCATCTCAGGCGCCCCGGCACTGCCGCGCGGCTGGCACGCCACCGGTGGCAGTGGATCCCTGGCCTGGAGCAGGGGGTGATCGCTGTCTACGATGGTTGGGGTTGGGCTCGACGGCCCGACCGTCCGGCCATGGCAACGCCCTTCAGGGGGCACCGGGGGCGGACTGGCAGGGAGAGGTGGCTGAGTGGTCGAAAGCGAACGACTCGAAATCGTTTGAAGGGCAACCTTCCGTGGGTTCGAATCCCACCCTCTCCGTTTTCACGAGCTTGTTACCAGCTCACCCTGGCAGCCCTGAGCACAAGGCAGTCAGGCATGGTGGCAATCCTCGCACCATGGGTGGGCAGGAGGGTGGCGATTCCGAGGTGTGTCATGACACTTGATCGTCCCAACCCTTGACGGCATCAGGGACCCCAATGGAATCAAAAAGAGCCGGTCGCTGGTGCTGATGTTGAAGCTCTTCATTGGCTGGCAATGCCCTGGCGCGGGACGATCACACCTTCCCGCCTGCTCTGTGCTGAGTCCAGTCAATGCCCAAGCCCCCAGCCGAAGCCCCCAGCCCGTGGCGCGATGACATCATTGTGTTTTAGGCCGACGCTTGATCCGTGCCTTGACCTGCTGATTGCCGCAAACCCATTCGTTCCGACCCCAGCATGGGGCATCGGTTTGGTCTTGCCGATCCCGTGCCTGGTTCCGGGCATGGGGTGTCAGGAACAGGGAGTCGCGGGGGACTGACAGGCGGCAGCGAGCAAAGTTAGCCAGTCGCGCAGCAGCAGCAGGGCCGAAGGTTCCAGGCGGTAGTAGATCCAGCGGCCCTCCTGGCGGGCGTGAATCAGGCCCGCCTCCTTCAGCACCCTGAGATGAAACGACAGTTTCGATTGGGCCAGATCCAGGTCACTGCTGAGGTCACAGACGCAGCGTTCTCCGTGTTGAAGAGCTTGCACCACCTGCAGGCGGATCGGCTCGGCCAGGGCGCGCAGCAGCCGCTGGGCCTGATCCGGAGCGACCGGATCAGCTGTTGATGCGGGTGTGGCCATGGTCTCCACAGGGGACAGGACGGGGGCTGCTGGCAGCAGTCTGTCGGCCCTGGGTCAGTGACTGGCGATGGACGGCGCGGCGCGGACTGGAAAGACGTGTGACGCAGGGCACCCATCCAATCAACCCAGGTTGATCTATGGTTTCGCCGTCGGCTGCCGCCCCCGCGTCCCCATCCATGAACATCGGCATCAACGGCTTCGGGCGGATTGGCCGCCTCGTGTTCCGTGCCCTCTGGGGACGGCCCGGCATCGAGCTGGTCCACATCAATGACCCGGCCGGCGATGCGCACAGCGCCGCCCATCTGCTGGCCTTTGATTCGGTCCATGGCCGCTGGCAGCAGCCCGTGCAGTCGAATCCGGACCTGCCGGGAAGCAGCCAGGGATTCGTCGTGGGCACCACCCCGGTGGGCTACAGCCAGGAGCAGGACCCGACCGCCGTGCCCTGGAGCCAGGCCGGCGTGGAGATGGTGCTCGAATGCAGCGGCACGTTCAAGACGCCGCAAACCCTGCAGCCCTACTTCGATGCCGTGGGTCTCAGGCGGGTCGTGGTGGCCTGTCCCGTCAAGGGCGAGATCGCCGGCGCCGAGGCGCTCAACATCGTGTTCGGCATCAACCACCACCTCTATGAGCCCGACCGGCATCGGTTGATCACGGCGGCCTCCTGCACCACCAACTGCCTGGCACCGGTGGTGAAGGTGGTGCACGAAAGCTTCGGCATCGCGCACGGTTCGATCACCACCCTCCACGATGTCACCAACACCCAGGTGGTGGTGGACGCCTTCAAGGGCGACCTGCGCCGGGCCCGCTCCGCCAGCCAGAGCCTGATCCCCACGACCACCGGCTCGGCCAAGGCGATCGGGATGATCTTCCCGGAGCTGCAGGGCCGGTTGAACGGCCACGCCGTTCGGGTGCCGCTGCTCAATGCTTCGCTCACCGATGCGGTGTTCGAACTGAAGCGTGCCGTCAGCGTGGAGGAGGTGAATCGGGCCTTCGAGGTGGCGGCCAATGGCCCCCTGCAGGGAATTCTCGGCTACGAAACGCGGCCGCTGGTGTCGGTCGACTACGTCAATGATTCCCGCAGCGCCATTATCGATGGCCTCTCAACGATGGTGGTGAATGGCACCCAGCTCAAGGTGTACGCCTGGTATGACAATGAATGGGGCTACAGCTCACGCCTGGCCGATCTGGTGAGCCATGTGGCACGCCTCGATCAGCACTGAACAGCTGATTGCCGCTGGGTTCCCACCATGACACCACCAGAGTCTCCCCCGCCGACCACAGTCATCAGCCGCGCCAGCACAGGACTGACGGCCCTGCAGCAGTACCTGATCGTGACGGCCAACTACTGGGCCTTCACCCTCACCGATGGGGCGCTGCGGATGTTGGTGGTGTTCCACTTCCATGCGCTTGGCTACAGCACCCTGGACATCGCCCTGCTGTTTCTCTTCTATGAGTTCTTCGGGGTGCTCACCAATCTCTATGGCGGCTGGCTTGGCGGCAGGTTCGGGCTCAGGCTCACCCTCTGGACGGGCACTCTGCTGCAGGTGGCTGCCCTGCTGATGCTGATTCCTGTGGCGGACAGCTGGCCGAAGTGGTGGAGTGTGGCCTATGTGATGGTGGCCCAGGCCATCAGCGGCATTGCCAAGGACCTCAACAAGATGAGCGCCAAGAGTGCCATCAAGACCGTGGTGCCCGAAACGCCGGATGATCAGCCCAAGGGCGAACAGCAGCTGTTCCGCTGGGTGGCGATCCTCACCGGCTCCAAAAACGCCCTCAAGGGGGTGGGGTTCTTTCTGGGGGGTGTGCTGCTCACCACGATCGGCTTCAACGCCGCCGTGGCGGTGATGGCCATCGGCCTGCTGCTGGCCTTCGGCGGCACCCTCGTTCTGCCCCCGGACATGGGCCGCATGAAGCAGAAACCTGCCTTCAGCGCCCTGTTCTCCAAGAGCCGTGGCATCAACCTGCTGTCGCTGGCACGGTTCTTTCTGTTCGGCGCCCGCGATGTCTGGTTCGTGGTGGCGCTGCCGGTGTTCCTGGAGACCGCCCTGGGTTGGAGCTTCTGGGAGGTAGGTGGGTTTATGGGGTTGTGGGTGATCGGCTATGGGATCGTTCAGGGCTCGGCGCCGGCCCTGCGTCGGGCCTGGGGGCAGAGCGCACCTCCCGGAGTGGCTGCCGTGCGGTTCTGGAGCGTGGTGCTGACGACCATTCCGGCCTTGATCGCCATCGCCCTCTGGCGTCAGGTGGGCCAGCCCGGCGTGGCGGTGGTCGCAGGGCTGGCGGTGTTCGGGGTGGTATTCGCCATGAACTCTTCGATCCACAGCTACATGATTCTGGCCTATTCCGATGCCGATGCTGTCAGCGTCAATGTCGGCTTTTATTACATGGCCAATGCCGCTGGCCGGCTGGTGGGCACGCTGCTCTCCGGCGCCATGGTTCTGGTGGGTGGCCTGCAGGCCTGCCTATGGACCTCGACGCTGCTGGTGGCTGCCGCTGCGCTGGTGAGCAGCCGCTTGCCCTCGCCGCCGCGCCAGCGGCAGGCCGAGGGCTGAAGGCCCCAGCGATCGCGAGACAGGACCATGGGCGGATCAGCGCAGGGCATGGAGCGGCGGCACCGCCAAGGCAGCCGCCATCCATGCCTGCCGGCGTGAAGCGCTAGCCGATTGCCTGGCCTGAGCCGAACGCATTCCCAACAGCGCCTGGCGCCAACGCAGGGGGCTTTCGACGTTGCTGGAGACGCAGGCCAACAACCCAAACCGGGTTTACCTTGCCGAAGCCAATCAACGTTGCTCAGCCTTGGCCAAGAGGTTTGCTCTGAGGCATCGAGCCCTAGCCGTGGTCCTCGTCGTTGCCGGTGGAATCGCCCTGGCAGAGCCCGGGTCAGCAGCGCCAGGCGATTCACAAGCAAACCAACCGATCAAAGTGGGCTTTTGCGAGCTCATCCAATCACCCGAGCAATATTCCGGCAAAACCATTGATACCTCGGGACTTTATTGGCACAATTTCGAGAACAGTCTTTTGAAGCTTCCTGGCTGCCCTGACGACACCAGCCAAGACCCGAAGCGAAGCGGCACCAAGGATCGGCGCGAAGGCATTCGCGATACAATTTTTGTGGGCGGATTCTCGCCCTCCAAGGATCCAGCAACGGGCAATGACTCGAGCGGCCCTGGCTGCCAAACCAAGGCACCCAAAGGATCCGCATCCGTAACCCTAACGGGACGATTCAGGCACGCACCCGATATTTACACCAAAATGCCCAATGGGGAGCTTGTCATCAATCCTGCCTTTGGTCATTTGCACCAATACCGCAATCTGATTGAGGTTGATTGCCTAAGGATTTTGATTGATCTGCCATGGTAAATGGTTAAGCCACGGTCAGTGCTTTGGCACCAGCGCCCTATCCAAGCCGGCCAGGCCTGCCTGCGGGGCCCGGCCAGCGGGAGGCCCCACCGCCCCCCTGGCACATCGCCGCCACCGGGCTGGACAGGCGCAGCGCCTCCCTAAGCGCGAATCCATAGGCCAGGAGCCGGCGGCCTGTCGGGGCAGCCTCTCGGGGCGGCCTGATCGGCCAGCGTGATCGCGGCGGCGCAGGGGCCCCACGCGGCATTCGAGACAGCTCAGGCGACTGACTGCCAGATGGAGGCCGCCCCCGCAGGCCTGCCCCGTTGCCGCCAGCTGGCAGAGTTGCCGCTTCACCGCCTCCGCCTACACCGCTTCGCCTTCCACCGCGTCGATCACGGCGCTGGCATCGAGGAAGGCGATCACCAGTCGCGCTGTTCGTTGAGGTCGGCATTGATGGCGTTGCGGCTTCGGCCGGCCGCCGCTGCGGGCAATTCCAGCAACCACTCCAGGCAGGAGGGGCCGGCTGTTTCCGGCTGGGCCGCCGAGCGCTGCAGCCGCTGGTCGTCGTCAGCGCTGAGCACCAAGGCGGTGGGGCGGTTGCGCTTGAGCAGATGCAACGGACCGGCCCGCAAGGCTTCCTCGATCGCCGCGATGGCGCGGCGCTTGAGTTCGGCGGAGCAGAGCACATTGAGCGGTGGCTCGCCCATGGGACCCGGTGTCGGATGCTGACCCAGGCAAAGGCTGAGTGATGGGTCCAGGACTGAGAACAGTACTGATGTGCCGATGGGGCCACAGGCGTGGGCTGTTCAGGGCGCTGGTGTGAGGGACTCCCTCAGCGCTGAAGGCGGCCCTCAACGCGCCCCCCCGGCTCTTCGCGCTGCGGCGGCGCTGCGGCTGCCCCGATGGCGGATTCACCCTTGAAATCCGTGCACCTCCTGCAGGATTTTCAAGGCAAACCCCTACGCTGCGGCCATGCTGCCCCGCCCCGCCGTTGAAGCCGCCCTGCAGGCCGCCCTGGCACGCGCGCCGGTGGTGGCGCTGCTGGGTCCGCGCCAGTGCGGCAAAACCACCCTGGCCCGACAGCTGGTGCCGGTGACTTCGGCAAACTATTTCGACCTGGAGGATCCGATCAGCCTGGCGCGGCTGGAGGAACCGCTCACCGCCCTGGACGAGCTGCGGGGCACGGTGGTGATCGACGAGGTGCAGCGGCGCCCCGAACTGTTCCCGTTGCTGCGTGTGCTGGCTGACCGGGCGGAGACACCGGCGCGGTTTCTGATCCTGGGCTCAGCGTCGCCGGCGTTGCTGCGGCAGTCGTCGGAATCGCTGGCGGGACGGCTGGAGATCGTGGAGATGGCGGGCTTCGATCTGGCCGAAGTGGGTCTGGCGGGAGCGGAGGCGCTCTGGCTGCGGGGCGGCTTCCCGCGCGCGTTTCTGGCCGCCAGCGAGGGCGACAGCCTGATCTGGCGCCGTGATTTCATCCGCGCGCTGCTCGAGAGCGACCTGCCCCAGCTGGGGGTGCGCGTGCCGTCGGCCACCCTGCAGCGCTTCTGGGCGATGCTCGCCCACTTCCACGGCCAGCTCTGGAATGGCACCGAACTGGGCCGCTCGCTGGGGGTGAGCCAGACCAGCTGCCGCCGCTACCTCGACCTGCTGGAAGGGGTGTTCATGGTGCGGCTGCTGCAGCCCTGGCACGCCAATCTGCTGAAGCGGCAGGTGAAGGCCCCGAAGATCTACATCCGCGACACGGGCCTGCTGCACCAGCTGCTGCAGATCGGCGACCGCGATGCGCTGCTCTGCCATCCGCGCCTGGGGGCCTCGTGGGAGGGCTTCGTGATCGAGCAGCTGCTGGCCGCCTGGCGGCCCGAGAGCGCCTGGTTCTGGGCCACCCATGGCGGCGCCGAACTCGACCTGCTGGTGAGCCGCGGCGGCCGCCGCATCGGCGTGGAGATCAAACGGGCCGACGCGCCCCGCCTGAGCGCCTCGATGCGCCAGGCGCTGGGGGATCTGGAACTCGATCAGCTGCTGGTGGTGACGCCTGGCGAGCGGGGCTACCGGCTCAACGAGCGGGCGCGGGTGGTGTCGCTGGCGGAGGCGCTCGCAGGACCCTGACGACAGGCCAGCACCACCAGCGACCATGAGTTCAGGAGTTCAGCAGCCCTCAGCGTGCGCGGCCTGAGCAAGGCTTAGCTGGCGCACCTCAAGCAAGAAGCCCGCCGGCAGGGCATCAGCATGAATCGCCTCGTGTTGCAGCGCCTGGGCTCCGCAGAGCAGGGAAGAGATGCGCCTCTTCCTGGATTGGAGCCGCGTGGTGCAGAGCAGCAGCAGGTCTTGGGAGAAGCCCGTGGTCACAACCGGGGGCGCATGCTGCCAGAGGTGAGGGTAGGGCAGGGATCACACTCTTCCGCCGCAGGCCATGGGACAGGTGGTGGCACTGGAAGAACAAAGCCCCAGCGAATGCCCCTTTCCAGTCCACCGTGCAGAGCGATCACTGGTACCACGAAGTGTTCAAGGCGATGCCCGATCTGGTGCGGAGCCTGATCTCCGATCCGGTCGCGGTTTCCGGCCAGGCGGAAGAGGGAGAATCCACCTATACCTTTCGGCCGGTGGTGCTCAAAAAATCCGCCCACACCCCCGATGCTGTGCTCTGGCCCCGTCAGCTGCCGGGCGGCAGTGAGGCGTTGCCGGTGGTGCTGATTGAGGTGCAGATGCACTCCGATCCCGGCTTCCACCGGCGCCTGGCGGCCGAAACGTTCCGGTTGCTGCAGCAACAGGGGCCGATTGAGCATCTGCGGGTTGTGGTGTTGCTGGCCCACCGGCGCCTCCAGCTCGGCCCCACTGGCCCACCGCTGCTGCAGCGCTTCCTGGAGCAGGACGTGACCTGGGTGGATCTGGAGGCGCTCTCCCTTCAGCCCAACCTTGATCCTGCCCTGGCCCTGCTCACCCTGCCGGTGCAGCAGGCGTCCTCGTTGACGCCCCGCTGTCAGCAGCTTCTGGGGCAACGGCCCGATTGGATTGAGTTGATCCTTCCTATCCTTTCAGAGCGCTTCCCAGGCCTGACCACCGCTGAGATCATGACCACCTTCGCGAATTTCAGGGATTTCTGGCGCGACACTCCCGCCTACCAGGACATCCTGCAGGAGGGCCGAGAGGAGGGGCGTCAGGAGGGGCGCAGCGAAGGGCTGGAAGAGGGGCGCCGCCGCCAAGCCCGCAGCCTCGCAGGGCGTCTGCTGGAGCGCCGCTTTGGACATCTCTCGCCTGCCATCACCTCCCGGGTCGAGGCACTCAGCCTGCCGAAGCTGGAAGAGATCTCCCTGGCCCTGCTCGATTTTCAGGGGGCCGAAGATCTGGAGGAATGGCTGGAGCAGCAGCAGGGCTGATCAGGGGCGCATCTCTGGGATCAGGGGTGGCCAAAGCCGCCGCGACTCCCTGCTCCATCTCTTCCAGGCTCATCACCCGGTTCACCGAGGGGCGATGGCACAACAGGTCTTCGGGCGCGTAGCGGCTGGGCACCAGCACCAGCCGCCCATGGGCATCGATGGCGATGATGCCAAGCAGCCCGTGGGCATCAACAAACCGTTGCGTGATCGCGCCCCGGCAGGAGCCGGCTGTCGTCGTTCCAGGGGCGAACCCTGCGGAACATCAATGGCCACCAGCCAGCGGCGCACGGGCAGCTCCCCCCCCCGATCAACACGGTTCCAGGCAGGCCAGGGCGATGGTGGTGGAGGGATAAACCCACCGGCATCCCGGTGGAATTCCAGCGCCCTGCGGATCGGGGGGAACCGTTGCCGCTGAGATCATCGGCCGCCCAGCTGGGGCCCCTGGTAGCAATCCGCCAGATCCGGTATGGAGAAGGCCCTCAAGTCGCTGCATCTGCGGCATGGCCAGCAGGTCTGGGCCATCGCTGTCTGCCCTACACATCCCGCCCACCACCCGTACTCCCGATAGTCTTGCCGATGGAACCCTGCGCCATGCCCTTTTGATCGTTGACGCAAACGCTGCTGCGCTGGCCTGAGCCGGTGCTGATCCTGGCCCAGGTGGCGGCTTGGGCGGCGGCTGTGGCCGCGGATCAACCCGGAGTTGTGCGAGTGGGGGTTTCGGTAGCCAAGGCCGCGGGGATGCGTGGGTGGTCAGCGATCTTGATCTGCTGCTGATCTACCGCCAGGCCACCGGCCTCTAAGCTGCGATGCAGTGGTGCTCACACCCCAGAAGCACCAGGGCCTGATGGCTGGTGATTCGGCCATGGCCGGCGACTTGTTGAACCAGTGCCGGTGGCTCTTGCCGGCCTGATTCGTGGTTCAGAGCTGGGGCCAGCCATTCAGACGCCTTGAGGATTGAGGCGCTGTGCATCGAAAGGCTGATGCAGAAAGAAAAGCCGGAAGGGAATGAAACCGATCCCGTCAGTCTTGAATGGAGACTGGAACAGGGAGCTCCCTAACAGCTGGTAGTTTTTCCTGTTAAGGATGAAAAAAGGAGGAACTTTGAGTGACGACTCAATGGCACGACCGATGCTCTGGCGGCCTCTCGGTTTCCAATCAACAGGTGTCACCAGCGAGTGGTGACCAGCAAATGCTTGCGCACAATGCGGCGAGCCGGCTCCCCCACCGTTCCAATCAATAGATGTCACCAACGAGTGGTGACAGCAGCCCCCGAGAGGGCTTGCGCGGCAGGCGATCCGAAGACCCTTTGCGCACCCCCCTACCCTGCCCGCCCCGGAACGGCCCGTCAAGCCCGTGGAAAACGCTGAGATCCGCTGCGCTGCAGGCTTGCGCGCCGATCAACGCAATCACTGGGGTTCTCGGTGATCGGCCGGGGGTGGGAGGTCATCATGGGGTCGGACTGTCGGCGAGGCAGGCCGCTGCCCAGTGGGGAAGTGGCTCCTGATGCAGGCGCAGGCTTCCTTCACGGAGGGTGAGGACTGGCCGGAAAGGAGCCTGGGCGGAGGAGTTGTCATAGATCCGCAGGACATCGACAAGCGGCAGGGAGGTCCGCACCTGTTGGAGCAGGCGGGGAATGCGGGATCTCACCTTCTCGGCAGGGACGTCGTGACCACCCTCGCTAAGACGGCTGGCGATGCGCGCCAGATTGAGCGCCGGGGACTCCAGATGAATCCACACCATGATGATCTGATAGCCGAGAGCTTTTGCCTGAGCGATGAAGTCGATCTTGGAAGGGTGCGAATAGACTGTTTCAAAGCAGAAGCTCACGCCTTCCTGCAGCAGCTCAAGCCGTTGCCGTTCCGCCAGTTGGGCGGCCTCGTAGCTGTGGGCTTCGGGATCCTCTGGAAACACGATCCGGGCCAACAGATCGGCATTCACAAAGGGCAAACCCAGGGGCTCAAGGGTCAGCCGGTAGAAGGTGCTCTTGCCAGCGCCATAGCCGCCCACGAGCATCCACAACTGGGGTCGCTCGCTCAAGGGGCAAGGGGATCGCAGGAGCGGAACACTCCATCCTCAAACATGCCGATTGTTTTGCTGCCATCACTGCTGATCCGCTCTAGCAAGCCGGGGTGGGAAACAGATGCCTGGTAGCGATCCTGGGCTGTGGTGACGGAAGCGGCGAGGCTTCCGTTGTCGCGGGCTTTCTCCAGAGAGGCAAAGACAGACTCGGGATCGACGGCGGCCGTCCGTACGGGTTCGACATGGAGGCGTGCCAGGCCTGATTTCACCGCCAGAACCTGCTCCGGATCGAGCAGCCCGGCCACGTTGCGGCCGAGGGAAGCCCAGTACTCCACCTGTTGGGCGGCGCTGCGCTGATGCAGCGCACCGACAAGGGCCGCGCTGCGCATCAGCTCATCCTGCAGCCGCACCGGGGATGGAGATTTCGGCATGGACAACGCTGATCCCCGACCCTATGGACTGTAGCAGTCTGCTACGGGAGGCGTGGGAGTCGTGTTTGGGCGCCTTATTTTGGCGCGGCGGGCTTGGCCGTTGGCGCCAACCTGGACAGAGATCCTGTACGGCCGGAATGACCATCGAAACGACCTACACCGCGGCCCACGACCAGCTCAAGGCCCTGATGGACCGGGTGGTGGAGGATCGGGAGGTTGTGATGGTGCGGTGCCGGCACGGGGGCGACGTGGCTCTGGTGGCGGCCGATGAGCTGAAGGGCCTGCTGGAGACGGCGCACCTCCTGCGCTCGCCGCGCAATGCGGCACGCCTTCTCGCCGCCCTCGAACGCGCCCAGGCCGAAACCCCGCCCGCACGCCCCCTTGAGGAGCTGGAAGCCTGGCTTGAGCCATGAGCACGCAGCGAGAAGCGGTCTGCCATCCAGAGTTTCTGGATGACCTGCAGCCCTGGATCGCCACCGACCAACGCACCGCCCGGCGTCTGTTGGAATTGATGCGTGCCGTGCTGCGCGATCCCTTCAGCGGCATCGGCAAACCCGAGCCTCTGAACTACCTGGGAGCTGGCGTTTGGTCGCGCCGCATCACCCAGGAGCACCTCTGTGTGTATCTCGTCAGGGCAGACCGAGCGGAGTTTCTGCAGGGGCGTTATGACTATTGAAATTGGGCCTGAGGGCGCCACGGGGGCTGCCGGTGCAGGCCGGAGGGGTTAGAAGGGCTGCAACCATTGCCCCCAGGCACCGATGCCCCTAGAGATCGCCGTGGCCATGCTCGAACGGCAGGGGCAGTGGCTGCTGCAGCTGCGCGATGACATCCCCGGCATCGTCCACCCGGGCACCTGGGGACTGTTCGGCGGCCACCTCGACCCGGGCGAAACACCGGAGCAGGCGGTGCGCCGCGAGCTGGTTGAGGAGATCGGCTGGCAGGCCGGCCCCCTGCGGCACTGGTTCTCCCATACCGATCCGCAGCGGGTGCTGCATGTGTTCCGCGGGCCGCTGACGGTGCCGCTGGAGGAGCTGCGGCTGATGGAGGGGCAGGGGCTCACCCTGGCCAGCCAAGCGAGCCTGGAAACCGGCCAGGTCTGGAGCGAGGCCCTGCAGCAGTACCGGCCCCTGGCGCCCTCGCTGCAGCGGGCCCTCGAACTGTTGCAGAAAGAAGAAGGCCGCTGAAGGCAGCGAGCCGACAGCTTCCTCCCAGAAGCTCTCGATCACGGAGCCGCCGCGATCAGCAGCCGATGACATCAGGCCCCAAGGTGTTCCCAGCGACGGATGGATGCCCACAATGCTGGCAGGACTGACCTGTCCGCCTTCAACCCTGCACAGCCATGCCCAGCTACAAAATCGAACTGACCACCGGGCTCAGTTTCGACTGCGAGGATGACCAGTACATCCTCGATGCCGCTGAAGAGAATGGGATCGACCTTCCTTATTCCTGCCGGGCCGGCGCCTGCAGCACCTGTGCAGGCAAGATCATCCGCGGCGAGGTCGACCAATCGGATCAGAGCTTCCTGGATAAGGACCAGCTTGCCGCAGGCTTCGCCCTGCTCTGCGTCGCCTACCCGACGAGCAACTGCACGATCCAACCTGAGGCGGAAGACGAGATGTGAGCGCCACAGCCTGCGCGGATGCCCTCTGTCGCGGCTGTGCCCAGGCCACTCCCTCCATGCAGGCCCTGACCGCCAGCGGTCAGGGCCCTTTTTTGTGCTGTGATCGCAGGGTGTGGCGTCCCGGCTCGGCGTGCTCCAGATCCCCAGCGGGTCTTCAGGGGCCCAGCGCTCCGGCGGCGGTCGGCTGCGCTGCAAATGACCGGCAGGCTGCCTCCCCCGCTGGCCCATTCCCTCCGTTCTTGGCAGTATTCCGGCACCCCTCCGCTCCGATCCATGGCGCACCCCCAACGCTGGAGTGTGACCCTGGCCGCTTCCGGCCACCGCCATCCCCGCTGGCTGGATGAGAACGGCCATTTCAGCTCCGACCCGAGTCGTGCCCTTCGCCTGATCACGCCGGAGGTGGCCGTGCAACGGGTTCAGGCCTTCCTGGAGGTGCACGGCTGGGAAACCGAGGCGCTGGAGCGCTTTCGGCTGGTTCCCGCCCCTACGCCGCTGGAGAGCCGCCACCTGCGCAGCCGTGGCAGGCGCTCCCTCGAAGCCCCGTGTCCCCCCAGCGCCCGGGAAGCGGCCTGAGGGCAGGCGCCTCAAGCCTTGAACGGATCCCCCTGCCCTCGGCAGCAGCCGCGGCCGATCCCATTGCCGTTTCGCTTCCGACGGTGGCCCTCTGAGGCTTGAGGCGGGGCCAGCTTGTGGCGCCGCCCCGTCGTCACCAGCAAGGCCTGACCCTGCAGCGTTGGGCAGCCCTGCCAGCCCCAAGAGCCTCCACAACAGAAAAGCCCCCGCCGTAGCGAGGGCTGATCCTGCAGCCCGAGGGCTGCTGGGTTGGAGGCTGAGATCAGCCGATCGCCGGGGCGGTCAGGGCCACGGGGGTGGCTTCAGCAGCGGCCAGGTCGAGGGGGAAGTTGTGAGCATTGCGCTCGTGCATCACTTCCATGCCCAGACCAGCGCGGTTGAGGATGTCAGCCC